>NZ_JAPEOX010000001.1:609686-914530 GCF_026340675.1 Streptomyces sp. NBC_01264
CTCGCAGGGGCGGTCGTGCTGGTCGTAGGTGAGCTGCTCGATGTGCAGTACGGGAGCGCCCTCGTGCAGGTCGAGCAGGGGGGCCTCGTCCGGTGGGACGAGGGCCGAGTGGACGGTGTAGCTCGCGCGGGTGGGGACGACGCCGCGCTCGGTGAGCTCGGTGTACAGCGAGGCGGTGGTGTAGTCGGGGCCGCCGATGCCCGGGGCGCGCTCGGCGGGGACAAGGGTGACGGAGTGGCACATGACCGCGTCGTCGAAGAGGCGCACCCGGTCGAGCTCGAAGATCTGCGCCCCCGGCAGGACCTGAAGGGTTTCCGCCTCTTCGAAGTCCGCCGGGCGAAGCCTGGCGGCGATCACGCGGGCGGTCGGGGTGAACCCGAGCCGGCGGCTGTATTCCTTGAGCCCGCCGATCAGCTCCGAGGTGTGCTCGAAGGCCGGCACGGCGCCGGCTCCGGCGCCGGCCGTGACGTGCCAGCCGGCCCGTTCCGCCGACCCGATCCGGCCCTCCTCCTGGAGCACGTGCAGCGCCTTGCGGAGCGTGACCCGGCTGATGCCGAGACGCTCGCAGAGGTGGCGCTCCGAGGGGAGGCGCGTGCCGGGGGCGAGGCCGCCGGCGGCGAGGGCGTCGGCGATCGCGTCGCGCGCCTGCACGTGGACGGGCCCCGACCCGTCCCGAAGGACGGGTCGCAGCTCGAGAGACTGGTTCACCCCTCCAGTATTCACCTCGGCAGACCATCTCCATACCAGAAATGGACCAGAAGAATGAGCCCCCATCGGGCCCCGGCCAGTCAACAGACCTGGGCCTAGTGGACCTTCGGCCGGGTTCCGGCCCTCTCACGTGGTCTAGTTTTGGTCTATATCTGGTCCATGCCCCTACGGGAGGAAGCGCACGGATGAGCAGCCGACGGGGTGACCACGTACCCCGGATCAGCCTGGCGACCGGCAAGCTGACCGCCGCCTCCCGGCAGCACCACATCGTCGAGACCGTCTGCCGCGAGGGGTACGCCTCCCTCGAACGGCTCGTCCGCGAACTGGACGTCAGCGCGATGACCATCCACCGCGACCTGCGGCTCCTGGACTCCCGGGGCCAGGTGCGCCGGGTCCGCGGCGGCGCGGTCGCCCCCTGGATGACCACGGCCTCGTGACCATGACGAACGCCGCCCGCGGTCCCCATCGGGACCGCGGGCGGCGCGTCAGGCCCTGCCGCGTGCGGCGCCGACTAGTCGGTGCCGGACTCCATCGCGGCGCGGTCCAGCAGCTCGTCGTCGCCGGAGACCTCGCCGCGCGAGGCGATGGCCTCGGCGCCGCCCTCGGGCATGGCGCCGATCAGACCGGAGCCGGGCGCCTCGACGGCGCCGATCAGCGCGGGGTGCGTGGTGCCGACGATGCCAAGGCCGGCGTACTGCTCCAGCTTCGCGCGGGAGTCGGCGATGTCGAGGTTGCGCATGGTCAGCTGGCCGATGCGGTCAACCGGGCCGAACGCCGAGTCCTCGGTGCGCTCCATGGAGAGCTTGTCCGGGTGGTAGCTGAACGCCGGGCCCGTGGTGTTCATGATCGAGTAGTCCTCGCCGCGCCGCAGGCGCAGCGTCACCTCTCCGGTGATCGCCGTACCGACCCAGCGCTGCAGGGACTCGCGGATCATCAGCGCCTGCGGGTCCAGCCAGCGGCCCTCGTACATGAGGCGACCGAGGCGCCGGCCCTCGTTGTGGTACTGGGCGACCGTGTCCTCGTTGTGGATCGCGTTGACGAGGCGCTCGTACGCGGCGTGCAGCAGGGCCAGGCCCGGAGCCTCGTAGATGCCGCGGCTCTTCGCCTCGATGATCCGGTTCTCGATCTGGTCCGACATGCCCAGGCCGTGGCGGCCGCCGATGGCGTTCGCCTCCATGACCAGGTCGACGGCGGTGGCGAACTCCTTGCCGTTGATCGTGACCGGGCGGCCCTGCGCGAAGCCGATGGTGACGTCCTCGGTGGCGATCTCGACCGAGGGGTCCCAGAACCGGACGCCCATGATCGGGTCGACGGTCTCCACACCGGTGTCGAGGTGCTCGAGGGTCTTCGCCTCGTGGGTGGCGCCCCAGATGTTGGCGTCGGTGGAGTAGGCCTTCTCGGTGCTGTCGCGGTAGGGCAGCTCGTGGGCGAGCAGCCACTCCGACATCTCCTTGCGGCCACCGAGCTCGGTGACGAAGTCCGCGTCGAGCCACGGCTTGTAGATGCGCAGGTGCGGGTTGGCGAGCAGGCCGTAGCGGTAGAACCGCTCGATGTCATTGCCCTTGAAGGTCGACCCGTCGCCCCAGATCTGCACGTCGTCCTCGAGCATCGCGCGGACCAGCAGGGTGCCGGTCACGGCGCGCCCGAGGGGCGTCGTGTTGAAGTAGGCACGACCGCCCGAGCGGATGTGGAACGCGCCGCAGGCGAGAGCCGCCAGGCCCTCCTCCACGAGCGCCGCACGGCAGTCGACCAGGCGCGCGATCTCGGCGCCGTACGCCGTGGCCCGCGCGGGAACCGACGCGATGTCGGGCTCGTCGTACTGGCCGATGTCGGCGGTGTAGGTGCAGGGGACGGCACCCTTGTCGCGCATCCAGGCGACGGCGACGGAGGTGTCGAGGCCGCCGGAGAAGGCGATTCCGACGCGCTCGCCGGTGGGCAGGGAGGTGAGAACCTTTGACATGGGATGAGTATGCGCGATGATGCATGTTCATGCAAAATCCGGGGCCGTGGAAGTTTTGGCCCAGGGACGGCGTGCCGTCATTCTGACGCGCGACCGGGTTTGCGGCGAGTCCGGCGGAGCGCCCGGGGGCACCCCGCCGGGCCGCGGCACGAGGTGGTTCAGGCGGCCGGCGGGGCGAAGGGACCCCCGGCGGCGAAGGCGTGGCGGGCGAAGTTCCGGGCGATGCGCACATGGCCCTCGGAGTCGGGGTGCAGGTCGTCGGGCAGCGGCAGTTCGGCGTGGTCCGCAGCCCCGTAGAGGTCACGTCCGTCGAGGTAGTGCAGGTGCGGGTCGTCGGCCGCCCGCTGCGCGACGATCCCGGCGAGTGCGTCGCGGACGACGTTGAGCGTCAGCCGCCCGGCGGCCCGCTCGGCCGGGTCGCCCAGCGCCTTGAACCGCAGGGTCCCCGTGCTGAAGTCGGTGGTGAGGGGGCCCGGGGTGTCTTCCTGGATCGGACACAGGATGGGCGAGACGACCAGGAGCGGCGTCGCCGGATGGCCCTCGCGGAGGGTGTCGAGGAAGCCGTGGACCGCGGGCGCGAAGGCGCGCAGCCGCATCAGGTCCAGGTTGACGATGTTGATGCCGATCTTGACGCTGATCAGATCGGCGGGGGTGTCGCGCATCGCGCGGGCGGTGAAGGGGTCCAGCAGGGCGCTGCCGGAGAATCCCATGTTGACCAGGTCCACGGCGCCCTGCGCCGCGGCCAGGGCCGGCCAGGTCCCGGTGGGGCGCGCAGCGTCCGAGCCGTGGCTGATGGAGCTGCCGTGGTGCAGCCACACCCTGCGCCCGCTGTCCGGCGCCGGTGTGACGGGGGCGTCGGTGCGCAGCGCGATCAGCTCGGCGATCTCGGTGTGGGGGAGCCAGATCTCGACGAGCTTGTCCCGCGCGGGCAGGTCCGCGAAGCGGGCGGTGCCGGGCGGCCCCTCTTCGAGTTCGACCGCCTGGGTGGCCAGGTCGAGGGTGCGGATCCTGCCGCCGGGCACGGTCGCCCGGGCCGTGACCACGCCGTCGACCACGAGGTCGTACGCGCCGTCCGGCGAGGCCGGGAAGCCCCGGTAGGCCCGCTTCGTGGGCAGGGCGTCGAGCTCGATGACGGTGGCCCGGGTACGGAAGACCAGGCGCACGCCGGACGGGCGGGCCTCGGCCGTGGCCAGCTGGTCGTCGGGGATCTGCGGGCGGACCCGGGCGGGCAGCCGGTGGGGCAGCAGGCCGTGCGCGGTGCGTTCCGCGTCGGCGGCGCCGCGCAGGAGGTCCTCGGTGACCGGCGTGGTGATCGGCGTGGTGATCGGGTCTCGGTCGGTGGTCATCGCCTCAGCCTCGTCGCGATCGGGTCGGGTCGGGTCGGGTCGGGCAGTTACTCGGCCACTCGGTTACGCAGCATCGCGTCGAGCGAGTCCACCATCCAGTCCCAGGACTCCTGGGGGTCCACGGCGGTGTGACTGAAGCCGCCGCCCAGCTCCAGGCTGACGTAGCCGTGGAAGACGCTGCCGAGCATCCGGACCGCGTGGGTCTGGTCGGGTTCCGTCAGGTCGTAGCCGCGCAGGATGGCCCGCGTCATCTGGGCGTGCCGGACGCCCGCGCTGGCGGCCGCGGTCTCGGGGTCGAGCCGGAGCCGGGCGGCGTCGTAGCGGCCGGGATGTTCCCGGGCGTAGTCCCGGTAGGCGTCCGCGAAGGCGGCCAGGGCGTCCTTGCCGGCCCGCCCCGCCAGGGCGGCCGCGACCCGGTCGGCCAGTTCCTCCAGGGCGAACAGGGCGATCCGGGTCCTGAGGTCCTGGGAGTTCTTCAGGTGCGAGTAGAGGCTCGCGACCTTGACGTCGAACCGCCGGGCGAGCGCCGAGACGGTCACCTGCTCGAAGCCGACCTCGTCGGCGAGTTCCGCGCCCGCCCGGGTCAGCCGCTCGGTGGTCAGTCCTGCTCGAACCATCATGTGCCTCCTAGCTGGCGATAGCCATTATGCGTTTGCCTAAAACCTTTAGGCAAATTAGCCTGCTGTTATGAAGCCGTTGACCGAGCAAGAGATCCGTGCCGCCTTCGTGAACTGCACCAAGGGCGAGGCCAAGCGCCTGTCCGTCCCCCGCGATCTGGCCGAGCGCCCGTGGGAGGACCTGGACTTCCTCGGCTGGTGGGACCCCAAGGCCCCCGAGCGCGCCTACCTGGTCACCGAACTGGACGGCCGCCCGGTCGCCCTCGCGCTGCGCTCCTCCGGCGCGGCCCCTTCCCAGGCCCGGCGCAGCATGTGCGCGCTGTGCCTGACCACGCACACCGGGGGCGTCTCACTGATGGTCGCGCCGAAGGCGGGCAAGGCGGGGCAGCAGGGCAACTCCGTGGGCGCGTACATCTGCGGCGACCTCGCCTGTTCCCTCTACGTACGGGGCAAGAAGGACGCGGGCCCCGGTGCGCGGCTCCACGAGTCGCTCACCCTGGAGGAGAAGATCCAGCGGACGGTCGCGAACCTCGCCGCGTTCTTCGCCAACGTCACGGCCGGCGCCAGCGCCAACGCATCGGCCTGAGCACGCACCCGCGCACCTGCACGCCTGAAGCGCCCCTCCCCTACTCCGTACGAGCCCTCTTCGGTACCCGTTCGGCCCCATGGGCCGAGTTCATGATCATCAGGCTGCCCGGAAATCGTTTTGATGCTGCCATCCGGCCGAAGGCGATCTGGGAGGGCTGCGTGGCGCGCATGCTGTCATCGACACACCGTGGAGGACCCGGGCGACGGGGCAGGACGTGGACCGCGGCAGGGGCGGTGGCCGGCCTGGTCTTCGTCGTCGCCGCCGCGCCGCAGTCCGCGTCGTACTCCGGGGACGTGCATCAGACCGGCGGCGAGCACGCCGGATCCGTCGAGCTCCTGGTCGGCCGGGTGCTGGAGGACGGGGGCCGGCAGTGCGCGATGGACGCCTTCCGGGCCGGGCTGTGCGGCGGGCTGGAACAGCAGCTGGTCCGGGCAACCGCCAGCGGGGCCGGCTCCGTGGTGCGCGACCCCTCGTCCCGCGGCGCGGCCCGGGCGGCGGCGCACACGGTCGTCCTGCCCACGGACGCGGCCAGCCCCCTGGAGATCACCCTCGCCGGACCGGGACTCCTCACGTACGTCACCGTCCACGACGGTCACGGCCGCTACGTGGGCGGCGCCCTGGGCGCCCGGGGGCACCACTGGGGCAACACCGAACCGCTGCGGGCCGGGGAGACCTACACCGTCCGGGTCGGCGCCCAGGACGCGGCGGGCACCCCCGTCGGCGTGACCATGGCGTTCCGCACCGCGGCGGCGGCGCAGGACGACCGGCTCACCGCGGAGTTCGGGCCGCGCCCCGGCACGTACGGGGCCGGGCAGATCGTGACGGCCTCTCTGAGCAGCCCCGTCCCCGCCGCCGATCCCGCCGCGCGGGTCCGGGTGGAGCGGGCCCTTCAGGTCACCTCGGAACCGGCTGTCGAGGGGGCCTGGCACTGGGTCGACGACTCGACCCTGCACTACCGGCCCCGTACCTACTGGCCCGCCCACGCCGTGGTGCACGTGGTCAGCGGTCTCGACGGGATCGAGGTCGGGGACGGGAAGTACGGCGGCCCCTCGGAGTCCCTGCGGCTCACCATCGGGGACCGCATCGAGGCGATCACCGACGCCGCCGCGCACGAGATGACCGTACGGCGCAACGGCCGGACCGTCCGGACCATCCCGGTGACCACCGGCAAGGCGGGGTTCCTGACGCGCAGCGGCATCAAGGTCGTGCTCGGCAAGGAGCGCAAGGTGCGGATGCGCGGGGACTCGGTGGGCATCAAGCGCGGTACCAGCGAGTTCTACGACCTGCCCGTCTTCTACGCGACCCGGGTGACCTGGAGCGGGGAGTACGTGCACGCCGCGCCCTGGTCGGTCGACGCGCAGGGCGAGGAGAACGTCAGCCACGGCTGCACGGGCATGAGCACGGCCGACGCGGCCTGGTTCTTCGACATGGTGCGGGAGGGGGACGTGGTGTCGGTGCTGAACAGCGGCGGTGAGCCGATGGCCCCCTTCGCCAACGGGTTCGGGGACTGGAACCTCGACTGGAACGCCTGGCTGGCCGGCAGCGCCCTCGCCGCCCGCACCGACGCCCCGCTCGCCTCCCCCTCCACCCCCGCCTCGGCACACGGCCCGTCCCGCCTGCTCCCCCTCACCTGACGGGGCCCGTTTCCCGACGGGACCGCAGGAAGATCGGCCAAGGACCCCCGCCGGCTTCGGCCGGCGGGGGTCGTAGAACCGTCCCGCCAGAACTGGTCAGGGTGACCGGGGAATTGTCCCCGCCCTGAATAAGGACGGTTTGGGCGGCCCCGGTACTGCGACCCCGCTGCGTCTCAGGCGCCGGGGCGGCGGGCCGCGCCGTAGGCCGTCAGGGCCGCCGCGAGGTGGCGGGCGCCCGTGGGGTCGGTGGCGTCGTGTCCGGTGAGGAGGCGGATGCGGCCCAGGCGGTAGGTCAGGGTGTTGCGGTGGACCGTGAGGGCCTCGGCGGCGTCCGCGCGCCGGTAGCCGGCCGCGATGAACTCCCGCAGCGTGGCGATCAGATGGGGCTGGTCCTCGAGGGGTGCCAGGACCCGGGCCAGGGCGTCGCGGGCGGGGCCCGGCTGTACGAGCTGGTACTCGACGGCGAGGTCGGCCAGCCGGTAGAGGCCGGGCGGGCGCCCCAAGTCCTCGGCCAGGGAAAGCACTTCGGAGGCCTCGGCCTGGGCCCGCGGGATCGATCCGTGGTCCTCGGCGACGGCGGCCGCCGCCGTGCACCGCAGTGCGGCCGCCGTGTCGAGGCGGGCGAGCAGGCGCCGGGTCGCTCCGTCCGGGGCGGCGGCCGGGCCGGTCGGGTCCGCCGGGGCGTGCGGGCCGAGCGGGCCGAGCGGGACCAGCAGGACGCCTCCTTCGCCCTTGAAGGTGGCAAGTACCTCGGGGTTTCCGTCCAGTTCGGAGCGCAGGGCGCGCAGGATGCGGTTCGTCGCGCCGCCGGGTGCCTCCGGCAGCCGCAGGACGACCACCTCGTACCGTTCGGCGAGGGTGCGCCCGTACCGTTCGGCGGCGCGCCGGGCCGGGCGGCCCGCGAGCAGGACTCCGGCGAGGTTGCGGCCGTGTTCGCGCTGTTCCCAGTCGAGGTCGGCCTGTTCACGCAGGTATGCCTCGGCGACCTTGGGCATGACCTCGCCGAGGAACGCGAGCAGGCCCGTGACCAGGGCGTACGGGTCGGCGACGGGGTCCGGGCCAGCTGCGGCGAGCTCCCAGGCGCGGCGGGCGCCCAGCGGGTAGACCCGTAGCACCGCCTCCAGGGGGACCCCGTCCCGGGCCCGTTCGGCACCCCAGGCGACGGGAGCGGCCAGCTCGGCCTCGGTGGGCGCCCGCCCTTCGGCGACGGTGGTGAAGAACAGCTTCAGCACGGCTTCGGTGTTGGCGACCAGGTCGCCGCCGAGGACGCTGTCGGGCAGCAGCCGGTAGGCGGGGATGTCGGCGGTCAGCCGGGAGGCGGTCTCGGCCGCCATCTCCGCCATCCGGGGCAGCAGTACGGCGGCGAGCCCGGGCGCGGCGGTGAACCGGCCTTCCGGCGAGCGGACTTCCGCCCCTCCCGCCGTAGCGCCCGATTCCGGAACCGGCGCACCGCCCGCCGTAGTGCCCGCCGTACCGCCTGCGTCGTCCATCCCCGTGTCGTCCATCCTCGCATTGTCACCGTGCACAAACGCGAGAGGAAGCATTCTGCGCGTACCGCCAGGGGACAGGGGCCGCGCGCCGGAGCATTCTGTGCAGTCCGACCAGTGCATGACCCCCCGTCAGGAGATCTCGTATGGCTCGCCGTACCCGTGCGTCGCGCACCCGCACCCTGCTCGCCAGGGCCGCCCTCCCGCTGGCCCTCCTGCTCGGCGCCGCCTTCCCGGCGCACGCCGCAACCGAGGGCGTCACGGGAGGCGGGGTCAACGACTTCTCCTGCCGGCCCAGCGCCGCGCACCCCGAGCCCGTGGTGCTGCTCCACGGCACCTTCGCCACCTGGTACGAGGACCTCAACGTCCTCCAGCTCGACCTCGCCGCCCGCGGCTACTGCACCTTCGCCCTGACCTACGGCGCCTACGACGGCTTCCCGCTCGTCGGAGGCCTCAAGCCGGTGGCCGTCTCCAACCTGGAGATCAAGGAGTACGTGGAGAAGGTGCGCGGCGCGACCGGCGCGGCCAAGGTCTCGGTCGTCGGCCACTCCGAGGGTGGGCTGCAGGCCCTCTACCTCGCCAAGATGCAGGGCATCCAGCCCCACATCAAGGCGGTCGTGGCCATCGCTCCCCCGACCCACGGCACGAACGCCGCCGGGCTGCTGGACCTGGGCGACAAGCTGATCGGCCGGGCGACCATGGAGAAGATCGTGACCACCATCGGCATCCCGGTGCTCGCCGACGAGGTGCCCGGCGGTCCCGCGATCCTGGCCCTCAACAACGGTCCGGTGGCCCAGCCCGGGATCGCGTACACCGTCATCACCTCGCGCTACGACGAGCTGGTGACCCCGACCGAGACGGCGTTCGTCCGTGAGCCCGGGGTCAAGAACCAGTACGTGCAGGACTTCTGCCCCTTCGACCCGGTGGGCCACATCGCCGAGGCCTACGACCTGAACGTCTGGCACATGGTCCGCAACGCCCTCGACCCCCGCCGAGCCACCCCGATCCTGGTCTGCGCGGTCGGGTCGCCCGGCTAGGGGGTGCGTGTGGCCGTGATCAAGGGATGGTCCGGATGAGGTCCTTGATCACGACCATGGCGGCGCGAAGGTGCGGGATCATGCGCTCGACGGTGTTCGGCACCCGGGCCGGAAGTCAGGAGGGGGCCGAGGCGTCTTCCTCGTAGGAGAGAGTCGACTCCCCCCGTACGTCCATGTAGAAGTCGGAGACGAGAAGCCACTCTCCGTCCGCGCGATGGAACACCCTGAACGCATACGTCCTGCGCAGGGGCAGCGCGGATCCCGTCACGGTCTGCTGCCCCTCGCGCTCGGTGTAGGTCTTGACGATCACGACGTCATCGGTCACCCAGCGAAGTTCCGACCGGGGAGATCCCACCGGGGTCCCGGCCAGGAACCGGGGATCCGCGAAGAGCCTGCGCAGGTGTCCGACGATGGCATCGCGGCCTTGAAAGGTCTTGCCGACCACGTTGGTCAGGTCGGCATCCTGGGCGTACACGTCCACGAAGGCCTCTGCGCCGTGCTCCTCCCGCCCAGGGGCAGAGGCGGGAGCGATCTTGCTGATTTGGCTCCGGATCAGCTCTTCATCCCGCTTGCGGTGCCGCGTGGCGTCGCGTCCGTGCTGTGGTCCGGACCCCTCTGGCCGGGCCCCGCGATCCCACTGAAGGACGTCCGTCCATTCGTTGCCGGGTCGGCGGCGCAAAGCCGGTGTCCGTTGGGTGGCGGGGTTGCCGAGGCACACGATGAGCTCGGGCCGGACGGGCTCGGGCAGGCCGAGCAGGGTGGCGGCCGCCGTCCGGCTGAACGAGGTGACCGGTCCTGCACCCAGCCCCAGGGCGTGCGCCGCGAGGAGCATCGTCGCGGAGGCCGTCCCTACGTCGACGTACGGTGCCGGGGTGGCCCGGGTGAAGCCGAACGCTCCGGCCCGATCCCAGTCGATGCACACCACGACCGCGGCCGTGGGAGCCTGGAGCATCCCGGGCGAGACCATCCGCAACGCGCGGAGCATCGCGGGTCGCGTGACGACGACGTACCGGTGGATCCGGCGGTTTCCGGCGCGCGGCGCGTAGCGCGCGCTGTCGACCACGGCTTCCAGGTCCTCCTGATCGACGGGAACCGTGGTGAGGGCGCGGACCACACGGCGGGTGCGGATCGCCCGGATGACGGGGTCGGCTTCGGCGCCTTCTCGGCTCTCGTTCATACGGTTTGGGTTTCGGTCAGCCCCAGACGGGTCAGCAGGTGCTCGGCCAGCGTCCGGCACAGGTCATCGACCTGGGCGGCGTACGCATCCGGGTCGCCGGCCTGGACGGCAGTGTCGCCGGCTTGCCGCTCGATCTCGGCGAGCAGGGGCAGTAGTCCCTCGCCCGCCTGCGGGGTGATCATTCCGGCGAGCCGGCCGGCTGCGGTGAGCAGACGCTTCGGCGCGTTTTCCGCGGCCTCGCTCATCTGAATACTGGCGGCCGTCACCAGATAGGCCAGGAGCTCGACCGCATCCTCCTCTGAGAGAACGAGCGCGGCCGCACGCGCCTGCGGAGGCGGCGTGGGTGCTGCGGGCTTGGACGGCATAGCCTCAGCATTCCACCGGGGCGCCGGCCCGGCATCTCCAAGCCGCAGCGGCGCCACGTGTCCATGGAGTTCCGCGGCACGCGCGGCCGCGCCGATCCCGCCGTTCGACGGCGCGTCCCCTCACTCGGCTGCGGACCGCGCGCGGCGATGGGATACGGCCATGACGAGGACGGACGCCGCGAGGATGGCCGCCCCTCCGATGCGCAGTATCACCTCGTACGCCTCCTCAGGGGCTCGTTCGGGCGTCAGCGCCGCGATCGCGGCGGCCGCCGATGCGAGGGCGATCCCACCCAGCGTGATCAAGAACGTCAACAGCACGCCCGACGCCTCACCGGCCCGAGCCGGGTCCACGACCTGCTGGGTCGCAACGCTCGAGTAGGTCCAACCGAGTCCAAGGCCGAGGCCGCACCAGGCGAACACGGGCACGTACAACCACCAGGCAGTGGTGTGACTGAGCGCGATCATGCCCGTCCCGGCGATCGCACCGGCCAGCACCATCACCGCGGTGGGGCGCATGTGCCGCCCCAGTCGGGCACCCAGCGGACCGCTCAAGGCCGTGAGGAGCGCGGGGGCGAGGAACACGACGCCCGCCATCAGCGGGGACAGCCCGCGTACCCCCTGAAGGTAGAGCGTGGTGAGGAAGACGGTGACGACGAAGCCCATGTTGGCGACCGCTCCCATGCCGGTCACCATCACATAGGGAGCGTTGCGGAACAGCCGGAGGTCGACCAGCGGGTGCCGTGTGTGGCGCTCCCGCAGGAGGAACAGAACTCCGGCCACCGCCGCCACCGTGAACAGCGTCAGGGTGCGGGCATGATCCCAGCCCCACGCGCTGCCGCGCTCCACGGCCAAGGTGAGCGCGGCGAGCGCGCACACGATCGCGCAGCAGCCGAGCACATCAAGCTGTCGGGGCGCGGAGGCGTCGCGCGAGTCGGGCACGTACAGGGCGGAGACGAACAGGGCCAGCGCGCTCAGCGGAGCCAGCAGCCAGAAGATCCAGCGCCACCCCGGTCCCTCGGTAAGGCCGCCGCCGACGAACGGGCCGAGGGCCGTACCGATGTTGGCGATCCCGAAGACCGCGCCCAATGCGCGGGCGCGGGTCTCGTCCGGAAAGGCGTTGCTCACGACCGCGACGGACACCGGGAAGACGATGCCCGCACCGACACCCTGCACGATCCGCGCAGCCACCAGCGGGCCGAGGCCTTGAGCCAGCGCACACCAGACGGACGCGGCAGCGAAGATCGCCGTGCCGGCCAGCAGGGCGCCCCGGCGCCCGAACACGTCCCCCAGTCTGCCGCCGATGATGAAGCAGCAGCCGAGGGCGAGCATGTAGCCGGAGAGGGTCCACTGGGCGGCCGATGCCGTGACACCGAATTCGTCCGCGATACCGGGGATGGCCAGGTTGAGCGCGAAGAAGTCGAGCTGGATGCCGAACAGCGCTACCGCAGCCGCGACGAGGGACCCGATCCGTGCGGCCTTCGGCGACCGTCTGCCCATGGGCAGACCTCCTCTCCGGCGGCGGCGGCGTACTTCCCATTGTCGGTCGGGGCGCCCGGGGCCGCAGCGCGGGCGCCGGCGGGGCAGCGCACGCCCAGGTTCGGACATGGCGGCCGTCTGCGGCCTCGCCCGAGGTTAGGGAAGCGGCCCGCCCCGGGCCGTGAGCCACAGCGAGTACCACTCCTCGTGACCCAGGTCCGGGGCCCGCAGCGCGGCGTCGCGGCAGGCCCGGATGCGCTCGGGGCGGCCGGTGCCGATGACGGGGGCGATCCGGGCCGGGTGGCGTTGCAGCCACCACAGCAGGATCGTCTCCGGGGTCGTGTCCTTCGCCTTGGCCAGGGCGCGCAGGTGCTCGGCGGTCGCGTGCTCCCCCACGCTCGACTCCCGTCCGGTGAAGCGTCCTTGGGCCAGGGAGCCGTAGGCCTGGAGGCGGACCCCGTTCGCCGTGCAGTACTCGACGGTGCTGGACGGGAATCCGACGGCCGCCGAGGCCGGGGTGTTGACGAGGACCCCGTCCTCCAGCCAGTCCCGCCGGTCCAGGCTCATTTCCAGCTGGTTGGCGACGAGCGGCAGGTCGAGCTGGCGTTGCAGGTGCGCGATCTGCGCGGCGTTCATGTTGGAGACGCCGAACCGCTTCACGAGGCCCTGGCGGTGCAGCGAGGTGAGTGCCTCGGCGATCTCCGCCGGGTCCGCCAGGGGGTCGGGCCGGTGCAGGAGCAGGACGTCGATGACGTCGGTGCGCAGCCGCGCGAGGCTCTCCTCGACGCGGCTGACGATGCTCGCGCCCCGCAGGTCGTAGATGCCGGGGCGGTCGCCTTCGGCGAGCCGGATGCCGCACTTGGTCTGCAGCGTGATGCGCTCGCGCAGGCCGGGGGTGCGGGCCAGCACCTCGCCGAAGACGGCTTCCGCCTTTCCGTGCCGGTAGATGTCGGCGTGGTCGAACATCGTGATGCCGCTGTCGAGGGCGGCCTCGATCGCCGCCTCGGCCTCGTCGATGTCCTCGGCCCGGTACGGGCCGGGCTCCCAGCTCCCGCCGAGAGCCATGCAGCCGTAGATCAACCGGTTGTCGTCCGTCGCTGGTTCCGTGATCGCCATGCGGTCACCCTACGAGGCGGACGCCTTCCACAGCACCCGGGTCCCGGCCAGGATCACCAGCTCTCCGGAGGGGCGCAGCAGCAGGCGCGCGCCGGGGTGGCCGCCGGTTCCGCTGGACCAGACCGTGCCGCCGTCGGCGTCGCGCACGAGCAGTTCGCCGTCCTGGGTGAGCACGGCGTCGCGGCCGACGCCACCGGTGTACGTACGCCAGGTACGGGCGCCGCCGGCGTCGAGCAGGGCGAGGTCGCCCGAGGCGTCCAGGGTCAGCCGGGCCTTGCCCGCGTCGAGGACGTCGCCCGGGCGCAGGACCGAGCCGGTGTGGAACTCGATGGAGGCGTCGAGCTGGCCCTTGGCCAAGGCGCGCAAAACGGGGAGGGAGGGGCTGAAGGCGTAGACCGATCCCTCGGTGCGGACGAACCGGCCGAAGTGGAGGGTGTTGGCCCGGCTGCCGGTGCCGTCCGCCGAGGGGGTTTCGAAGGCGATGGCCGAATCGGGGCCGAGCACCGGGTCGCAGCCGGCGCGCGGGTTGCGGCCGGCCGGGAAGTCGGGGTCGTTCACCCACTTGCGCATCACCAGCTCGAACTGCCCCACCAGGTCCGACTGGTGGCAGACGAAGACCAGCCCGCGCTCGGCCTGCGGACCGTGCTCCTCGCCCAGTTCGGGCTTGTAGACGGGGCCGTACGGGATTCCGCGCCGCATCAGTCGCCGCGCGTCGAGCTCCGCCTGGGCCACCGGGGGGCGGCCCGGGGTGAGGACGAGGCCGCCGCGCGGGTTCCCCTTGCGGATGTGCGCGAAGAGCGGCATCCCCCAGCCCTGCGGGTCCTGGCCGTAGTCGAGCCCGGCGTCGGGGTGCTTGCCCGGCGCGGGCAGTTGCTCGGCCGCGGGACACAGGGAGACCGGCATGCCGCCCGGCCAGCGGCCCATCAGGCGGGCTCCGAGCCATTCGCGGCCGGCGTCGGCGGGCGCGGCGCCCGCGCGCTGGAGATCGGAGAGGCGCAGGGCGACCTGCGTCCACCAGCCGGGCACGTCCTGCGCGAGGCGGCGTACCACCTGGAAGGCCCCGCCGGTGGCCCAGGCGGGCAGACCCGTGGGGCGCTTGTTCACCCGCTCGGGGCCGACCACGAACTCGCCCGCGGGGATCAGCCGGGTTCCGGGCTTGCCGAGCACGCCGGAGGCGTCGGCCGGGTCGGGCTCGTCGAAGCCCCGTACGCCGGGCTGGCTGATGCAGTCGAGGAAGCCGAAGTGCTCGTGCCCGCGCAGCTCCCCGGGGAGGGTGGCCCCGTCCTGGCGGAACAGGACCGTCACGCCGTCCGCGGCGGCGGCCGCGCGGTGTTCGGCGACGGCGGTGGCGAGGCGTTCGGGCTGGTCGGCGGCGAGCGTGAGGACCACGTGCACCGCGCGGGCGGGCTCCTCGGCGCCGAACAGCCAGGACTGCGGGGCGCTGGTTCCGGTGTCGCCGAGCAGCTGCGCGCGGGCCGCGGAGCCCTGGGTGAAGGCCTCGGCGCTGGACCCGGCCGGGGCGGCGGGGAAGGGCTCCTTGCCCGACAGCAGGCGCAGCCCCGGATGGGTCAGGCCGATCCCGGTCCACAGGGTGGCCATGGATTCGGGGTCGATGCCGCCCCTCAGCCGGCGGGCCCTGCTGAAGGCCCGGTTGAAGCGGGCCACTTCCTCGGTGGTGGAGATCGAGGGCAGCAGGCGGGTCAGCCAGCTCCGGGCCTTGACGGCGTCGCCGAAGTGGAGGAAGAGGAAGCAGGCGTGGTCCTTGCGGAACCCGGCGAGGATGTCGCCCTGGGACTCGCGGTCGGTGCGCAGCGGAAGGGGAGCGGGGGCGGTGTCCCTCCGCGCGGGCTCCGCGTCCGGGCCTGCCGCCGGGCGGGCCGGTGCCTCGGCGGCCCACGCCGTGGGCGCGAGGCCCGCGGTGAGACCGGCGGCGGCGAGGGCCGCCGCCTGGACCACGGTCCTGCGGGCGGGTCCGGTGTGGGGGCAGCCCGGGGGCGGCGACGGGGCGAGGACCATCGGCTTGCTCCAAGTGGCGTGGGGAGGGGGGAGGGGATCACGTCTGGACAGGGCGCGGAGGCGCGGGACCCCGGGGCCGGGCAACGGGCCACGGCAGCGCATAGGACCGCACCGCGGTGCGGCGCACGGGGAGCGGGGGCCGGCTCAGATGCCGCGCGCGGTCACGAACGCCGTGCAGGGCGACGGGTCCCCTTGCGCGCGCGGGGCTTTGACGCGGGTGAGCCGGAGGGGCGTCGGGCCTGCGCACCCGCGGGCGCCGCCCGTCCCCGCGGCGGCGAGGCCCCGGCGCGACGCCGGCGGCCGGCCGACCGCGTCCCGCGCGTCGTCGACGGGCTTCGGCGGAGCCACACGGTGGCCCGGCTTCGCGGCATCCCTCGCGGTGGGGGCGGCGGATGGGACGGAGAGAACGACGGCGACAGCCATGGGGCCGGGGACTCCTCAATGCGGGGGCCGACGGGCAGCACGCGCTGCCGGTGATCCACACACTCGGTGATCAACGCCGTGCGCGCGCGCCGAGGGCCCCGATGGAGTGATGCGCTGCTGTCGGTCCGTCACCCGTAGGCACCAGAAGCCGGTCTGTCGCCCCGTCCGGACGGGGCGGGACAGGCGGCGCCCCCGGGCGGGGGGCGGCGCCGGGCCGGGCGGACGCGAGGCCCAGCGGCCCCGGGGCCGGGCAGACGCGGCGCCCGGCGGACACGACGCCGGCGCACGCCGGGCCCAGCAGACACGGGACCCGACGGACACGGGGCCGAACCGACCCGGCGCCCGGCGGACGCATGGCCCAGCGGCCCCGGGACCCGACGGACCCGGGGCCGGACCGACGCGGGGCCCGTCGGACGCGACGCCGGGCTGATGCTGGGCCAGGCGGACACGAGGCCCAGCGGACGCCGGACCGGGCAGACACGAGGCCCAGCGGACGCGACGTCCGGAAGACGCGCGGCCGGGCCGACGGGAGTACGCCGGGCCAGGCGGACGCGAGGCCCAGCGGCCCCGGGGCCGGGGCCGGGCAAACGCGCCGCCCGGAAGACGCGAGGCCGGGCCGAACCGCGCGACGCCCGGATGGCGCCGGGCCGGACCGACGCGACGCGGGACCTGGCGGGCGTCGGGCCGGGCCGGCGCGGCGCCCGGTCGGCGGGGCGGCGGTCAGGACTCAGCCGTGAGTGTCCGCCGGTAGGTCAGCGCGGGACGGCCGTCCAGGACCGTCTCCCCCAGTACCGTGAATCCGGTCCGCCGGAGCACCGCCGCCGAGGCCGGGTTGTGCAGGGCGGCGGACGCGGTGAGGGATCCGAGCCCGTACTCCGTGGCAGCGAGCCGGCAGACCTTCCGGACGGCCGCGGTGGCCGCGCCGCGGCCCGCCGCCCGTTGACCGATCCGGTAGCCGAGGTCGGCGGCGCCGTCCGCCAGGTCCACCAGGTTGACGCGCCCGATCAGTTCTCCGGAGGTGTCCAGCACCAGATGGAACTGGCACGTGCCCGCCTCCTGTTCGGCGAGAAGGGCGCGGTGGCGGGCGCCGAACTCCGCGAAGTACGCGTCCCCGCGGTCCGGTACGGAGCGGGCGAAGTAGGCCCGGTTCTCCCGCTCGAAGGCCCGCAGGGCATCTTCGTGAGCGGCCCGCAGGCGTTCGAGTCGCAGCATGCCGGGCAGGATATACAGGCTGCTCGGACGCGTGCCCGCGCATCTGCGGGGGGCCGGGACGGCTACCGGGCAAGGGGTGGGAATGAAGGCGGGAACGGTCACCAGGGTCACCAGGGGCGTCGCATCCGCGGTGATCGTGACGGCGGGCCTGAGCGGCTGCACGACCGGCGCCGAAGCGGGCCGTAAGGCGGCCGACTCGGCGCGGACGCTGGTCTCGACGCTCACGAAGGCCTCCGACCAGGCCGCCGGGGCGGGCTCGGCCGAGGTTGAGATGAGCGTGACGATGCCCGGCACGGGCGGCAGGCCGGTCCGGCTGAACGGCCTCTACTCCTGGGGCAACGGCCTCGCGGTGGAGGCGGAGATGCCGGCCGAGGACCTCCGGATGGAGGACCTGGTCGCCGACGGCACGATCACGTACCGGCTCGTCCAGGGGGCGTACTACTACGGCATCGACCCGGCGCCGAGCGGCCCCTACGCGGGCAGGACCTGGCTGAGGATCGAGGCCTCGGCCGTGCTCGGCGAGCGGGGCGCCGCCGGGATGAACGCGGGCGACAACGACCCGACGGCCGGACTGAAGTCGCTCAAGTGGGCCGACGAGGTCACCGAGATCGGCCGGGAGGACGTCAACGGAAAGAGCTCCGTCCACTACCGGGCCACGGTTCCGGTGGACAGGATGGGCGACGCCGGAGCCGCGTTCGGCGCGGCGGGCGGGGGCGGGGGCGGCGCGACCGAGCTCGTCTCGGACGTCTGGGTCGACGACAAGGGCATGCCCTCGCGGCTGAACCAGACCCTCGGGAGCGTGATCGTCGACATCGACTTCCTCTCCTTCGGCGTGGTGAAGGAGATCGCGGTGCCGCCGGCCGCGGACACGGCCGACATCACCGAGGCCGTCAGGAACGGCGGCACGGCGCGGGGCTGACACGCGCCGGGACCCGACAGGCGGTGCGGGACAGGCCGTGCGGGACAGGCGGTGCGTGCGCGCGTACGGACCGCTTCCGTTCCTACACTGACCCCCGTACGCACCTCCCCCGCAGGCCACCGCCGGCCACCCGCACGTACGAAGGACTCCCCCATGGCAGCCGAGACGCCCAACGCCACCGACGCGTACGGCATCCCGGTCCTCCCCGCATCCTCCGACGCCGTCCGGCGCAAGCGCCGGGCGATCGTCGGCGCGGCCGCCGCGGAGTGTTCCTCGCCGAGGGGTACGCGGCCGCCTCCATGGACGCGATCACCAGCCGCTCCGGGGTCTCCAAGGCGACGGTGTACAAACACTTCGGCACCAAGGAGCGACTGTTCCTCGCCGCCATCGGCGGCATCCTGCGCGAGACCTACGCGGACCTCGAACCGGGCGGCTCCGCCCTCGTGGAGGCCGCCGATCTGCGCGCCGCCCTGATCGCCCTCACCGGCGACTGGGCCACCCTCCTGCTGCGCCCCGACATCATGGCGCTGCGCCGCCTGGTGATCGGGGAGACCGGCCGCTTCCCCCAGCTGGGCAGGCTCTGGTACCGGGTCACGTACGACATGTACAACGGGCCTCTGGTCGAGGCCTTCACCGAGCTCGGCCGGCGCGGAAGGCTCCGCGTCCCCGACCCCGGGCTCGCCGTCCGGCAGCTCGTCGCCGCCACCGTCGGCGTCCCGCAGCTGGAGCACACCTTCGTCCCCGGCACCGGGACCGACCCGGCGGAGCTGACCCGCGTCGTCACCTCGGGCGTCGACCTCTTCCTGGCCCGCTACGCGGCTCCGTAGGCGCGCGGGGCGCACCCCGCTCCGGGCGTACGGAGCGGGGTGCGCGGGTCAGCGGTCCTGCGAGAGCCCGTACAGCTCGGCGAAGGTGCCGTCGAGGGCGGTCAGTTCGGCGAAGGTGCCGGTCTCGATGACCCGGCCCTTGTCCAGGACGATGATCCGGTCGGCCAGACGGCAGTTCTCCATCCGGTGGGTGACGATCATGGTGATCCGGTCCTCCTTCATCTCCTGCAGCCCGGTGAAGATCCGGTGCTCCCCGCGGGCGTCCATCGCCGAGGTGGGCTCGTCCATGATCAGCAGCCGGGGCCTGCGGTGGAAGGCGCGGGCGCACGCCAGGCGCTGCCACTGGCCCCCGGACAGTTCGTGGCCGCCCCACAGGGAGCGGGCCAGGAGCGTGTCGAGGGCGCGCGGGTAGCCCTGGACCGCCTCGCGCATGCCGACCGCGTCGAGCGCCTCCCACACCGCGTCGTCACCGCGGCCGCCGGGCTGGCCGAGGGTGACGTTGTCCCGCACCGTGAACGGCCACTGCGCGTAGGACTGGGCGACCAGCCCGACGTGGGTCCACAGGGTCCGCTGGTCGTGCGCCCGGGTCGGGGTGCCGTCCCAGTACGCTTCCCCGTCGCTCGGGACCGTGAGGCCGGTCAGCAGGCGGATGAGGGTGGACTTCCCGGCGCCGTTCTCGCCCACCACCGCGATGATCTCGCCGCGGGACAGGGACAGGCTGACCGGGCCGAGCGCCGGGGTGTCCTTGCCCGGGTAGGTGTACGAGACGTTCTCCAGGCTGATCTTCTCCGGCGGCCCCGCCTCCACGCCGCCCCGGGTGACGGCCAGTTCGCGGGCCTGCTCCAGGAAGAGGCGGTAGTCCTCCAGGTAGAGGGCGTGCTGGAACATGGCGGCGCCGTAGACGACCAGGCTGGAGAGGGCCGAGGCGGAGGTGCGCATGGCGACGATGGCGGTGCCCGCCGCCGCCAGGGCCATGGAGCCGGCCAGGACCAGCGCGCCCAGCGCGGCCCAGGTACCGAGCTGGAAGAGGCCGCCGAGGGCCGCGGCGAGGAGCGAGACCCTGAGGTAGCGCGGGGCGGAGCCGACGAGTTCGGCGTCGATGCGGGCGCAGACGGCGGCGTACCAGGCGTGCGCGTGGGGGCGCATGGAATTGCAGCGCAGCTCGTCGCCGAGCTTGTGGGTGGTGAGGTACCAGCGCATCATCCCGCGGATGTTGCGGGAGGCGATCGTCTCGTTGTGGAGGGCGTAGTCCAGGCGTGCGGCGATGACGGCGCCCACGCCGCGCGGTACGACGGAGAGCAGGAGCAGCGGCATCAGGACGGGGTGGACGACGGCGAGGACCCCGGCCACCGCCACGAGGTTGACCAGGCCGTTGACGAAGGCCATCGCGTCCTTCACGAGCATGGAGGAGCGGGCCGCGCCGATCTCGGCGGCTTCCGAGCGGTCGGAGAACGCGGGCTCGTCGTAGGCGGACACCTCCACGTCCATGTGGGCGTCGACCATGTCGAGGTCGGCCGTGGTGGCCAGGCGCGGGGTGAGCCGGCGGGCCGCGCTCCCGGACACGATCTGGGCGGTCGTACCGGCTCCGGCGGCGACGGCGGCCACGGCCAGCGGCCAGGCGGCCTCGGAGAGGCGCTCGCCCGCGCCACCGCCGGTCAGGAGCGGGCCCATCGCTCGGGCGACGGCCCCGAGGGAGGCGGCCGTACAGACCCCGGCGAGGATCTGCCCCGCCAGCAGCCGGGTCGCGGAGGCGGGGTCCAGCCGCCAGGCCATCTGCGCGGTCTGCGTGAGGGCGGCGGGCAGCCGCGCGGCCATCGCGCGGAGCGAGAGCTGCTCCATGGTCTTCTGGTGCGCGCCGAAGGCGAAGGTGAACTCGGGCGGGTCGAACTCGGGCGGGTCGGCGGGCGCCTGCTCGTCTGGCGCCGGTTCGCCCTGGGTGCTGCGTGCCGTCTTCTCAGCCACGTGCGGCTCCTTCACGTCGTCGTAGAACAGCGGAGGTTCCCGCCGGACGGCGCCGCTCCGAGGCATGGCGGAGCGGGGCCGCGGTGCGTCCCGGGGAACCCGTTGGGTGGTCGAGTGAGGGAGTACATCCGAGCCCGGAGCGCGGAGTAGCGAGAACCGGCCTTCGTCGCGGACGGGCGGGGACGGGCCCGCGAGGCACGCGGGGAGGGGGGTCCGGAGCGGGCCCGGGGGCCAGAACGGCCTGATCCCGACGGAGCGCGGGGGAAATGCCTTGCACTCCCCCGGCTCACGCCGGAGGGCGGATCCGGAGGGCCGCCGGAGGGGCCGGTCGTCGACAGGGTGAAGTTCCCCTGAATTTCGCCCCGGCGACCGGACGGCGCACCACGGACCGTCACCGGGCGCGTACAGACTGCTTCCGAGTGTGCGGGAGTTGACCCGCCGGCGGATCGGGGGCGTTGATGGAGGAGTTCGGGCGGCGCCGGTTCCTGGCCCGGGCCGCGGGAGCCGCCGGGGCGGCCGTCGGCGTCAAGGCGCTCACCGGAACGTCGGCGGCCGCCACCGCCGCGGCGGACGACGCCGCGAGCGCGGCCGGGTACGTGGACGTACAGCTGCTGCACATCACCGACCTGCACGGCTACCTGTCCGCTCCCCCGGCCCGGGATGCCGTCATCACCGGCGCGGGCGGCCGTACGTACACGGTCGGCGGGGTCGCCTACATGGCCACCCATCTGGCCCGTTTGCGGGCCGGACGGGCCAACTCCTTCTTCTTCGCGCCCGGCGACCTGTTCTCCGGCTGGGAGTTCCCCGCCTTCACCCTCGCCGACGAACCGACCATCGAGGCTCTCAACCGGCTCGGCCTGGACTTCGCGACCGCGGGCAACCACGAGTTCGACCGCACCCCCGGCTTCCTGAGCCGGCACATGGAGCAGGGGATCCCCTACGAGGGGGCGGGGCAGAGCAACACGTTCCCGGACTCGGGCGGCGCCCTCTTCCACGGCGCCGACTTCCGCTACTACAGCGCCAACGCCGTGTCCACGGCGAGCGGGGAGACGGTGCTCCCCCCGTACAACATCGAGTACGTGGACGCCCCGGGAGGGCAGCGGCTGCCCATCGGCTTCATCCACCTGACGGTCACCGGCAGCGAGACCTTCGGGAACTCCTTCCAGCCCGGCCTGACCACCCTGGACCAGCTCGCCTCCGCCAACCTCTGCGCCGCCCGGCTCAAGTCCCTGGGGGTGGGCGCGATCGTGCTCAGCATGCACGACGGGGCGGTCGCGGGCACCGACTTCGATTCCGGCAGCGAACCGAGCGGTCCGGCCTACGAACTGGCGCTGCGCGTGTCCCCGGACATCGACGCGATCGTGACCGGCCACTGGCACTGCGCCTTCAACATGATGCTCCCGGATCCCACCGGGCGGCCGAGGCCCTTCGTCGAGGCCGGCTGCCACGGGCAGATCATCGGCGAGATCACCCTGCGGCTCGACACCGCCACCGGTACGGTCGTCCGCGAGCTCACCAGCTCCGTCAACCACCCCAACACCCGTGATGTGGACCCCGATCCGGCGCTCAAGGAGGTCGTCGACCACTGGACCGGTTACGCGCGGCTGCACGGGGCGGGCGTCATCGGACGCCAGCGCGCCTCCTTCCGCCGCGCGCTCTCCCCGGCCGGGGAGTCCACCATGGGCAACCTCGTCGCCGACTGGGCGCTGTGGGCCGCACGGCAGGAGCCCGACTCCTTCGACACCAGCCCCCGGCCGGACCGCTCCGGCGCCGACCTGGCCCTCATCGCGGTCGCCCCGCGCGTGGGCCGCAGCGTGATCAACACCGATCTCCTCGCCGGTCCCGCCCTCGACGACCCCGTCAGCTTCGAGCGGGCCTGGCGGGCCGTCGGCTACGGATGCCCGCTGGTCAGCGTCGAGGTGAGCGGGCTCCGGCTCCACGACGCCCTGGAGCAGCAATGGGCGCTGAACGCCTCCGGCGTGCTGACGTACGCCCCGCTCGCGGTGTCGGACAACGTCCGGTACTCCTTCGACGCGGCGGGGCCCGTCGGGGACCGGGTGGCTCCGGGCGACGTGCTCCTCGATGGTGTCCCGCTGCGGCCGGAGGCCTCGTACCGGGTCGTGACCACCTCGTACACGCTCACCGGGCAGGACGGTTACCCGGCCCTCGGCGACCACCGGGAGCCGGCCCGCCACCGGCGGGACACGGACAGCTTCCCGGCGTACGTCGCGGCCCTGGGCACCCTGGAGGCCGTCTCCACGGGCCGGGTCTCCGTGAAGCCCGCCGCGCTCTTCGACCCCCCGGGCCGCGAAGGCCGGCTGGTGACCCCGCACGAACCGGTGCCGGGGATCCCCGCGCCCGTCGCGGCGGAGGAGGAGGCCGCGCGGGACGCGGGGCGCCGGCCGGTCTGCTGAGCGGGCGCTCCCGGGGAGCAGGGCGCCGTCAGGGGCCGAGCGGGAGCGTGGCGACGAGGCGGGCGCCCTTCGGGGAGTCCCGGACGGCGAGGGTGCCGCCGAGGCGCAGGGCGATGTCGCGGGCGATGGCCAGGCCCAGCCCGGTGCCGCCCTCGTCGCGGGCGCGGGCGTCGTCGAGCCGGGTGAAGCGTTCGAAGACCCGCTCGCGGTCGGCGGGCGCGATGCCCGCTCCGTCGTCGGCCACTTCGAGCACGGCCTCGTCCCGGAACCCGTCGACGCGCAGGAGGAGGGTGACGCTCCGTTCGGCGTGCCGGCCGGCGTTGTCCAGCAGGTTGGTGACGAGCCGCGACAGCCAGATCGCGCTGCCGCGGACCGCGATCCCGGGGGCGATGTCCGCCTGGACGGGGACCCGTCCTCCCCGGCGCGCGCGGGCCGCTTCGCGGACCACCTCGGTGAGGTCGACGGCGGTGGCCGGCGGCGGCTCCGAGGTGTCGAGGCGGGCGAGCAGGAGCAGGTCGGCCGCCAGGTCCTGGAGCCGTACGGTGTCCTCCAGCGCGCCGCTGACCAGTTCGCCCCACAGTTCGGGATCCGGGTGGGCCTGGGCGACCTCCAGCTGGGTGCGCAGCACCGTGATCGGGCTGCGCAGTTCGTGCGAGGCGTCGGCGATGAAGCGGCGCTGGCGGATGCCGGCGGCCTCCAGCCGGTCCAGGGTGGCGTTCATCGTGACGGCGAGCCGGGCCACCTCGTCGCGGGTGGCGGGAACGGGCACCCGGCGGTGGAGTTCGCGGTCGCCGATCTCGGCGACCTCGGCGCGGATCGCCTCGACGGGCCGCAGGGCCCATCCGGTGACCCGCCAGGTGATCAGGGCCACGACCAGGACGAGCAGCGGCACCACGACGGCCAGCACCGCCATGATGGTCGCGTCGGCGGTGTCGGCGTCCCGGAGCGAGGTGCCGGCGTAGACCGTGACGAGGCCCTTCTCAGTGACGGTGGTGACCTGTACGACGCGCTGGCGGTGTTCCTGGCGGACCCGGCCGCCCTTCCAGGTGTCGCGGACCGTGCCGGGCACGGCGGGCGGTTCGGGGACCAGGGCGGGGCGGCCGGAGAGGTTGGGACTGGCCGCGAGCACCCTGCCCTGCCCGTCCACGACCTGGATGAAGTCCGATTCGTGACCCGGGGCCGGTACGGGCCCCAACTGCCCGGTGGCCACCAGCGCGGCCACCTTGACGGCCCGCCGTTCGGCGTCGGCCTGGGCGCTCATGGTCATGTTGGTCTCCAGGGCCCCGAGCAGGGCGACGGAGGCGACGCCGAGTGCCAGGGCCACCACGGCGGACGCGCCGAGGGTGGCCTGGGCGCGCACGGACCGCGGCCGGAGCCGGGACGCGGCCCGGCGTAGGCGGTGCGTCAGCGCGCGGGGGCGCACCCGGTCCTCGTGGGCCTCGCCGCCTTCACCGCCCTGGTCGGCCTGGTCGGCCTGCTCGGCCCGGTCGGTCTCAGCCACCGTCGGCCGCCAGCCGGTATCCGGCGCCGCGGACGGTTTCCACCGCGGCCCGGCCGAAGGGCGCGTCTATCTTCCGGCGCAGGGCACTGACGTGGACCTCGACGACGTTGAGGTCCCCTTCGTAGGCGGCGTCCCAGACGTGTTCGAGGATGTCCCGCTTGGGTACGACTTCGCCCGCCCGGCGCGCCAGGTGCACGAGCACGGCGAACTCGCGCGCGGTCAGCCGGGCTTCGACGCCGCCGCGCGTGCAGCGCTGCCGGGCCGGGTCGACGAGGAGGTCGCCGAACTCCATGACCTGCGGGCTGCGCCGGCCGGTGCGCCGGATCAGGGCGCGCAGCCGGGCCACGAGGACCACGTAGGAGAAGGGCTTCGAGAGGAAGTCGTCGGCTCCGGTGTCCAGCGCCTCGGCCTCGTCGTACTCGCCGTCCTTGGCGGTGAGCATGAGGATGCCGGACTCGCAGCCGTCCGCGCGCAGCCGGGCGCAGACCCGGTAGCCGTTGAGGCCGGGCAGCATGATGTCGAGCACGATGGCGTCGTAATCGTGCTCTCCGGCCATCCACAGGCCTTGCGGGCCGTCGTGTGCCGTGTCCACGGTGAAGCCCTCGGCCCGCAGACCACGTTGCAGGGCGGCGGCCAGCCGCCGCTCGTCCTCGACCACCAGTACGCGCATGGTGCAAGGTTCTCAGGTCGCGCCGCGGGCTTGCTGAAGGGTTCTTCAGCTCGCTTCAGCGAGGCTTCAGCATCCTGCTCGCAGGATCGGCCGAGCCGGGCACGCCGCCCGGAGAACCCGAGGAGCATCCAGATGACTCAGTCCACTCCGCAGCCGCCCGAGTTCCCCCCGGCCGCCGGTCCCGTCGAGGGCGGCGGCGAGGGCGGCGGCGCCCCGACCGGCAAGGCGGTGGGGCGCGGCGCCCGGATCGCCCGCTTCACCCGGTTCGCCCGTGAGGGCCGGGGCCGCTGGGTGGCGCTCGGGCTCGTCGTGGTGGCGTCCGCCGGAGCGGGCGCCGCGGTGGTGGCCGTGGCGGACCACGAGCACGACGTCCGCCGCACGCGCGCGGAGCGGGTGTGGGACCGGTTCGACGTCGAGCGGGAGGGCGGCGGGAAGCTGACGGCGCCGCTGCCCGTGCGGCCCGGGAAGCCCGGCAGTCCCGACGAGCCCGGCAAGCCCGGCCTGCGGGGTCAGAAGGCCGAGCGGTTCGCCTTCCCGCCGGACGGGCCCGACGGGGTGCCCGGCGGCGAGGAGGGGTTCGCCGTGGACGGGCCCGGCCGGGCCCCGGTACCGCTTCCCGCGCTTCCGGCGGCGCAGGCCCTGGAGAAGGCGGAGGCCGCCGTGCCCGGCGGCAAGGCCGAGGCGCTGCGCGTGGTCGCCCAGGAGGGCGGCGGGAGCGCCTGGCGCGTGGTGGTCCTGGGCTCCGACGGGGTCCGGCACGCCGTGACCCTGGCCGGCACCGACGGCGCGGTCACGGGCAACACGGTCGTGGGGAAGGGCGCCGGAGCGGCCCGCTGAGCGGATGCGGGCCCGCGCCCGGTGTCCCGTACGGCCGCGACGGCGGTACGGGACACCGGGCGGGCGGCGGTACGGGACACCGGGCGGCCGTCCGGGGCACCGGGCGGGCGGCGGTCCGCCGGTGAGCCCCTGTCAGGAGGGAAGGTCCAGCAGCCTGGCCGCCGTCTCCCGCATCTCGATCTTGCGGATCTTGCCCGTCACCGTCATGGGGAACTCCTCCACCACGTGGACGTGGCGCGGGATCTTGAAGTGGGCCAGCCGGCCCTCGCAGTACGCGCGCACGGCCTCGGCGGTCAGGGGCTCGGCGCCCTCGCGCATCCGCACCCACGCCATGAGCTCCTCCCCGTACTTCGGGTCGGGCACGCCGATCACCTGGACGTCCAAGACGTCGGGGTGGCCGTGCAGGAACTCCTCGATCTCGCGCGGGTACAGGTTCTCACCGCCGCGGATCACCATGTCCTTGATCCGCCCGGTGATGCTCAGGTATCCGTCCCCGTCCATGACGGCGAGGTCTCCGGTGTGCATCCAGCGCGCCGCGTCGACGGCTTCGGCGGTGCGCTCGGGCTGGTCCCAGTAGCCGAGCATGACCGAGTAGCCCCGGGTGCACAGTTCGCCCGGTTCGCCGCGCGGGACGGTCCGGCCGGTGGCCGGGTCCACCACCTTGACCTCCAGGTGCGGTCCGACGCGGCCCACGGTCGACACGCGGCGTTCCACGGAGTCGTCCACGCGGGTCTGGGTGGAGACCGGGGAGGTCTCCGTCATGCCGTAGCAGATGGACACCTCGCGCATGCCCATCCGTTCGATGACCTCCTTCATCACCTCGACCGGGCAGGGCGAGCCCGCCATGATGCCGGTGCGGAGGCTGGAGAGGTCGTAGCTCTCGAAGTCCGGGTGGGCCAGCTCGGCGATGAACATGGTGGGGACCCCGTAGAGCGAGGTGCACGCCTCCGCCTGGACGGCGGCCAGGGTGGCACCCGGGTCGAAGGCGGGCGCGGGAATGACCATGGCCGCGCCGTGGCTGGTGCAGGCGAGGTTCCCCATGACCATGCCGAAGCAGTGGTAGAAGGGGACCGGGATGCAGACCCGGTCCTGTTCGGTGTAGTGACACAACTCGCCCACGAAATAGGCGTTGTTGAGGATGTTGTGGTGCGAGAGGGTCGCCCCCTTCGGGAAGCCGGTGGTCCCCGAGGTGTACTGGATGTTCACGGCGTCGTCCGGACTCAGCGCGGCCTGGGCGCGCAGCAGTTCGGCCCGGTCGGCGCGGCGGGCGCGTTCCTGGAGGGAGTTCCAGAGCGGGCCGTCGAGCAGGGCGGTGAACTCCAGGTCCGGACAGCGCGGTCCGACCTCCTCGATCATCGCCGCGTAGTCGGAGGTCTTGAACCGGTCCGCCGCGACCAGCAGCCGGATCCCGGACTGGCGCAGGACGTACTCCAGCTCGTGCGACCGGTAGGCCGGGTTCACGGTGACGAGGACCGCGCCGATCCTGGCGGTGGCGTACTGCACCATCGTCCACTCGGGACGGTTGGGGGCCCAGATGCCGACCCGGTCCCCCTTCACGATCCCGAGGTCCAGCAGGCCGAGCGCGAGGGCGTCCACGTCCGCGGCGAACTGCGCGTACGTCCACCGGCGCCCGGAGGCCATGTCGACGAGGGCGTCCCGGCCGGGGAACCTGCGGACGGCGCGGTCCAGGTTCTCACCGATGGTGTCGCCCAGCAGCGGCACCTCGCAGGCCCCGGACGCGTAACTCGGCTCGACGGACGACTCGGATGGCACGGACGACGCGGACGACACATGGACCCCCAGGGTTCGGTGGCGGGCACCGGGGCCCCATCGCTCCGGCGCCCCCTCATGATCCACGCGGCCCGCGGCCGGGGCCAGCCCCCGGCGGGCGGGTGACCCGAGCCCACGCTCGCGGCCACCCGCCCGGGTCCGCGTACGCCCTACGCGGGCAGGGCGAGCAGGAGCAGGGGGCTGGTCGTCGGCTGCGGCGACCCCCCGGCGGGCTCCAGCGTCAGGCCGACCGCCGTGGCCGTACCCAGGCCTCCGTCCAGCACGGCCGCGCCGTCGCCGGTGAGGAAGCCGGCCGGGCGCATCGTGCCGCCGTCGGCCAGCCAGAGCTGGTACGTGTGGCCCTCCCCCGCGGCCGGCAGCCGGTCGGTGAGGAACACGGCCCGGTCCCGGGCGGCGGAGGTGACCACCGTCGCGGCGGCTCCGCCGCTGGTGCGGCCGTGGACGGTACGGGCGTCCGGGGCCGTGACCACGGCCCGCAGCTCCTGCCCGCGCGCCTCGGCCTGCCGGGCCTCCTGCCGGGCCCGGTCCGCCTGCCCGCTCTCGTGGAGCGCGGCGCCGCCGAAGAGCGCCGCCCCGACGAGGGAGGCGGCGACGACGAAGGCACCGGCCTTGCGCGGGAGCCGGTCCAGGAATCCGGCCGCCCGGTGGACGCCGACCCGCGGGGGCACCTGGCGGACGGTCCCGATGCGGGCGAGCACCTCCGCCTTCAGCTGCGGCGGGGGCACGAGGGCCACGGCGGCCGCCAGCCGGCCGGCCGTGGCGGAGAATTCCGCGACGTCCCCGGAGCACGGCGCGCAGCGGGCCAAGTGCCTGGAGAACGCCTCCTGTTCACCCGGCTCGAGCGCGTCCAGTACGTAGGCCGCGGTGAGGGTGTGCAGTTCTTCGTCGTGCTTCACGTGGTCACCCCCATGCAGTCGCGCAGGCGGATCAGTCCGTCACGCATCCGGGTCTTGATCGTGGGAAGAGGAGTCTGGAGGGTCTCGGCGACCTCACGGTAGGTCAGCCCCTGGTAGTAAGCGAGGGTGACGGCCTGACGCTGGAGCTCGGTCAGCCGGCGCAGGCAGCGTTTGACCTGGTCGCGTTCCAGCCGGGTCTCCACCTGTTCGCTCACCTCGTCGAAGGGCCGTTCCTGGCCGCGTACGCCCACGTCGTGCTCGCGGTTGGCCGAGGCCTGCGCGGAGCGGACCCGGTCCACCGCCCGACGGTGGGCGATCGTGGCCACCCAGGCCATGACGCTCCCCTGGTCGGGGCGGTAGCGGGCGGCCTGGCGCCACACGTCGATCATCACCTCCTGGGCGACCTCCTCCGACTGCGCGCGGTCGCGCACCACCTTGACGGCGATGCCGAAGACGGTTCCGGCCACGGAGTCGTACAGGGCGGAGAAGGCGTCCTGGTCGCCCTGGGCGACGCGCGCCATCAGCTCCGCGAGCTCGGCCGCGGCCGATCCGGGTCCGGGGCCCGGGCCGCTGCCGGGGCCCGGGCCGGGGAAGGGCAGCCTCTCGGGGTTCACCTGAGCGGCCCCCCTGTACGGCCGGGCCCGGGCGGGCATCCCGGTACCGCGAGTGGTTCGCGCCGGTCCATCCATCGCATGAACGATCCTTCGTGGCAGGCGCACCCGTTCCCCGTCCGCCGGGGTCGCGGTGCGCGCCGGTCCTTGCTGTCTCACCCTGTCTTCGGAGCCGGTCCGCGAACGGATTGGCCGACATGCGCGCGAGAGGGCATCCATTCGGGGGAACCGTGCCCCCGGGACCAAACCGCGCCGCGGGTCCGGACCGAACGAGGGCTGCAGGCCCGGTTCCGGGTCCGCCGCGCGGTGGGCCACGGAGCGAAAAGGCCACGCGGTCCGCCGCCGCACAGCCAGCAAGGAGAACTCTCGTGTCGCGTGTCCTCAAGACTGCCGCACTCGCCCTCGCCTCGGGCGCCCTTCTCGTGGGCGGGACCTCGGCGGCCTCGGCCGACGCCGGAGCCCAGGGCATCGCCGCCTACTCCCCCGGGGTCGGCTCGGGCAACCTGATCCAGATCCCGATCCACATCCCGATCAACGCGTGCGGCAACTCCATCAGCGTGATCGGGCTGCTCAACTCCTCCTTCGGCAACACCTGCGTCAACGCCTGACGCAGGACCCGGGCCGCGGTCTCCGGCCCGCCGCCGGCAACGGGGCGGCGGCGGGCCGGTGGTCCTCCGGACCGGCGGGGAGCGGGTCACCGCTCCTGAGCGCCGCCGGGCCCCGGAGGCCCCGCGCGGGCGGTGGCCGTCGGCGCCGCCGCCCGCGTGCGGGGGCCGTTACGGCGTGCTGCCATACGGCCCCCGCCCAAAGGTCAACACGTCGACGGATCTTCACTTGATCGGATGTCCGGCCCATCCGGAAGCGATCCCGCGCCGAATGAGGGTCGTGAGCATCAACCGAAGGACAGTCGAGCGCGGCGCCCTCGCCGCGGCGAGCGGCCTGCTGGCGGGTTACGCGGCCCTGGCCGTCGCCGAGCTGACCGCGTCCCTGGTGCGGCCGCAGGCCGGACCGGTCACGGTGATCGGCGGGGCGGCCATCGACCGCACTCCGGCGGCGCTCAAGGATTTCGCCATCCGTACCTTCGGCGAGAACGACAAGCTGGTCCTCCAGCTCGGCATCCTCGCGACCGTCGGCCTCCTGGCGGCCCTGCTGGGGCTGCTCGCCCTGCGCCACCGCCGTACGGGGGCGGCCGGCGTACTGGCCTTCGGCGTCATCGGCGCCGCGGCCGCCCTCGGCCGGCCCGACGCGGCCGGGGCGGCGGACGTACTGCCCTCGCTGGTGGGGGCCGCGGCCGGTGCCCTGGTGCTGTACCTGCTGGTGGGAAAGGTGGGCGCCGCCGCCCGGCCAGGAGGAGCCGACCACACGGCGCCGGACGGCGCCCCTGACGCAACCGGGACCGGAGCCCGCGACACCGATCCCCCATCCGCCTGGAACCGGCGCGGCTTCCTCCTCGCGGCCGGCATCACCGCGGTCGCCTCCACCGGCGCCGGCGCCCTCGGCCGGGCCCTAACCGGCCGGCGCGGCCAGGGCGCCGCCGCCTCCCGAAGCGCCGTACGCCTGCCCGCTCCCGCTTCGCCCGCCACGCCGATTCCGGCCGGGGCGGCCCTGCGGATCCCCGGGGTCAGCGCCTTCACCACACCGAACAAGGAGTTCTACCGTGTGGACACCGCCCTCGTGGTCCCCAAGGTCGACGCCGACACCTGGCGGCTGCGCATCCACGGCAAGGGCGTCCCCCGCCCGCGCTCCTACTCCTTCGCCGAGCTCCTCCAACGCCCGCTGATCGAGCGGGACATCACCCTCACCTGCGTGTCGAACGAGGTCGGCGGCCCCTACGCCGGCTCCGCGCGCTGGCTCGGCGTACGCCTGTCGGACCTGTTGCGGGAGGCCGGTTTCCAGGCGCCGTCCCGCGGGGGCCGGGCCGACCAGCTGATCGCGCGCTCGGTGGACGGGATGACGCTGGGCACCCCCGTCGAGGAGGTCATGGACGGCCGGGACGCGATGCTGGCCGTCGGCATGAACGGCGAGCCGCTCCCCTTCGAGCACGGCTTCCCGGTCCGCATGGTCGTACCCGGTCTCTACGGCTACGTATCCGCCTGCAAGTGGATCCGGGAGATCGAGCTCACCACCTTCGACTCCTACGACCCCTACTGGGTCAAGCGCGGCTGGGCCCGCCGGGCGCCGATCAAGACACAGGCCCGGATCGACGCCCCCAAGCCCTTCGCCCGGATCACGGCCGGGACCGTGACGGTCGCCGGGGTGGCGTGGGCCCAGCACCGCGGCATCGAGCGGGTGGAGGTCCAGGTCGACGACGGGCCGTGGCAGGAGGCCTCGCTCGCGGCGCAGGCCACCACCGACACCTGGCGCCAGTGGTCCTTCGACTGGAAGGCCGCGCCCGGCGGACACCGCCTCACCGTCCGTGCCACGGACGGCCGCGGCGAGGTCCAGACCGAGCTGCGGACCCGGACCATTCCGGACGGCGCGAGCGGACGGCACGGCGTGTTCGTGACGGTCGGCTGACCGAACCGACCCCCGTTCCCGACCACTTCACACACTTTCTTCCTTCCTTCCGTATGCACCAACCCATTCTCTGGAGAACACCATGAGCGCCCTTCGTTTCCGCCGTACCGCCCTCGCCGTCGCCACGGCAGCCGTGCTTCCCTTCGCGCTGGCCGCCTGCTCCGACTCCGGCTCCGGCAAGGACGCGGCCGCCGGTTCGACCGCCGAAGCGAGCGCGGACACCTCCTCACCCGCCGCTGACGCCTCGGCGCCGATGACGTCGGACGGCCCCTTCGGCGCCGCGTGCGCCGGTGTTCCGAAGGAAGGCGCGGGCAGCTTCGACGGGATGGCCAAGGACCCGGTCGCGACCGCCGCGTCCAACAACCCGGCGCTGTCCACCCTGGTGGCGGCCGTCAAGCAGGCCGGGCTCGTCGACACGCTCAACAACGCCAAGGACATCACGGTGTTCGCGCCGACCAACGACGCCTTCGCGAAGATCCCGAAGGCCGACCTCGACAAGGTCCTCGCCGACAAGGCCACCCTCACCAAGATCCTCACGTACCACGTCGTCGGCGAGAAGCTGACGCCGAAGCAGCTGGAGAACGGCTCCTTCACCACGCTGGAGACCGGGAAGGTGACCACCGCCGGCTCCGGCGAGTCCTACAAGGTCAACGGCACGTCCAATGTGGTCTGCGGCAACGTGCCGACCGCGAACGCCACCGTGTACATCGTGGACACGGTCCTGATGCCGAAGTAGCCGTGGCACCGAACCGGTGACCCGCAGGGGCGCCGGTCGTTGTAGAAGCGGTCAGCGAAGTGGCCCCGGGAGTCCCGGACCCGTCCTCAGGGTCCGGGACTCCATGCTGTGTACACCGGTCCATCACGTGCACGGCACATGTGGCACCGGATTGGACAAGTGGCCGATGTTACTAACACCATGGCCCCGCAAGTTCGCGGCTGCGCAGGGGGGCAAACCGCTCGTTCCACGTCCCTCCGCACGGACCGTCCGTCCCCGCCACACCCCTGGAGAGACTTCGCCATGAGCTTCGGCGACCCGAACAACCCCTACGGCCAGCAGCAGCCCCCGCAGGGTCAGCCCGGCTACCCGCAGCAGGCACCGCAGGGCGTCCCCCCGCAGTACGGCTACCCGCAGCAGCCCGCGGGCGTCCCCCCTCAGCAGCCGTACGGCGCGTACCCGCCGGCCGGGATGCCGGGTGGCATGCCGCCCGTGCCGGGCGCCGGAATGCCGCCGCTGGCGCACTGGGGCCTGCGCGTCGGCGCGACCCTCCTCGACGGTCTGATCATCGCGGGACCGATGTACGCCCTCGGCTTCATCGACCTCGCCATGGCCGACGACTCCAGCTCCGCCGGCCCGGGCGTCTTCTTCCTGATCGGCTGGCTCTACGCCCTCGGCATGGGCATCTTCCAGCTCTACAAGGAAGGCTCGACCGGCCAGTCGATCGGCAAGAAGGTCGTCGGGATCAGCGTCCGCCGCGAAGCGGACGGCAACGTCCTCGGTTTCGGCATGGCCTTCGTGCGCAAGCTCGCGCACTTCCTCGACGGCATCGCCTGCTACATCGGCTACCTGTGGCCGCTGTGGGACGAGAAAAAGCAGACCTTCGCCGACAAGGTGTGCAGCACCGTCGTCATCGTGGTGCCCAAGGGCTGACACGCCCTGGCGTCGGGGCCCGTCCGGATTCCGGGCGGGCCCCGACGCGTTGGCTACGGCTTGGGGAGCGTGCAGCCGGGGCGGTTCAGGTCGATCGCGTTACCGGGGCCCACGCAGGGGACGACGATGTAGGTCTGCTGCGCGTAGTTGATGCCCTGCCTAACGGTGACGGCGCCGTTCGCGTCCACCTCGCACGGGTTGTTCACCGTGCACGACTCACCGTCCTCGTTGCCCGTGTTGTTCACGGCGACCACCTTGCCGGTCGTCGTGTCGATCACCGGGGAGCCGGAGGTCCCGCCGATGGTGTTGCAGGCCGGGGTGTAGCGCAGGGAGTCCTTCCAGGTCCACTCCCCCTCCTTGAGGCGGTAGGCGAACCCGTCGACGTTGCAGCTGTACGTTCGCTTCCAGTACCCGGACACCACCTTGATCGAGGTGCCCTGTACCGGGTGGGCGTCGTTCAGGGTGAGCGCGTTGATGCCGTACTGGCTGCTGATCTGCGCGTAGGTCTTGGTCAGTTGGTAGATCGATATGTCGGTGTCGGTCATCGTGGCGTACGAGATCTTGCTCGCGCGCAGTGTCGCGACTTTGGAGCCCGCGGCGTTCAACAGCGAGAAGGTGCGGCTGGACGCCTTGTCCTTGACGACCTGTCCGGCCGCCGGCATGCCGGACTCCAGACAGTGGCCGTTGGACAGGACGAGGGCGGGGTCGGAGGGCTGCGAGCTGGGCACGCGGACGACCGAGCCGGAGCAGTTGCTGAGCGCGACCGTACCGGCGAAGTTGACCGCGACGGCCTGCGCTGACGTGTCCCGGGGTGTCTGGGCCACGGCAGGCGAGGCCACCGCTCCGGTGAGGAGCAGTGCGAACGCGGCGCCGGCGAGAGGCTTGTTCATGTGGGGGTTCCCCTCTGGGTGACAATGCGACCGAAGATCCTTCGGTTGTCATGCGCATTGTTGGGACCCAGGGCTCAACCCACAAGAGGGCCTTGGTGGTTCAGCCTTTTCAAGGGAACGGCCGTATTCCGCCTTGTGCCGGCGCCGCGCCGGCCGGCAAGCGGAGTCTCAGGCGAAGGTCACCACGGCGTCGCGCAGGGCGACGGTGGCGTGGCTCTCCTGGAAGCTCTGGTCGGAGACCAGGGTCAGCCGGGCCGTGGACCGGAACTCCGGCAGAGTGGTGGAGCCACAGGACACCATCGTGGTCTTGAGCTTGGCCACGGTCACGGCGAGCCCCTCGTCGAGGTCGCCGGCGTACGGGACGTAGCCGTCGACGCCTTCCTCGAAGATCAGGCCCTGGCCCCCCTGCCCGTAACGCTGCCAGTTGCGGGCACGGTTCGAGCCCTCGCCCCAGTACTCCTTCACGAAGCCGTCCCGGGTGGGCAGCTTGGCTCCGGCCGCCTGGTCGAAGCGGGCGAAGTAGCGCCCCATCATGACGAAGTCGGCCCCCATCGCCAGTGCCAGGGCCACGTGGTAGTCGTGCACCAGCCCGCCGTCGGAGCAGATCGGCACGTACTCGCCCGTGCGGTCGCGGAAGGCGTCCCTGGCGGCGGCGACGTCCAGGACCGCACTGGCCTGGCCGCGGCCGATGCCCTTCTGGTCGCGGGTGATGCAGATGGAGCCGCCGCCCACGCCGACCTTGACGAAGTCCGCGCCGGCCTCGGCGAGGAAGGTGAACGCCTCGCCGTCGACCACGTTGCCGCCGCCGGTCGGAATCTCCGGGTAGTACTTCTTCACCCAGGTCAGGGCCTGCGCCTGCCAGTCGCTGTAGCCGTCGGAGGAATCGAAGCACAGGGCGTCCGCGCCGGCCTTCAGCAGGGCGGGAACACGCTCCCGGTAGTCGTGGGTGTTGATGCCCGCGCCCACCCGCACGCGGACGCCGGTGTCGCCGATGGCGCCCGTGTCGCCGGTGACGAATCCGGCCTTGTGGTCCTTCACTTGGCGGACGGCCGCGGCCTGGTCCTGGATCGACCGGTTGTGGTGCAGGAAGCTCAGACCGCCGTTGCGTGCGAGCGCGACGGCGAGTTCCGGCGTACTGACGGCCTGCATGATCGCGGAGGTGAAGGGGGAGCCCAGTTCGATCGCCGACCGCTCTCCGACGACGTGCCGCACCAGGGGCGTTCGCAGATCGACCTTCGCGGGCGAGCAGTCGGTCCGGGTCCGGCCCGGCAAGAGCAGGAATTCGTTGAACGTCCTCGATACCTCGGCGATGACCTGTGCCACTCGTTCCTCCTGCCCCGTCGGCCGGAACCCGACGTCCGGCCGTGAAGGCCGCCCCGTGTTCCAAGACCCGGGCAGGCAGGTTCCGGCACGGCAGCCGCGGAGGTGGCACGCGCTGCGGCAGAGCCCTGACCTGCCCGCGGCTCGCACCGGAGGCGGTCGTTGACGTGGCACCTTAGCGACTGCCCGGCCGCTGCGCGAAATCACGTCCTCTTCGACCCCGACGGTGATCGCCGGTCGCGGAGGAATCCGTCCGCGGACATGGTGGCGGGCCCCGCACCCGGAGGGTGCGGGGCCCGAGGCCTGCCGTTCGCGCGCGGGGCGGTCCGTACGGTCAAGCCGTACGGGTCGTGCCCGGGCGCTCCCAGCGGTAGAACTCCTGGGCCATGGCGTCCTTCGGACTGCGCCAGGTCTCCGGGTTGTGCGGGCTGACGTAGGCGGTGAGCCGGTCACTGAGCTCCCGGAACTCCGGGTGGCCGGTCACGTCGGCGATGGCCGGGCCGGGGGGCCGGTCCGACTCGATGAAGTGCATGTACACGTCGCCGAACTGGAAGAGGCTGCGGCGGGTGACCCCGACGAGGTGCGGCAGCTCGCCCGCGTCCGAGGCCGCGAAGAGCTCAGCGATGTCGGGGGCGGACTGCGGCGCCATGCGGGCCACGATGAGGGCGCGGTGCATCCGGTGTGCTGCCTTTCGTCTCAGACGCGGCTGGCCGCGGGCGTGCGGCTCTCGCGTTCGCGCTGTTCGATCTTGTCCCGGATCAGTTCCAGCTGGACCTTGGAGTTCCGGTTGATGTTCGCCGTCATCCAGTCGTCGTCGACGGGTGCCGTCGGCTTCATCGCGAAGTCCTGGGTCCACACCATCCGGGTGCCGCCGGGGACCTCGAAGTACTGCCAGTGGATGTCCATGTGCTCGAACGGGCCGGTCTCGACCCGGCGGGCGCGCACGGTGCGGGTGACGGGGTCGGGGGTGCGTTCGGAGACCCAGCTCCACACGGTGCCGTTCTCGTCGGGGTGCATCGTCAGGCGGAAGCGGGTGGTGGGCCCGTCCTCCTCCAGGATCTCCAGCGAGGCGTACTCGCTGAACAGCCCGGGCCAGCTGGGGAGATCGTTGGTCATCTCCCAGACGGCCTCCATGGGCGCCTTGACGACGATCTCGTTCTGGGTGTGTCCTGCCATCTCAAGCTCCGGTCATGAGGCTGGTGTTGACGAGGTCGAGGAACTCTTTGGGGGTCTTGCAGCGGTCCGCGTCGGTGGGCAGGGCCCGGCCGCGCTGGTTCTCCAGCAGCCCGACGATGCCGAGCAGGCCCAGCGAGTCGAGGCCGTAGTCGTCGAACAGGGAGTCCGGTCGGTTCTTCATGTCGGCCGGGTCCACGGTGATGCCGGCCCCGGACTTCATCAGGGCGGCCAGCTCCTCGACGGTCAGTCGTTCGGACATGAGCGGCTCCTTCTGTCTCTAGGAGGGGATCTGGATGACGAGCGCGGCGTTGGAGCCCATGAGGCCCCTGCTCAGCACGAGCGCGGTGCGCAGCTGTGCCGGGCGGGCGCTGCCGGTCACCACGTCGAGGTCGTGGCACACGTCGAACACGTTCGGCGTGGGCGGGACGATGCCGTGCTCCAGGGCGAGCACCGCGGCTGCGGTGTCGAGGGCGGGGGCCGCGCAATAGGCCCGGCCCGTCCCGGTCTTGGGTGCCGTGACCGGCACCTTGCGGCCGTGCGCTCCGAGGGCGGAGAGGACCGCGGCCGCCTCGGCCCGGTCTGCTTCCGGGGTGCCGAGCGCGTCGGCGAAGACCACGTCGACCTCCTCGGGGGCGCAGCCCGCGTCCCTCAGGGCGCCCTTGATCGCGTGGGCCAGGCCCTCGGCGGACGCGTCGGCCCGTTCGGGGTGGTGCGGGCCGGTGAAGGTCGCCGCGTGCCCGGCCAGCAGGGCCCGGACGGACGCGCCGCGGCTCCGGGCCGCCCGCTCCTCCTCGACGAGGAACATCGCGCCGCCCTCGGCGGGGACGAAGCCGCAGGCCTTCTCGGTGAAGGGCCGGTAGGCCCGCTCCGGGTCCTCATGGGTGCTCAGGGCCTCGTAGCCGAGCTGGCAGACGATGGAGTACGGGGCCAGGGGCGCCTCGGTGGCTCCGACGAGCATGGCCTTGCTGCCCTGGTGGATGGCCCGGGCGGCGTGCGCGAAGGCGTCGAGTCCGCCCGCCTCGTCAGCTGCGACGACCCCGCAGGGGCCCTTGAGGCCCCTGCGGATGGAGATCTGCCCGGTGCTGGCCGCGTAGAACCAGGCGATGGACTGGTACGGGCCGACGTAGCGCGGGCCCTGGCCCCACAGGTGCTGGAGCTCGCGCTGGCCGAACTCGCCGCCGCCCGATCCGGCGGCGGTGACCACGCCGACCGAGAAGGGGTCGTCCTCGTAGTCGGCGCGGCCGAGCCGGCCGTCCTCCAGGGCGAGGTCCGCCGCGGCGAGGGCGTGGTGGGTGTAGCGGTCGGTCTGGACGAGGTAGCGTTCCTCCACCATCGAGGCCGGGTCGAAGCCCTGTACCTCGCCCGCCACGCGCAGCGGGAGGTGTTCGCAGCCCTCGCGGGTGACGCGTCCCAGGACCGAGGCGCCCGACTGAGTCGCCTTCCAGAAGGCCTCGGCGCCGATGCCGTTGGGGGCGACGACTCCGATGCCGGTGATGACCGTACGGACGCTCACGAGACCACCTCCTCCTTGCGCTCATCGGGGCGGGTCATGACGACCGCGGACTGGAAGCCGCCGAAGCCGCTGCCGACGGAGAGCACGTTGCGCAGGGTGCGCTCGCGGGCGACGCGCGGGACGTAGTCCAGGTCGCATTCGGGGTCGGGGGTCTCGTAGTTGGCCGTGGGAGGGACGACCTGGTGGGTCATCGCCAGGACGCAGGCGGCCAGTTCGATCGCCCCGATGGCGCCGAGGGAGTGCCCCACCATGGACTTGATGGAGGTCATCGGCGTCTTGTAGGCGTGGTCGCCCAGGACCTTCTTGACGGCCGCGGTCTCGTGGCGGTCGTTCTGCTTGGTCCCGGAGCCGTGCGCGTTGACGTAGTCGATCGCGCGGGCGTCGGTCCGGGCCTGGGCGAGGGCGGTTTCGATGGCGCGGGCCATCTCCAGGCCCTCGGTGGTCAGGCCCGTCATGTGGTGGGCGTTGCCGAAGGTGGCGTAGCCGCCGATCTCGCAGTAGACGGTCGCGCCGCGCGCCCGGGCGTGTTCCAGCTCCTCCAGGACGAGGACGGCTCCGCCTTCGCCCAGGACGAAGCCGTCGCGGTCGGCGTCGAAGGGCCGGGAGGCGTGGGCGGGGTCGTCGTTGTTGGGAGAGGTGGCCTTGATGGCGTCGAAGCAGGCCACGGTGATCGGCGAGACGGGCGAGTCGGAGGCGCCGGCGATGCAGACGTCCATCTTGCCCTCGGCGATGGAGTGGAAGGCGTAGCCGATCGCGTCGAGTCCGGAGGTGCAGCCGGTGGAGACGGTCTGGACCGGTCCGCGCGCTCCCGTCTTCTCCGCGACGGCGGAGGCCAGGGTGGCCGGGGTGAAGGCGCGGTGCAGGTGGGCCCCGGCGAGCCGGTGGTCCACGTCCCACCAGTCGCCCGACTGGCTGACGGCCACGTAGTCGTTCTCCAGGCGGGTGGTGCCGCCCACGGCGGTGCCGAGGGAGACTCCGGTGCGCCAGGCCTGGTCCGTGGTGAGGTCGAGTCCGGCGTCGCGCACGGCTTCGGCGGCGGCGACCAGCGCGAACTGGATGTACCGGTCCGCGCGGGCCGCCTCCTCGGCGCCGAGGCCGTGTGCGGCGGGATCGAAGTCGACCTCCGCGGCTATCCGGGAGCGGAAACCGGTCGGGTCGAAGAGGGTGATGCCGCGGGTCGCCGTACGGCCGTTGGAGAGCAGCTCCCAGAAGGCGGAGGCGCCGATCCCACCGGGGGCGACGACGCCGACCCCGGTGACGGCCACGCGTCGGCGGGTCACGAGACCGCTCCCGCGCGGTCCGGCGGCCGCTCCCAGGCGGAGCCTTCCGGGTGGACGGCCTCCTCGGTGTCCACGTGCCCGAGCTTGGGGTCGGGGGCGAGGGGTCCGAGGTGGAAGACCATGCGGGCCTCGGTGCCGCCGACGTTGCGGAACCGGTGGCGCACGTTCATCGGGACGAGGAGTCCCTGGTCGGTGAGGAGCGGGTGGGCCTCGCCGTCGAGGTCGACCTCCAGCTCGCCGGCGACCACGTACACGAACTCCTCGGAGTACGGGTGGTAGTGCTCGGCGATGTGCTCGCCCGGCGCCATGACGGCCAGGCCCATGAAGCCGCTGGTGCAGCCCACCGAGGTCGGTGTGAGGACGGCCCTCAGGTCGCCGCCGCGCCGCGTGTTGGGCTGCGTCTCGCTGAGGTCCACGATGTGCGGTGGGCTTTGTCTGGTCATGGCGGGGGTTCCTCCTGGCAGTGGGGAGCCTGGACGGGGCTGATGGGTGGGGGGTCCTGTGGTTCCGGGGGGGGCGCCGCGGGCTACTTCTCGGCGGGGGCCCGGCGGTCGGTGATCAGGCTCATGGTGTGGCGGACCGCGGACGCGGCGGCCCCCTCGGACCCTGCGGATCCGTCGAACCCGTCGGGGGGTCCGGCCATCAGGCGGGCGAGGACGGCCGCCTTGCGCGGTCCCTTGACGCCGAAGGCGGTTTCCAGCCCGGCGCCGTGCGGGCTGCGCACGTCGATGAGGCGTACGACGATGTCGTCGCGCTGGAAGATGCTGCTGCTCACGGTCGGGGCGTCGGGCCGGTGGGCCGCTTCCTCGTCCTGCCGGGCGAGGAACCGGGCCAGTGCCGGTCCGCAGCCGGGCTTGGCCGGGTAGAACAGCGCGTGGCGCCGTACGTCGGGGCGGTCCGCGGCGCCGGCCTCGCGGGCGGCGACGTGGTGGACGGCCGGGAGCGCGGCCTTCATGAAGAACATCCGGGCGGACTCGGGGTTGCCGAGGTCGCGGTCCTGTTCGAGGTGGGGGTTGATGGCCTCCTCGACGGCCCGTACCTCGGGCTGCTCGGAGACGTGCCGCAGGGCCGACATCAGGTCCCCGCGGACCTCCACCGTACGCACGACGCGGTTGCCGTGCATGAACAGCGTGGTGCGGCAGAGCCGGGTGTGGCCGTCGACGTCGGCCGCCGGGGAGGCGTAGCTGGAGAGGAGGGCCGCGACCTCCTTCTCACTGCCGGGCTTGACCGTGAAGGTCAGGGCGTGGCGGACGATGTCGGCGCCGAGCCGGGGCGCTTCCTGCAGCCGGGCGCCCCTGGGCCGCTGCGCGTCCTGGTAGCCGCGGCCGGTCTCGCGCAGGACGGTGTACTTGAGCGGGCGCATCGCGCGGGCGCAGGCGCCGAGCGGGCGGACCTGTTCGGCGTGGTGCTCGCTGTTGACCCAGGCGAGGTACTGCGGTGCGCTCTCCCACTCGCTGGTGATGAGCCACTGGGAGGGGTTCTCGAAGGACTGGCAGAGCTGGTCGCTGATGTGGCCCGGTTCGGACGCGATGTCGTGGCGCAGTTGCTCGTACGCCTCGAAGAACCGCTGCTGGGCTCCCTCGTGGAGGTCCATCAGCAGGACGACCCGGAGCATGGATCCGTCGAAAGCGGACTGTGACACCCGTTCGGACAGGGTGGTCGTCATCTGCTCACTCCTTCGTGAGGGCCCTGAGGGAGGGCGGGGATGTTCATCGCGTACGGACCCTCGTCCGTCATCGGCGCCGGCGCCCCGGTCCGGCGGCCGTCGCGGGGACGGCAGGCCGGCGTGTCTTCGGGGGCACCGCTGTCGCTCATCGTCATCCGGGTGCGGACGTAGCGCTACATCTCCGGATCAAGCGGGTGACAACCGGCGTATCTCCTGGGCTTGGCCGGCGATCGGGGGCATAAAAGAGTGCACTCCCCCCACACAGATTCAGGAGCTCGCAGCTGATGGAAGACACGGCAGATGTTCGCGTACCGGTTCTCGTCGTGGGCGGCTCCCTCGTGGGTCTGTCCACCTCGCTGTTCCTGAGCCGCCACGGCATCAGGCACCTGGTAGTGGAGAAGCACGCCGGCACCTCCGACCACCCGCGCGGGCGCGGTATCAACGCCCGGACCATGGAGCTGTTCCGGGTCGCCGGGGCGGAGGGCGCCATCCGGCAGGCGGCGTCCGCCCTGGAGAACAACATGGGCATCCTGCAGACGCAGTCCCTGCTCGGCGGCGACCACAAATGGCTGGTCAAGGCCATCGACCCGGCCGGGGCACTCAGCAAGTTCAGCCCGAGCGCCTGGTGCGTGTGCAGCCAGAACAACATCGAGCCGATCCTCGCCGCGCAGAGCCGCGCGCAGGGTGCCGACGTGCGGTTCTCGACCGAGCTGATGAGCTTCGACCAGGACGAGACCGGGGTGAACGCGCTGGTCAAGGACCGGGAGACCGGGGAGCACATCACCGTGCGCGCCGACTTCGTGATCGCGGCGGACGGCCCGCGCAGTCCCGTGCGCGAGCAACTGCGCATCCCCCAGACGGGCAGCGGCGAGCTGTTCCACAACGTCAGCGTCACCTTCCGCTCGCGGCGGCTCGTCGAGGTCCTGGGCGACCTGCGGTTCATCGTCTGCTATCTGATGAAGCCCGGTGCGGACGGGGCGCTGCTGCCGGTGGACAACGACACCCAGTGGGTCTTCCACCTCCCGTGGCACCCGGACCAGGGGGAAACCCTGGAGGACTTCACCGAGGAGCGGTGCAGGGAGCAGATCCGGGCCGCGATCGGCGTGCCGGACCTGGACGTGGAGATCGGCGGAAAGGCCCCCTGGCACGCGGCGGAACGGATCGCCGAGCAGTACTCCTCCGGTCGGGTGTTCCTGGCCGGCGACGCGGCCCACGAGATGTCCCCCACCGGCGCGTTCGGCTCGAACACCGGTATCCAGGACGCGCACAACCTGGCCTGGAAGATCGCGGCGGTCCTGAACGGATCGGCGGGCACGGGCCTGCTGGAGACCTACGGCGCGGAGCGCCACCCGGTGGCCGTGGCGACCGCCCAGCGCGCCTCCGCCCGTTCGGCGGAGCACAGCCACCCGGGGTACGCGCCGCCGCCCACGATGGGCGGCGGACCGGGCAGCGGGGTCCTGACGACGGCGATGGCCTACGCCTACCCGAGCGGCGCCTTCGTCGGCGCCTCACCGGACCGGCCCGTCATCCCGGAGGGGATGCGCATGAAGGGCGATCCCGGCACGCGGGCCCCGCACATGTGGCTGACCCGGGCCGACGGCGAGCGGGTCTCCACGCTGGACCTGTACGAGACCGCGTTCGTGCTGCTCTGCGGCGCGGGCTCCCCGTGGCAGGCGGCGGCCGAACGGGTGGCCGAGCGGCTGTCGGTGAAGCTGGACGCCTACGCCATCGGGTCCGCCGGCGCTCCCGGCACGGATCTGGTGCAGGAGGAGGGCGCCGACTGGAGCGAGGTGCACGCCATGTCCCCGGAGGGCGCCGTACTGGTGCGACCCGACGGGTTCGTCGCGTGGCGCTCGCAGGGTCCGGCGGCCGATGCCCAGGCCGCGCTGTCCGAGGCGCTGTCCACGGTGCTGCGCCGGGCCTGAGCGGCCCGTACGCCGAGTGGTCCCCCTGCCCCCGGCCCGTAAGCGGGCCGGGGGCAGGGGCGTTCATGGGTGCTGCGGAACCGTGCCGGTCCGAACCGTGCCGGACCGGTCCGTCCCGTGCCGGTCCGCGTCAGCCGCAGGCCCAGCAGCCCGCCCAGCAGCCGGAGCCGTGGTGCGCGGGGGCCGGGCGGCGGGCGGCCCGGGCGGGGGCCGTCCCCGCTCCGGCGGAGTTGCGGCGGGCGAAGCAGGCGACGACCACCGCGATCGCGGCGAGTTCCTCGGGAGCGGCCACGCCCTTCTCCACACGGATCAGGCTGGTCATCGGGACCATCGGGGCTATCGGAGCGTCCTTCAGCATCGGCTCGGCCTCTCGCACAGGCGGATAGCGGGACCCCCCTCGCGGAATCCAAGGACTCCGGACGCTGCCGACGCTAGCGGGGCGCGACACGCCCGGCACGCCGGGCAGTTGCGCGAAACCGCAGGTCGCGGCCGCGCCGACCGGGTGACGCCGGGGCTGTTCGTGGCGCGCGCCGATTGGGCCGTCGGAGTGGCGGGCCCCGGGAAATCCCGGTGCGGACGGCTCGGGGGGCGGCCTAGGGTGAGGGGATGAGCACCCGTACTTTCCGCATCACCGTCCGCGGGTCCTTCGACGGCCTCACCGAGGAGCAGCGTGCCGCGCTCCTCGCGGACGCCGCCGGGCACGACATGCTGACGGCCGAGTTCACTCCCGAGGGGCACCTCACGTACGACGTGGCGGCCCGGCCCTTCTTCACCTTCCGGTTCCTGGCGGAGGGCGAGGCCGAGGAGGACATCCTGGACGCGACCGCCCACGCCGAGCTCGCGGCCGAGACCTGGCTGACGGAGCACGGGTACGGCTTCAAGCGCATGAGCTCGCAGGCCCAGGACCTCACGCTGGCCCCCTTGAGCAAGCGGCAGCGGCAGGCGGCCGCGCGGGGGGACTCCTGAGCGGAGGCCCCGCACGGCCGCCCGTGGGGAGGGGCCGGCTCAGCGGGCCTGGCACTTCTTCCAGGAGAAGTGGTAGACGCTGTTGATGCTGCCGTCGGTGGAGTCGAGCGCCATGTAGCTGGTCGTCGACGGGTCCGAGGTGCCGACCTCGGCGCGCAGCTCGGTGTTGATGTTGAAGTTGCGCTGTTCTCCGCAGGGGGCGAAGACCAGGGCCTCGATGCCCGTGGTGTCGGTGGCCTGCCAGTTGTCGTCGAGCCGGCCCTGGAACTTGTGGGTGCGGTAGTCGGTCTGCTTCATGCCCTGGAAGTAGTAGCTGGCCTTCTGGGTGCCGATCGCGCCCTGCTGGAGGCTGCCGAATCCCCGGTAGTCCACCTGGGCGACGGCGTAGGTGTACCCCTGCGGGACGTGGACGAGCAGGGAGAGCAGGCAGTTCTTGCGGCCGTCGGTCGGGGCGCTGTTCCCGCCCGCCATGGCCAGGTACTCGCTGTAGGTCACGGTGAAGGCCGAGTTGTCCTCGGCCACGGCGACGGTGGCGCTGCCCGGCCGGCAGCCCGAGCCGTTGACCGTCGCGACGTCGACGGTCACCCGGTCCTCCGGCGCGGCGGGTGCGCCGGGGCTGCCCGCCGCTCCGGCGGCGGAGACGGGCAGGAGGGCGAGGAGGCCGCCGGTCGCGAGGACGGCGCCGAGCGCGGTGCGCAGTGTTGTGATCACCCGGCCATGGAAGCGCTCCGTACCGCGCCGATCGGTGAACGGGTGCGCGGCCTCACTCCGATGGCCGGGCCCTTTCACCGGAGAAACGTTCGGGCACGGCTGCGGGCAGGGCCGAACGGCTCATCGGCGGAATACGGAGCACGTCGGACCGTCCTGTTCCTCCCGGTATTTCCTATGATGAGCGGCCTACGGAACCGCCCGCGCCGAGGAGCCCCATGCGCCGCCTGCACCGGTCCGCCCTGCTCTCCGCGACCGCGGTGGTCTGCGCCCTGATCCTGTCGACCGCACCGCCCGCGGCGGGGGCGCCGGGACACGGCACGGACGGCGGCACCGCCGGCGGAACCGTCGGCGGAACCGACACGGCCGAGGCCGCCGTGATCGGCGTCGGCCACGCGCGCGCCCACGCCGAGCTCCGCCGGGCGGCCAAGGGCGCCGTGGAGTACCCCCAGGCCCGGCGCAGCGCCAGCCTGGCCGCGCTCGCCGCATCGCAGCGCGAGTCCAACGCCGCTGTCGAGGCGGCCGTCTCGGGCCGGTTCGCCGAGTACTTCCCCTCCCCCGATTTCGGCGTGCACGTCGCGCTGCTGCCGACCGGCAAGGTGCTGCTGTTCTCCTTCTCGCGGGTGGAGACCGACCCCACCAAGGAGACCGGCCCCACGGACCGGATCGGACCGGCGAACGCGGGCCGCGCCTACCTGTGGGATCCGGCGAAGGGGACCGGCGCCCGGGCGTTCCGGAAGGTCACCCCGCCCGTCGTGCTGATGCCCGACGGTACGCACGCGCCGCGCCCGGCGCCGTTCTTCTGCGCCGGCCACTCCTTCCTGCCCAACGGGATGCTCGGGGTGTTCGGCGGCAACACGGGCGGCAAGGGCGGCAGCGGGGCGAAGCTGTCCTTCGTCTTCGACCCGTGGACCGAGGGCTGGTACCGCAACCGCGACATGGCGGTGGGCCGCTGGTACCCCTCGGTGGTGACCGGCGCGGACGGCCGCCAGATCATCATGTCGGGCCAGTCGGAGCGCGGCACGGGGACGCCCACCCCGGTGGTGGAGCGGTTCCCCGCGCCGGGGCAGCCGGTGCCCTGGCGCCCGTACGACATCCCGCTGGACGCCCCCGTGCAGCGGATGCGGTTCGACGCGCCGTTCCGCAACGACTACCCGCACCTGTTCTCGCTGCGCGACGGCAAGATCTACGGCCTGGGGCGCGACGCCGACCAGCAGTGGCTCTTCGACACCCGCACGCAGACCCGTACGGACCTGCCCAGGCGGCCCGCCGACTTCCGGGGCTACGGCTCCGCCGTACCGCTGCCGGCGGGGTTCGACGGACCGGACTCGGTGCTGGTGCTGGGCGGGGATCCGCTCGACCCGAACACCTACCGGCTGTCGGGCGGCGCCTGGACCACCGAGGAGCCGCGCGCCTTCGGCCGGACCCAGGACGACACCCTGATCCTGCCGGACAGCACGCTGCTGACGGTCAACGGGGCGAAGGACACCCGGGACTACGGGTTCGGGCCGTTCAATCCCAAGGCCGACCTGAAGTTCCGCCGGACCGAACTGCGGGGCGCCGACGGGCGGTGGAGGCTGGGGCCGGCCCAACGGCTGCCGCGGGGCTACCACTCCAACGCCCTGGTGCTGCCGGACGGCCGGGTCATGGTCACCGGGGACGAGCTCCAGCAGATCGCCAACGACCCGGACATCAAGGACGGCATGGACGGCTCGATCGAGATCTACGAGCCCGCCTACCTGCACCGGGGCGCCCGGCCCGTACTGGACCGGGTCCCGGCGGGCGAGATCGCCCACGGCGCGGAGTTCTCCGTGGAGAGCTCGACGGCCGTCGGCGTACGGCGGGCCGTGCTGCTGGCGCCGACCACCGTCACCCATGCGGTGAACACCAGCCAGCGCCATCTGGAGCTGCGGATGACCGGCGTCCGCGGCCGCACGATCGGACTGCGGGCGCCGGCCACTTCGGCCGACGCCCCGCCCGGGTACTACATGCTGTTCCTCCTCGACGCGAAGGGGGTTCCCGGTACGGCGAGGTGGATCAAGCTCGGCAGGCGGTGAACCCGCCTGCCTTCGTGGAGGCGGCGGCCTAGCCGCCGTTGATCAGGAACTGCGATCCGGGTTCGATCAGGATGTTGCCCTGGGCGGATCCGGTGATGGTCACGTTGGACAGGGTGGCGTTGCCGCGCGCTCCGCCCATGGCCAGGATTCCGGACCCGTTGTTGGACTTGCTGATGGTCACGTTCGTGATCTTGACGTCGGCCATGACCCCGCCGCCGGTCTTGAACTGGATCCCGTCGTAGGTGGAGTCGTGGATGTCGGTGTCGCGGATGACGACACCCGGGATGGGCAGGTTCGACGGGAACAGGGTGATCGCGCCGAACTCCTGGTCCTCGTTCCAGAACGCGCCGCCGGTGCGGAAGAGGCCGTTGCCCGCGATCAGCGTCTGCCCGGAGAAGGGCAGCGGGTCGTGGTCGGTGGCCAGCATGATGCCGGGGTAGTTCATGGTGTCGTAGATCAGGTTGTTCTCGATGGTGTTGCCGTAACCGCCGTAGATGGCGATGCCGTTGGCGCGCCAGGGCAGCTGGATCGTGTTGTTGCGGAAGTGGTTGTCGTGACCGATGTCGATGGACTGGTCCTTCACGTACTTGCTGGACCACACCGCGAGGGCGTCGTCACCGGTCGTGCGGAAGGAGGAGTTGAAGACGGTGGAGTTGCGGGTGCCGTTGGCGAAGTTGATGCCGTCGGCGTAGGTGTCGCGGATCCGCACGCCGTTGAACTCGATGCCGTCGCCGGGACCCCACAGGGCCGGGATGTTGTCGTAGTCGCGGCCGACCCAGACACCGACGTTGGCGTGCTCGATCCACACGTTGGTGATCTTCGTGTTCTTGCCGAAGCGCCCGTTCAGGCCCACGCCGCCCTCGGCGTTGCCGTCCCCGCCGCGGATCCGGCCCGATCCGAAGATGGCGATGTCGGAGATCTGCGTGTTGTCGTCGATCTCGAAGCCGAAGTTGCCCTCGTGCGGGTGGTTGATGCCGCCTGCGTTCTGCGGCTCGGTCAGGGTGTAGAGCTGGGAGTGCCACATGCCCGCGCCGCGGATGGAGACGTTGCTGATGCCCACCTGGTTGAACTGGCCCCGGTTCAGCGGGTCGTCGGTGAGGATCTTCTGCTCCTGGCGCCACTGGCCCTGCGGGATCCAGACGCAGGCGATCTGACCGTTCTGGTCTGCGGTCACGGCCTTCTGGATGGCGAGCGTGTCGTCGATGCCGTCGTTCGGGATCGCGCCGTAGTCGGTGATCGAGGTGCACTCGGCGGGCTTGGCCGCCGCCGGGGCCACCTGCTCCAGGTCGATCAGGTCGATGACGTAGTACGAGGCCGTGTCGCCCGCGTCGCGCTGGAGGCGGAAGGTGGTGCCGGGCGGGTAGCTCTGCGCGAGCAGGGCGTGCGACTCGTCGAAGAGCCTGCGGGCGTCCCCGCCGGGGGTGTTGGTCAGGCCCTCGGGGCTGTCGGTGCTGCCGTAGAGCCAGCTGTGCTTCGAGGAGAGGTTCAGCTTCTGGGCGAAGCTGCCGTTGACGTACAGGCTGATCGTGGCATCGGCGCCGCCGCCGTTCGCGGCGTCCGGGATCGAGTTGCGCACGACGATGGAGTTGGCCTGGTTGGTGGAGGTGAACTGCACGTACTGGCCGGCCGAGGAGAGGCGTACGGACTCGCGGCCCGAGGACTCGGTGGCGAAGTTGGTGTGCCCGAAGGTGCGCTTGGCGTCGCTCTGCAGCAGGGTGCCGGTGTAGCTGCCGGCCTCCGCCTCGTACTCGGTGTACGGGAGCGCCGCCCCGCGGCCGACGACCACGGCGCGGGAGGTGCTGTTGTTGGTCTCGTTGGTCTCGGCGACGAGGCCGGTCCCGTCGGCCGTGGCGGTGAGGGTGGCTCCGCCGCTGACCGCCGTCCAGGTGCCGTTGATCGGCACGTTGACGGTCTCACCGGCGGCGATCGCCGGGGTGGGGCCGTTCAGGGTGGTGGCGCCTGCCACCAGCCGGGTGACGGTGCCCGCGCTCACCGCGCTGGTGCCCCGGTTGCGGACGGCCACGGTGAAGGAGACCGGGGCGCCCACGGCCGGGTTGGCCGGGTTGGTGGCGATGGAGAGGGCTTCCAGGTCGGGGCCCGGTGCCTGGCCGACCACGAGCTTCGCGGTGGCCGTGCGGCTGTTGTTGGTGTCGTTCTGCTCGGGGACGGTCCCGGCCGGGTCCACGACGGCGGAGACGGTGTAGCTGCCCATCGGGCGCTTGCCGACGGCGACCGGGACGGTGGCAGAGGCTCCGGCCGCGAGGGCTCCGACCGGGGCGCTGCCGGCGACCGCGCCTTCGAGGCTGACGTTGACGGTGGTGGCCGGGGAGGCGACCGTACCGGCGTTGCGGACGGTCGCGTTGACCGTGACGGCGTCGCTCTCGGAAGGACTGGCCGGGGACCAGGCGAGGTCCGTGACCGTCAGGTCCGGGTTCGGGGCGGCGGCGCCGATGACCTGGAACTCGGCGGCCTGTCCGCCGCCGGCCCCGGTGTTGCCGGAGAACTTCAGCTGGACGTCGGCGAGCCGGCCGGTGACGGGGACCGTCACGGTGTTCTGGTTGCCGCCCGGGCTGAACGCGTAGTCGGCGCGGGCCTTCAGCGTGGTGAACCCGCTCGCCGACTGCTCCCGGCCCAGGACCTCGAAGCTCTGGGTGCGGTTGCCCCAGGCGGGGTCGGGGTTGAGCTTGAGGACCACTCCGGTGACATCGGCGTTGGAGCCGAGCTTCACGGTCAGCGTGGACTGCTGACCGCCGGCCTCCCAGTAGCTGGTGACGCTGTCGTCGTTGGCGTTGGCCGCGACGAACGACTGGGTGGTCGAGGAGGCCTCGATGGGCTTGCCCTTGGCGAGGTTCACGCCGACGGGGGGCGTGCCCGGGTCCCCGGGATCGCCGGGGTCACCGCTGCCGTTGGCGGAGTACACCTCGAGCTCGGATATCTGCGCGGCCTGCCAGCCCGTGTTGGCGGTGACGCTGACCCGCACGTAGCGGACCGTCGCCGCGGTGAACCCGATGGTCACCGTGTTGGACTGGGCGGGGTTGAACACCCTCCCCGCCGAGGCGGACAGGGTGGTGAAGGTGTTCCCGTCGGCGCTGCCCTGCACGGTCAGCGTCTCGGTGCGCGTCTCCCAGCCGGCGGGCAGCTTCAGCACCACCTGGTCGATGGCGACGCTGCTGCCGAGGTCCACCTGCACCCACGTCGGGAAGGTGCTGCCGGGCCCCTCCCAGTACGAGCCCTGGTTGCCGTCGGTGACTCCGGCGGCCCCGTATCCGCCGAGGGATCCGCTCGCGCTGACCGACTTGCCCAGGGCGATGTTGGGTCCGCCGGCGGCGGCCGCGAAGGTGGCCGGCAGGAGTCCGACCGACACCAGTCCCGCGACCACCGAGCCGGCCACCATCAGCCGGCCGCTTTGCTTCCATCTCATGCTGTCCTCTGTTCCATGAGGGGACCCCGGCCCGACGCAGCCGCGCCTGCCGCAAACTTGCGTAGCGTTATTAATTTTTTGAGTGATCTGATCGCAGTTATGCGGCCATGGCGCCACAGGTTTCTAGCAGATGACGACTTTGTCAACGCTTTGCGCACAGAGGGGAGTTCGGAGGGCTGCTGGGAGGGGGGATCGGAGGGGGCTTCGGAGGGGGCTTCGGAGCGGGCTTCGGATCACACCCCGGGCCAGCCCCGCTCCAGGTGGTCGAAGGCGGTGTCCAGCGCGCGCCGCGGGTCCGGCCGCATGCCCGCCAGGTCGGGAATCTCCAGCACGTAGCGGGCCAGGATCCGCAGCGAATCGTCCCCGGCCGGGCGTCCGCACTCCTCGGCGATGACCTGGGCCAGGGCCTCCTCGCAGCCCGTCCACATCCGGCGGGCGTAGGCGCGCAGGGCGGGCGTGACGACGACGAGCCGCGTCTTGCTCAGGAGCTGCGGCGGCGGGTTCGGGTCGAAGGGGCCGCGGCCGGCGAAGAACGCGCGCAGGGCCGCCAGGACCGACACCCCGTCGGCCCGGCCGCGTACCGCCAGGGCCAGGGACTCCTCCCGCTCGGCGCCGTCCTCCAGGATCAGCGCCTCCTTCCCGCCGGGGAAGTGTGCGAACAAGGTCGTCAGTGCCGTGTCGGCGGCCTCGGCGACCTCGGCGACCTTGACCTGGTCGAAGCCCTTCTCCAGGAAGAGCCGCAGCGCGGCGTCGGCGAGCGCCTGCCGGGTTGCGGCCTTTTTGCGTTCGCGTCGCCCGGGGCCGTCCGGTTCTGCCTCTGTCTTGTCGATGCGCGTCATGGGACCAGCATAGAGCCGCTCCCTAGTCACTATGAAAGTGTATCGATTGCACTTTCATAGTCATTGTGTTCTTCTGGGGAGGAAGCCGCCGCGGCTCACCCCCCCTCCCTCCCGATCCAGGAGCAGCCATGTCCTCCGTAGCTGAAATCCGGCCCCCACAGCTCCCCCGGCGGCTGCTGCCGCGCGCCGCGCAGGCCGAGCCCGCCGGCCACGGCGCCTGACCCGCACGCCGCCACCGCCCGCACGCCGCCACCAACCACACTCCCCCGCACTCGAGCTCACCCGAGGAGACCACCATGACCACTCACCACCCCATCGCGATCATCGGCGCCGGACTCGGCGGCCTCACCCTGGCCCGCGTCCTGCACCTGCACGGGATCGAGGCGGCCGTCTTCGACCTCGACGCCTCGCGCACCGCCCGCGACCAGGGCGGCATGCTCGATCTGCACGAGGAATCCGGCCAGGCCGCCCTGCGCGCGGCCGGACTCCACGAGGACTTCCGCGCGCTCGTCCTCCCCGGCGGCCAGGCCATGCGGATCCTCGACAGCCGCGCGGCCGTCCACGTCGAACACGCCGACGAGCAGGACGGCGAGGACCACGGCCGTCCCGAGGTGCACCGCGCCGCACTGCGCGACCTGCTGCTGGACTCGCTGCCCGCCGGGGCCGTCCGCTGGGGCGCCAAGGCCACCGGGGTACGGGCCCTCGGTGACGGCGTCCACGAGGTGGTACTGGCCGACGGGTCCACCTTCACCACGGACCTGCTCGTCGGCGCGGACGGCGCGTGGTCGAAGGTCCGCCCGCTGGTCTCGTCCGCGCTCCTCCGGTACTGCGGCCTGTCCTTCGCCGAGGCGCACCTGTACGACGCCGACGTCCGCCATCCCGCGAGCGCCGCCCTGGTCGGCGGCGGGATGATGTTCGCGCTCGGCGAGGGCCGGGGACTGCTCGCCCACCGGGAGCCGGGCGGCGCCCTGCACGTCTACGCGGCCCTGCGGACCGCCGAGGACTGGGCCGTGGGGTCCGCCCCGGCGAAGGAGGCCGTGCTGGAACGGTTCGCCGGGTGGGACCCGCGACTGCGGGCGCTCGTCGCCGACAGCGACGCCCCTCTCGTGGGCCGGCCGATCCACGCGCTGCCCGTCGGCCACCGCTGGGCCCGCACCCCCGGCGTGACCCTGATCGGCGACGCCGCGCACCTGATGTCCCCCTTCGCCGGGGAGGGCGCCAACCTGGCCATGCTCGACGGCGCCGAGCTCGCCGCGGCCCTCCTGGCCCGCCCCGGTGACCGTGAGGGCGCCCTCGCCGCCTACGAGGAGGCGCTGTTCCCGCGCTCGGCGGCCGCGGCCGCCGAGTCCGCGGACAATCTCGAGCTGTGCTTCGGGGCCGACGCCCCCCTGGGCCTCGTGGAGCGGATGGCCTCCTACGCGGGCTGAGCCCGGCCCGCCGTCCGGGGACCCGGGCGAGGCGGACCACCGCCGCGCACCCGAAGCTCCGTAGCACGATGTCGCGCTCCCCCGTCATCAACACGGCGTCGTACGGGCCCAGTTCGGTGGGGACGCCGTCGACCTCGGCCGTCCCCTCCAGGGCGACGACCAGCAGGCTCTCGCCGGGCCGGACGGCGAGCGCGAGGTCGCCCCGTACGACGGCGGTGTCGGCGCTCACCGCGCCCCGGCGGTACATCACGTTGAAGTTCACCACCGGCCCGGCCAGCAGGCGGCAGTCCGTCGGTTCGTCCCCGGGGAACCGCTGGGGCTCGTACCGCCGGTCCACGAGGCGTCGTACGCCGCCGATCGCGAGGTCCATGCCGGCCCCCTCCGCGAGGGTGAGCGTGCGGTCGACGCCGGGGAAGACGGAGAAGGCCCCGTCGGCGGCGACCTCGGCGAGGCTGACCCGCCAGTCGAAATCGTCCGTCCCGGAGCCCTCGGGTCCGGCGGCGATCTCGCGGGTCACGCCCCCGCCGTTCTTCCACCGGGCGGCCGGACGATCGGCCGCCCGCAGGATCCGGATCGCTTCTTCGCTGGTCATGACACCCTTCCGGGCCCGGGGAGATCCTTTCCGCGCCCGGTCGAGCCTATCCAGCCGACGGCCGGCCGGGGTGTTCGGCCCACGGTGAGGTCGTCGCCGTGGAACGGGTAGAGCCGCCCCCGGGCCCTGCCGCGTGTGCGGCGGGACCCGGGGGCGGCTCGGTGGTGGCGCGACGCGACGCCGCTCCGGTGCGGACCGGTCAGGCGCCGGCCTTCGCGGTGGTCACCGCGACGGCGGCCGGCTCGGATTCCACGGACGCGGACCCGGCGGGCTCGGACCCGGCCGAGGCTGCCACCGGAGCGGCGACGGCTGTCCGCGGGCCGTGTGCCCCGCGCAGGCCGATCCCGCTGATCACCGCGACCAGGCCGAAGGCCACGGCGCCGATGGCGAAGGTGAGGGTGAAGCCGGATTCGGCCGGCAGCGCGGGAACACCCGCCGGGAGGTGTTCGATCGTCTTCGAGGCCAGGATGGTGGTCACGATGGCACTGCCGATCGCGCTGCCCGTGGAGCGGGAGATCGAGTTGATGCCGTTGGCGATGCCGCTCTGGTGGTGCGGGACGCTCGACATGATCACGGCGGGCATGGCCGCGTAGCCGAAGCTGACGGCCGCGCCGACGATGAGGCCGGCACCGATCACCGAGGCGGTGTGGCCGTGGTCCAGGGCCAGCCAGCCGAAGCCGGCGGCGCCGAGGGCCGCTGCCACGGCCAGTGCGGCGCGCGGCCCGCGGTGGCGGACCAGCTGTCCGCCGATCGGCGAGGCGAGCAGCGAGACGATCGCGCCGGGCAGCAGGAACTCCACGGAGGCGCGCAGGATGGAGGCGTCGAACCCGTAGCCGGTCAGGGCCTTGGGCATCTGGACGAGGTAGGAGACGCCCAGGAAGTTCGCGAACATGCCGAAGCCGACGAGGATGCCGGCCAGGTTGGCCATCAGGACCGGACGGTGGACGAACATCTTCATGTCGACCAGCGGCTCGCGGACCTTGAGCTCGGTGAACACCCAGACGGCGGTCATGACGACGGCGCCGGCGAAGCTGCCCAGCGTACGGCCGGAGGCCCAGCCCCACTCGTGGCCCTGGGAGATCGGCAGCAGGAGGAGCAGCAGGGCGATGCCCAGGGTGAGCGCGCCGAGGAAGTCCGTACGTCCGCCGGTCTTGTGCTTGGTCGCCGGGACCAGGAACACGACGGCGAGCAGGGCGATCACGGCGAAGCCCGTGGCCATCCAGAAGGCGTTGCGGTAGTCGGCGTCGCTGCCGGAGGTCAGCAGGCCGGTGGCGACGAGCGCGAGGCCGCTGCCGAACGCGAGGGTGCCGCTGACCAGGGCCATCGCTCCGGGGAGCTTCTGCGGGCGGACCTCCTCGCGCAGCACGGAGAGCGCCAGCGGGAAGATCGCGGTGGCGGCGCCCTGGAGGACGCGGCCGAGCAGGAGCAGGGGGAGCGAGGACGCCAGCGCCGCGATGACGGAGCCCGCGACCATGACACCGAGTACGGCCACCAGCGTCGGCTTCTTGCCGTGCTGGTCACCGAAGCGGCCGAGCAGCGGGGTGAAGACGGCGGCGGACAGCAGAGTGGCGGTGGTCACCCAGCTGACGTTGGCGGTGGTGGTGCCGAGATCGCTGCGGATCAGTCCGAGGATCGGGACCGGCAGCGTCTGCATCATCGACACGACCATGGCGGCCAGGCTCAGCGCGAAGACGATGACCGTCTCGTTCCGGTGGCCGCCGGCCCGGGTGGTGGCAGTGGGGGTGGGGCTCATGACAGGGAAGACCTTCTCAGTGCTTCAGATCGCAGATGTTTGACGTCATCAAGTACTTCGACTCCAGCAGACGGTAGACCTCAATAGTTAAGGTGGTCAAGTAAAAGGTTGATAATGTGAAGCACCTTGAGTACGCTCCGAGGCATGAGCGCCACCACCCCCCACGCCGTCCCGACCAAGCTGGAGCTCCTGGAGCTGCTCGCCGCGATCGGCACCGCCCAGTGGCGCGATTTCGCGGGGGCCGCCGCCCACCACGGCCTCACGTCCACGCAGGCGAAGGTCCTCGCACAGCTGAACGGCCCGCTCCCGATGCGCGGCCTCGCCACCCTGCTGGTGTGCGACGCCTCGAACGTGACCGGGATCGTGGACCGGCTGGAAGCCCGCGAGCTGGTGCGCCGCGAGCCCGATCCCGCGGACCGGCGGGTCAAGAACGTCGTGGCCACGGACGCGGGCCGCGAGGTGATCCGCCGGGTGCGCGAGGAGATGCAGGCCACGCACGGCGCCCTCGACGTCCTGGACGACACCGAGCGCGCGACGCTCCACGCCCTGCTGGAGCGGCTGCGCCCGACCCTGGAGAAGGACGCCTGAGACCGGTCCGGAGCCGCCTCTCGCGAACGCGTTGGCCAGGGGAAACACCACCTGACAGACTGCAACCGGCTTCAGAACATTCCAGGAGGACGCATGTCAGAAGAATCAGACACCCCGCAGAACGAATCGCCGGCCGAGGAGGCCAAGCGCAAGTTCAAGGAGGCCCTGGAGCGGAACGCCGCCAATGCCCAGTCGCAGCAGGCGCACCAGAGCCGGGCGAAGATCCAGGGCGCCGGCGGAAACCCCGGGGGCAAGAACAAGAAGGTCCGCCGCAAGACCGGCTGACCGACGCGGCGTCGCGCTGTCGCGCCGCCGCCCTGCCGACGCCGACGGGATCCGGGACCGCACACGGTCCGGATCCCGTCGGCGTCGGCACCCCCTCCCGGCGCACGGGGCGCGAACCCGGGGCGCACGCGCAGGGCCGCACCCGGGGCGGGGGGATCCGCCGGCCCGCCCGGCCCGGCAGCGTTCGGTCAATCGGCCGATGCCGGACCGCACCTGCGGAGTGCAAGGTTGAGCCACTCGGGTGATGGGTGATAACCCCCGGTGTCCACGGCAGTTGAGCAGCTCGTCCCGCCGAGGGCAGCTATCTCATGCGACAGTGCGACAGAAGAAGGATCCCCCACATGCTCAAGAAGTTCATGGCCACCGCAGCCGCCACCGCAGCCGTTCTGGGTGCCGGTGCCGCCGTAGCCTCCCCGGCGATGGCGATCGGCAACGACAACGGCGTCAACACGGTCAACGGCAACGACTCCTCGCAGCTCTACGGCAACCAGGAGACCTCCGGCTCCATGAGCCCGCAGATGGCCGCCATCCAGGGGTCCCTGAACAAGCTCTGTGTCGGCCTGCCCGCGAAGGTCAACGCCCAGTCGATCCTGGCGCTGATCAACGTCGGCGTCCAGGACATCCCGATCGCGTCCAACCCGCAGAACCAGCAGTGCGCGGAGAACTCCACCCAGGCCAAGGGTGACGAGACCGCTTCGCACATCCTGGACAACATCCCGATCCTCGCCGGCAACCTCTCCGCCGGTAGCTGACCCTTCAACGGAGCGCTGGCGCACCACCCTTCGGGGCGGGGCGCCGGCGCTTCGTTTTGGTCTAGACCTTGACAGGTCCAGACCATTCTCGCTTCAGTGGGCCCAGGTGCTCCCCGCCCGTTGCCCCCCACGGCAACTCCCCCCACTGAAGGAGAACTTCCGTGACATCCATCCTGCGCCGCCGCGCCCTCTCGCTGGCCGCCACCGCCGCGGCCGTCCTCGGCTTCGCCGTGGCCCTCCCCTCCTCCCCCGCCGCCGCGGCTCCCGCCTGCGTCGGCGCGTGGGCCGGCTCCGCCGTCTACACCAACGGCATGAGCGCCTCGTACGGCGGCCACAACTGGCTGGCCAAGTGGTGGACCCAGGGCGAGACCCCCGGCACCACCGGCCAGTGGGGCGTCTGGTCGGACCAGGGCGCCTGCGGGGGCGGCGGGAACCCGAACCCGGACCCGACCACTCCCAACCCGTCCGGATTCGTGGTCAGCGAGGCCCAGTTCAACCAGATGTTCCCGAACCGGAACCCCTTCTACACGTACAACGGCCTGGTCGCGGCCCTGTCCGCCTACCCCGGCTTCGCCACCACCGGTGACGACACCGTCAAGCGGCGCGAGGCGGCGGCCTTCCTGGCCAACGTCTCGCACGAGACCGGCGGGCTGGTGCACATCGTCGAGCAGAACACCGCCAACTACCCGCACTACTGCGACGCGAACCAGCCGTACGGCTGTCCCGCTGGGCAGGCCGCCTACTACGGGCGCGGACCCATCCAGCTGAGCTGGAACTTCAACTACAAGGCCGCCGGCGACGCCCTCGGCATCAACCTCCTGGCCAACCCGTACCTGGTGGAGCAGGACCCGGCCGTCGCGATGAAGACGGCCCTCTGGTACTGGAACACGCAGAACGGCCCGGGCACGATGACCGCCCACGCCGCCATGGTGAACGGCGCGGGCTTCGGCGAGACCATCCGCTCCATCAACGGCGCCCTGGAGTGCAACGGCGGCAACCCGGCGCAGGTGCAGAGCCGGATCAACTCCTACCAGGGCTTCGTCCAGATCCTCGGCACGACCCCGGGGAACAACCTGAGCTGCTAGTCAGCGCGGACGGAGCGTGGTGGCCAGCTGGGCCCGGGACCGGACGTCGAGCTTCTGGTAGATCCGGGTCAGCCGGGCCTCCACGGTCTTCACGCTGACGAACAGCTTCGCGGCCGCCTCCTGGTTGCTGGCGCCCTGGGCCACCAGCACCGCGAGGCGGGCCTCCGCCTCCGTGAGGGCGGCCAGGGGCCGGGCCCCGCCACCGCCCTCGCTCCCGGACGGGGAGCGCTCCCGCGCGAGCTCCGCCCACGGGGTCGCGCCGGCGCGGGCGAAGGCCTCGGCGGCCGCCGCGAGGGCGGCGCGGGCGGGCGCGCGCCGCCGGCGGCGGCGCTCCACCCGGGCCAGGGCGAGCAGCGTACGGGCACGCTCCAACGGCAGTTCGAGGCCCGCGAACCGCTCGGCGGTGTCTTCCAGCAGGGCGACGGCCGCCTCGGCCTCGCCGTGCGCGGACAGGCACAGCCCCCGGGCCCGGTCCAGGGCGGCGATCACGCTGGTGCGGCCGAGCCCGAGGGCCGTCGTACGGACCCGGGCCTGCAGCTCGGCGGCCTCATCGGGCGCGTCCGCGGCGACCAGGGCTTCGGCGAGCTCTCCGTGCCAGCGCAGGATCGAGGGGTCGACCACCTGCTGGGCGGCCTCCAGTTCGGCCACGCGGCGCAGGGTGGCGACGGCCTTCGCGGCCTCACCCGTGGCCAGTTCGACCAGGCCGAGCACGTACAGGCCGCGGGAGAGGAAGATCTGGTCATGCTCCTCCTCGGAGGCCTGGATCCCGCGCCGGGCGTATCCGGCGGCGCGCGGGAAACCGCCGCCCATGGCCTCGGCCATCGCGGCGACGTACCAGGCGGGACCCGGCGAGAGGCCCGCCTCGACCGTCAGACGCAGGGCGTCGCGGGCGTGCGCCGTGGCGGCCGCGCACCTGCCCCGGCGCAGTTCCACCTCGGTCAGGCTGCGCAGCACTTCGAAGACGTCCTCGGCGGATCCGGTGCGCCGCACCGCGGGCAGCAGCACGAGGAGCTGGCGTCCGGCGTCGGCGAGCCGGTCGTCGAAGAGGGCGTGGCGTACGGCGAGGTACTGCGGGGCGTTGCGCATGCCCAGCGGTACGTCGGGGGCGGGCAGGGCGAGGGCCTCGGCGAGGATCTCCTCGGCGTCCCGATCACCGAGGATGCGGCCCATCCGGGCCCGCACGGTCAGCGCCATGGCCTCCGCGACCTGGTCGCCGCCGCTGCGGGCCAGTACGCCGGCCTGCGCGGCGGCGTCCCGGGAGAGGACGGGGTCGCCGTCGCAGAGGTTGTGCTTCCAGGCGAGCCGCAGCCGGATCGCGGCCTGCAGGGCGGGGTCTCCCTCAGCGTCGGCCGCGGCGTGCGCGAAGGTCTCGTCGAGGGACCCGAGGGCCTGCCCCTCGGCGTCGATGACGGCGAGGCGGGCCCGCACCCGGTCCGCGGGCGAGGCGTCGCGGGCGAGCACGGCGCGGGTGGCGCGGCGGGCCAGGTCGGCGCGGCCGGCCCAGCCCGCGTCCTCGGCGGCGCCGACGAGCCGGGCGAGCTCCTCGCCGGGCAGGTGGCCGGGGGTCCGCTCGGCCGCGAGCAGCCCGAGCTCGGCGGCCAGGGCCCGCTGGCCCCGACGTCTGCAGGAGGCGGCGGCCCCGGTGATCTCGGCGGCGAGCGCCTCGTCGGGGGCGTCCACGGCCAGCGCCCGGTGGCGTACGGCCTGGACCGGGTCGTCGACGGCGGCGGCCAGTGCGGCGTGCCCGGCGGCGCGTTCGGGCCAGCCCGCGTCGGCGGCCAGAGCGGTCGGCAGGGCCCCGGCGATGAACCGGATGGTGCCGTCCTCCTCCACGGTGAGCAGGGCGGCCCGTTCGGCCGCGGCGAGCTCGGCCTCGGCGTCGGGCCGGCCCGCCCGGCGCAGCAGCGCGGTGGTGGGGCGTGCGGCGAGGGCGGCGAACAGCAGGGTGCGCCGGGCCTGGGCGGGGACGACCCCGAGCAGTCGGCGGGCCACCTCGCGGGCCTGTCCGGAGACGGGCAGCGGATCGGCGTGGTGGGCGCCGCCCTCGCGGGAGCCGGCGGCTTCGGCGAGGGAGTGGCCCAGCGCCAGGGCGAGGCGCGGGTTGCCTCCGCTGGCCTGGTGGATGCGGCCGGCGAGGCGGGCCGGGAGCCCGCGGCGCACCAGTAGTTCGGCGACCTCGTCGGTGCCGAGCGGGGGTACCCGTATCCGGGGGGTGTCCGGTCCGCACAAGGACTCGCTGAGCGGGGCTCCGCCCTGGACGCACTCGGCGGCGAGGACCCGTACCCGCGGCGGGGTCAGGCGCAGGGCGAAGCGGAGCAGGTCGGTGCTCTCCACGTCGAGCCACTGGGCGTTGTCGAGCGCGAGCAGGACGGGTCCGCGGGCGGCCAGGGTGCGCAGCACCTCGACGACGGCGAGGCGCAGGGCGACGTGGTCCCGGCCGGCCCGCGGTGCGTCGGTTTCGCGCCGCAGGAGGGCGATGGCGGTGCGCTGCGGTCCGGAGAGGCTGTCCAGCGCGGTGGCGGGCACGGAGGCGAGGAGGGCGGCGGCGGCGGCTTCGGGTATCCACCGGTCGGTCGCTCCGGGAGCGAGGCCCAGCACGGTCTCGTGGCGCAGCGCGGCGGCCTCGGTGAGGGCGCGCAGCACCTCGGTCTTGCCGGAGCCCGCGGGCCCGGTGAGCAGGACGCGTCCGTGCGTGGTCAGCGCACGGTCGACCGCCTTGATCAGTTCGCCGTGTCCGACGGGCGGTTGTCCGCCCGTCGTGTCAGCGTGCCCCGTCGCCACCCCCACGCACAGCCACCAGCCTCTCGCTCGCCCGCTCCTGTGGCCTTCCTGTGAGACGCGACAATACGAGGTCGGATGCCCGGCGGGCCGGGATTGTGACGCAGATTCCAGTCACGTGACAGGAAAACCCGCCGGACCTGCCGATACGTGGGGTATCGGCAGGTCCGGCGGGCTCGTCTGGTCCGTACTATCGCCCCGTCAGGGGTGGTTCGGGTGCGATCGGGACCGGCCTCAGAAGCCGAGGCTCCAGGAGTCGATCTTGCCGGTGTCGCCGCCGGCGTTGTCGTTGACGCGCAGCTTCCAGGTGCCGTTCGCGACCTCGGAGGAGGCGTTGACGGTGTAGGTCTGGTTGATGTTGTCGGCGCTGCCGCCGGTGCGGTTGTGGACCGTGTAGGCGGTGCCGTCGGGGGCGATCAGATCGACCTTGAGGTCACCGATGTAGGTGTGGACGATGTTCACGCCGACCTTGAGGGCGGCGGGGGCGTTGCCCGTGACCCCGCTGGCGGTGATGGGGCTCTCCACCGTGGCGTTGTCGGCGATGGCGACGTCCGCGGTGTTCTCGAAGGACGGGGTGGTGGGCGTGGAGGTCACGGCCGTCACGGTCGCGGCCGCGTCGGCGAGACCGGTGCCGCAGCCGCCGGTGCAGGTGCCGGCCAGCGGGCGGGCGTTCGTCTTGATGGCCGACTCGACCTGCGCCGGGGTGAGCGAGGGCTTGGCGGAGACGAGGAGCGCGGCGAGGCCCGCGATGTGCGGGGCGGCCATGCTGGTGCCCTGGTACGGCTTGTAGATCTCGGCGCCGGGGGTGGTGGCGCCGTCGTTCAGGATGGAGAGGATGCCGTTCTCCGGGGTGGTGACGGTGCCGGGCGTGTCGGTGCCGCGGCGGGTCTCACCGCCCGGGGCGGACACGTCGATGATCGTGCCGTAGTTGGAGTAGAAGGAGCGGTCTCCGGTGCGGTTGGTGGAGGCCACGTTGATCACGTTGTTGCAGCTGGCGGGCGAGAAGCCGGACGCGTTCGCGTTGCTGTTGCCCGCGGCCACGACGACGGTGGTGCCGCGGCCGACGGCGGCGTTGATCGCGTTCTGGTAGGTGGCGGTGCAGGCGCCCGAGCCGCCGAGGGACATGTTGATCACCTTGGCGGGGGTGGCGTTCGCCGGGATGCCCGAGACGGAGCCGCCGGAGGCCCAGGTGATGGCGTCGACGATGTCCGAGGTGGCACCGCCGCACTTGCCGAGCACGCGGACGGGCTGGATCTTCGCGCCGTACGCGATGCCCGCGACGCCCTTGGCGTTGCCGGTGGCCGCCGCGATGGTGCCGGCCACGTGGGTGCCGTGCCAGGAGGAGCCGCTGGCCGTGGAGCCGGTGCCGCATTCGCCGGCTGCGCTCCAGTCTCCCTGGTCGGCCGGGTTGTTGTCACGGCCGTTGCCGTCGCGGGCGGCGGTGGAGCTGGAGATGAAGTCGTAGCCGGCCACGATGTTGGGGGCCACGTCGGAGTGGGCCACGTAGCCGGTGTCGATCACGGCGACCGTGACGCCGGAGCCGGTGGTCTTGTCCCACGCCGCCGGAACGTTCATGCCGGCGGTGGGCTCGAAGAGGTCCCACTGCTTGGCGTACTCGGTGTCGTTGGGGGTGACGGCGAGGGCGTAGGCGCGGGAGTCGGGCTCGACGTAGGCGACGTCGGGGTCGGCGCGGAACTGGGCCATGACGGCGGCCGCGTCGGACGGGGCGCCGAGGGTGACGAGGGCGGCTCCGGTTCCGAGGCGGCGCTCGAACTTCGCCTTCTTCGAGGCCTTCTTGCCCTTGGCGGCCACGTCGGCGGCGGCGGCGGAGTTGGAACCGGCCTCGGCGGCCGAGGTCTTGTAGCCGACGATGAGGTTCTCGGCGGGGGCCGCGGCGGTGGGGGCGCCGGCGGCGGGGAGGGTCCGCGCGGCGGGGGCGGGATCCGAGGCGGACAGCGCCATGGAGGTGGTGGCGGTGCCGGCGAGCAGGGTGACGGACATCGCCACCACGGATATGAGCCGGCGTCGTCTGGATGCGTGCACGGTGTTCCCTTTCGCGGGCCGCCACAGAACGGGCCTGGACGGCCGGTTGGTGCAGTGTGGGAGGTTGACCGGCGGCCGCGGGGCCGGAACGGGCTGGTCAGGCCCGCCCGGCCACCGCTGCTGCACACCACGTCGTCGCCCGCCGCAGCGTCGGGGCTAGGCAACCGTGGCACCGGCGAAGGACCGACCTGCAGCTTCACGCCATGTGGGGTGGGCGCGGGGACTGTTCGGAACGGGGAGGATCGCCGGTGGGCAGACAGTAGGCAAAGCCGGGATGAACGCGATACGGGGAAAACCCTTGTCCGCACCCTGCGGGGGCCGTCGTAGGGTGGCCGGAACCCCCGGCGGGCCGCCGGTGAACGGCCGTCCGGGACAAAACGACGAGGAGGTCGGGAACGTGGCTGAGCTCTACCCGCCGGTCGAGCCCTACGACAAGGGGATGCTCGACGTCGGCGACGGCAACGTCATCTACTGGGAGGTCTGCGGCAATCCGGACGGGAAGCCCGTGCTCGTGGTCCACGGCGGCCCGGGGTCGGGGTGCTCCGAGAACGCCCGCCGGCTCTTCGACCCGGCACGCTACCGGGTGGTCCTGTTCGACCAGCGCGGCTGCGGCCGCAGCACCCCGCACGCGAGCGATCCGGCGACCGACATGCGGCACAACACCACCGGGCACCTGGTCGCCGACATGGAGCGGCTGCGCGAGCACCTCGGCATCGGCCGCTGGCTGCTGTACGGCGGCTCGTGGGGCTCCACGCTGATCCTGGCCTACGCCGAGCGGCACCCGGAGCGGGTCTCCGAGATCGTCATCGCGGCCGTCACGACCACCCGGCGCTCGGAGATCGACTGGCTCTACCGCGGCGCCGGCCGGTTCTTCCCCGAGGCGTGGGAGCGCTTCCTCGCCGGATCGGGCGTCGCGCGCGACGGCGACCTCGTCGGGGCCTACGCGCGCCTGGCGGCCGATCCCGACGAGGAGGTCCGGGCGAAGGCCACGGCGGACTGGTGCGCCTGGGAGGACGCGGTGCTCTCCGGCGAGACGAAGGGCGCCTCCCAGCCGTACACCGGCCGGCCGCCGGCGGCCCGGGTCGCCCTCGTCCGGATCTGCTCGCACTACTTCTCGCACGGTGCGTGGCTGGAGGAGGGCGAGCTGCTGCGCGGGGCCCACCGGCTGGCCGCGATCCCGGGCGTCCTGATCCACGGCCGGCTCGACATGGCAGGCCCCCTCGGCACGGCCTGGGAACTGTCCCGCGCCTGGCCCGGTGCGGAGTTGACCGTGGTGGAGGAGGCGGGACACATGGGCGGAACGGCCACCCTCGACCACGTGCTCGGCGCCCTCGACCGGTTCGCGGGCTAGGCCGTCCCTATCGGGTCCTGCCCGGCCCGGCTGAGACGCGCCCAGGAGGCCTGGTGCCGCCCGGTGGGACCGGCTCAGGCCCCTCGCGCGTCCGACGGCGGATTGAGCTTGCGGAAGTACGTCCAGCTGGTCTCGTTCGGCTCCGTCCACTTCTCGGGCGCGTGGGCGAACTCCGGGTGGCGGGCGGCGATGTAGGCGCGGGTCCGCTCCGGAACCTCCACGTAGGAGGCGAGTTTGCGGCCCCGGCAGTGGAAGGTGAGCCCGCCGGGGAGCGCTCCCTGTTCCATCCAGGGCAGCCAGGGCGACATCCGGGTCCAGGACATGGTGGAGGGCACGCTGGGCTCGTCGGTGGTGAGGACCGAGGCGGGGGCGAAGAACTGGAAGAGCTCCAGGGCCCGGTAGGTGTCGTCGGCCGAGTTCGCCGGGTACTGCGCCACGGGCAGCGGGGACGGGTAGGCGAGCGGGATCTCCAGGCTGAAGCAGACCTGGTCGCCCAGTTCGGTCATGGGGACCGGGAAGGGGCGCCACTTCTGGTTCGCGGGATCGTTCCAGACGTGGATCACCGGCTTGTCCTCCCAGGTCTCCAGGATCTCGCGCGTCAGCGGGTCCAAGTAGAAGGCGGCCTCGCGGGTGAGGAGTTGGTAGGTCCCCGGCGTCTCGTCCTCCACCAGCCGTGCCACGTTCAGGCCTTCGAATCCGAGGAGGCGCCGGTAGGGCTCGCCGGGAGCCCAGGCGTGGACGTCTCCGGTCCACCAGAAGGTGACCTCGGATCCGTCCAGGGAGGCACGGGTACGGGCGAGGGCCTGCAGGAGCTGTTCGGGTGTCATACCGGGCCACTCTGCGCGGTCGGCCCGGACCGGGCAAGAACCGGACCGGCCATGCGGGGGCCCGGCAGTGGCCGGACGGCGGCTCGGCCGGCGGAAAAACCTTTCCGCAGCCCGGTCCGGTCGATCTAGTCTTCGACCCATGCCATCGACAGTTCGACTCCTGATCCTCATCACCACCCTCCCGGGCCGCGGCCGGGAGCAGTGGGAGGCCTACGAGCGCCTCGCGCCGGTCGTGCGCGCCGAGGAGGGTTGCCTCCGCTACGACTTGCATCCGGTGAGCGGCGATCCGGACCGGTTCGCCCTCATCGAGGAGTGGTCTTCCCGGGCGGCCCTCGCCGCGCACGACGTCACCCCGCACATGATCGAGGCGGACGCGGCGAGCCCCTCGTTCCGCGCGGGACCCGCGGAGGTGATCGAGCTCGACGCGGCGCTGCCGGTCTGAGCCGGTCCCCCGGCCGGGGGGGGGCTTCGTCCGTGCGCCTGCCGGTCTCACCCGGGGGGTGCGCCCGGGCCGAGGAGTTGGATCTCGCGGGCGGCACGCGGGGAGTGGACACCCCGGTTGAGGGCTTCGGCGTACCGCAGTTCGGCGGCGGCCTCCCGCTCCCGGCCGCCGAGCCGGTACAGCCGGGCCCGTTCCACGTGGGTGAGCATGATCGCGCGTTCCTGCTGGGCGGGGCGGGACGCCAGCGAGGCGTCCAGCGCGGCGTGGGCCGCGGGGTGGTCCCCCAGCAGGCCGAGGACCACCGCGCGCTTGAACTCCAGGGCGGCCGGGCGGTACGTGTGGAAGGGGTCCGGCTCGCCGACGGCGGCTCCCTGCGCCCGGTCGGCGGCGTCGAGCCAGGCGAGGGCCTCCGCGCGGTGCCCCAGGGCAGCGTGCACCTGGGCCGCCTGGGCGGCGACGAAGGCCCGTACGGCGTCGGGGGCGCGCGGGGCGATCTCCAGCGCCTGGCGTACGTAGGAGAGCGCGACGGCCGGCTGGTTCTGGTCGAGGGCGTCCTGGCTGAGCATGCGCAGGGCGATGGCCTGGGTGGAGGGCTCCCCCGCCAGCTCGGCGAGGGCGGCGGCCCGGCTCAGGGTCCGCCGTGCCTCGGCGAAGGAGCACTGGTCGGCGTAACTGCGGGCCAGGAGCAGCACCGTGCGCGCGGCGTGGCCGATCTCCAGGGCGGACAGGGAGCCTTCGTCCCCGGTGGTGGTCAGGGCCGTACGGAAGGTGCTCTGGAGGTACGCGAGGAGTACGGGCGCGGTGGCGTCCCCGCCGAGGGCGTCGACCTGGCCGGTGAAGAAGCTCTCGGCGGCCCGGCGCAGCTCGGTGTGCGACAGGGCCGGGACCTGGCCGGCGTCGGCCTCGAGACGGCGGGGCTCGGCACCGGACCCCAAACCGGGCTCGGAGCCGGCTCCGGGTGCGGGGCCGGGTTCGGCGCCGGGCCCGGGGCCGGGCCCGGGGCCGGGTTCGGCTCCGGGTGCGGGGCCGGGTTCTGAACCAGTTGCGGCGCCGGGTCCGGAAGCAGCGCCGGGTCCGGAACCAGACCCGCTGCCGGGTTCGGACCCGGCTCCAGCTCCGGAACCGCCCCCGATGCCGCCGCCCTGCGGGCCCCCGCCCGCGCGGGCGGCCCCGGGCGCGGATCCGGCGCGTTCGCGCTGTCCGGGGACCCTGGGCGCCCCGCCGCCGCCGCGGGGCCTGCGGTGCGGGTGCAGGCCGGGCACGGTGGCGAGGAGCTCCGCCGCCAGGGCGTGCGGTCCGGGCGCCGGATCGCGGCCGGAGGGGTCGGTGCCCGGACGGCCCGAGGCGGTGTGGTTGATGCCGGTGTGGCCCAGGCCGGCCCGGTGCATGCCGATGTCGGCCGGGCTCACGGGCCGGTCCAGCCGGGCGGCGAGGATCTCGCAGAGCAGGCCGGGGACGGGATCGCGCGGGGTGCTGCCGCGCAGCCAGTGGGCGACCGAGGTCCGGTCGTACCCGGTGGTGAGTCCGACCGACCGCGCGCTCGTGTTGAGCCGCCGGGCCAGGGCCTCGTAGGTCCAGCCGGTTTCCCTGATCAGGCGGTGCAGGAGGTGGTTGGCAGCGGGCACGGCGGTGGTCCTTCCTTGCGATGCGGGTCGCTCAAGAAGGCTGCTTCGCCGTATGAACAGCCAAACGGGGGCAAAGGTTGCGGGCCCCGGGCCGCCGGGCCCGCGCGTGCTGCACCTTCAACGGATTCCGGAGCCCCGGCGGGGCGGTGCCCGCTGTGCGGACGCCAGGTTGACGCAGGCGGGGGTGGGCGGCAACGGTGACCCGCATGGGGAACGAACGCCGACTGCTGACGCTGCTGATCTGCCTGGTCCTGGGCGCCGGGCTGACCGCCGCCGTCCTGGGCGCCGCGCGCGTGGGCGGTCCGCGCACGCCGGCGGCGGGGACGGGTCCCGTGCCCTCCGACTTCGTGGACTTCCGGGAGGTCCCGCCGGGGCCCGCCGAGCCCGTCGCGGCCGGTCCGCAGGCCTCCACGGGCCGGGTGTCGGTGGATTGCGGCCGCAACGCGGAGGGCCACTACAACGAGGACAACCTCGTCGTCTCCCCCGGACTGCGCTCCGGCGCCCACCACACGCACGGCTACGTCGGGAACCTGTCCACGGACGCCTTCTCCACCGATGCCTCCCTGGACGCGGCCGCCACCAGTTGCGCGGGCGGCGACCGTTCCACGTACTACTGGCCGGTGCTGCGCCGCACCGACCGGCCGGGCGCCCGGCCGCACGAGGGGACCGCGGGCCACGGGAACGCGGGCACGATCCTGCCGGAGGCCACGGTGTCCGTGGAGTTCCTCGGCAGCCCGGTGAGCAAGGTGGTGGCGATGCCCCGGTTCCTGCGCGCGATGACCGGTGACGCGGTGGCCTTCACCGCCGGCTCCGACGAGGACGTGCGGGCCCGCTGGGGCTGTTCGGGCTCCCCCGACCGGTCCACCACCCGCTATCCGCGCTGTCCCGAGGGCGAGCGCCTCACCCGTACGCTCACCTTCCCGAGCTGCTGGAACGGCCTGGACACCACCAGCCCCGGGCACCGCGCGCACCTGCGCTTCCCGGCCGCGAACGGGGCCTGCCCCAAGGACACCTTCCCCGTACCGCGGCTGCGGATCTCCCTCGCCTACGAGGTGCCCGCGGGGGCGCCCCTCGCCCTCGACTCCTTCCCCGAGCAGCGGCACAGCCCCAGGACCGACCACGCGATGTTCGTGAACGTGATGACCGGCCCGCGGATGGACGAGGTCGTGGACTGCCTCAACCAGGGCCGCACCTGCCGTACATGAACGGCACCGCGCACCAGCGGCTCCCGGGTGACGCAGGTCACGTGAACCGGGTGCCCGTCCGTGGCGTGTTGTGACCGCACCACGTAAGCGAGAAAGACGGAGAGGGTGAGATGGCCGGACCACTGTGGCCCCGCACTCGGCGGGGCTCGACCGAAGAGGCACTGATCAAGTCCGTGTACGAGGAGCACGGTCACGCCCTGCTCGCGTACGCGACCCGGCTGACCGGGGACCGGGCCGCGGCCGAGGATGTCGTCCAGGAGACCCTGATCAGGGCCTGGCGCCACTCCGAGGTCCTGGTGAACGGGAAGGGTTCCGTACGCGGCTGGCTGCTCACGGTGGCCCGCAACATCATCACCGACCGGTACCGGGCGAAGGCGGCCCGGCCGCCGGAGGTCTCGGGATCGCCGGCCCATCCGCCGGTGGAGGCGGACCACGCCGACGCGGTCGTGGACACGATGACCGTGCTGGGCGCCCTGGACCGGCTGTCGCCGGAACACCGCGACGTGCTGACGGAGTTGTACTACCGCCAGCTGAGCGTCGCCGAGGCCGCGGACACCCTCGGCATCCCCGCCGGCACGGTGAAATCGCGCTCGCACTACGCGCTCAAGGCGCTCAGAGAAGTCTTCAGGGACAGCACACGCTCGGGCGGCCCGTCTCCGCGGCCCGGCGGACTGCAGGAGGTGGTGGCATGAACGGGCAGCGGCACGAGGAGGAACTGCTCGGCCCGTACGTTCTCGGCGTCCTGGACGACGCGGAGGTCCGCCGGGTCGAGGAACACGTGGACGGCTGCGTGCAGTGCCGTCAGGAGGTGACGGCTTTGCGCGAGATGGAGGCGGCGCTGGGCGAGGTGCCCCCCGAGGCGTTCCTCGACGGCCCGCCGCAGGGCGGGGACCTGTTGCTCCAGCGCACCCTGCGCCAGATGCGCCAGGAGGTCGACGGGGCGCGCCGGCGCCGGACCGCCTTCACGGGACTGGCCGTGGCGGCCTCGCTGACCGCCGTCTTCTGGGCCGGGACGCAACTGGGCGGCGGGAAGACCGAGGTCGAGGCCCGGCCGCTGCCCACGGTCTCGGCCCTGCCCTCGCCGCCGGCGGCGGGGACCAAGGTGGCCTCCGCGACGGATGCGGGCACGGGCGCGCGGATGACCGTACAGGTGACCCCCGCGGCCAAGTGGGTCAGGGTCCACGCGGCGGTGACGGGTGTCCCGGCGGGCGAGCGCTGCCGCATCGTCGTGGTCTCCCGGGACGGTACGCGCACCACGGCGGGCGGCTGGGTGGTGGGCACCGCGGAGCACGGCGAGGGCAAGGGCGCGGCGCTGGACGGCTCGGCGGCGGTGGATCCGGCGGACGTCCGGGCGATCCTGGTGGAGAACGAGTCGGGCACGGCGTTCGTCTCCGTACCGATGCCCGCGTAACGGCACGGCGGCCGGTCGCCGAACGTGACGGAGCCCGGGAGCATGTCCAGCTCCCGGGCTCCAGCTTGCCACCCATTTGCGCACACCGGCGGCGTTTAAGAGCCGCGGGTCATCTTGAGATCGACGTGTTCTGCCGTTGAACTACAGCGCCATGCAAGAGGCGCCGAAGGGACTTGAACCCCTATCCGTCAATGTTCGCCCGCGCTCGGTCGATCCGGTGTTCGGCGGCGAATACTGAGACTGGAGCGAGAATCTGAGATTTACGGGGCCGCCTCTGCCGGCTTGGGCCACCCCCGCACGTGTGCGGGGGGAGGGATTCGAACCCCCACCTGACACCCCATGATCAGCTTCAACATCAGTTTCAGCTTGCGCTCATCGCGCACCCCCCGCTCGCGACGGGGGGCGAATGTGGGGCTACCCGAAGAGGTAGCCGAATACCGCGTCACCGATCCGCTGGTCGGTGACCTCGGTGTTGTTCGCCTCCTCGCGGGCGAACTTGACGGACTGCTGGAGCTTCTCGACCCGGTCGAGGAGCTCGTTGACCCGCCGGGCGGGCAGCGCGCCGGAGAACTTCACGGTGGTCCAGTAACCGACCGCCACGTCCTCGTAGTACACCTCGACCTGCGCCGGGTGCTTCTCCGTGGCCTCCGCCTTGACGTGGTTGCGCGGGACCTTCTTCGTGCGGATGGTCCGCACCGCGTCCGTCTTCCAGGCGTCCGTCGAGGGGTCCAGGTTCCACGATTCGGAGGCGTCGAGCACCGGCAGCTTGCGCACGAAGGTGTGCAGGTCGGTGAGCTGCTTCTCCAGGAACAGCAGGTACGGGACGGGCACCTGCGGCAGCAGGACCCTGCCGTCGACCACCACGTCCGCGACCGCGGACCGGTTCGCCCAGTCCTTCGTCGCGGTCACGTCGAAGAGCCGGGTGAGCGTCGAGGCGGTCGCCCGCAGGGCGTCCTCGGCCTTGATCTGGACCCGGGTGGACTCGGGCGGGAGCTGCTCGCCCTCCTCGTCCTTGGGCTGGTAGGTCCGGGAGATGCCGGCCAGCAGGGCGGGCTTCTGCACGTCCTGGTGAGCCTGGGTGAGCTCCTGGAGGGCCTTGGACTTGACGCCCTTTTCGACTGCGATGATCTGATTCAGCTTCGGCACACGCCGAACCTAACAACCGTGCCCCGCAAGCACATCCGATTAAAACGGCCGCTTAAGACGGCCGCCCTCCGCCCCCTCCTGCACCGAGGGGGCGGGGCACCCCGGTCAGGACAGGCGGACCGGGAGGTCGAAGAGGTCGTTCTGGGTGAGGATCGGCTTGTTGCGGAGCTCGGCCGGGGCGACGGCCAGGGTGAGGTCCGGGAACCGGGCGTAGAGGGCCGGGAGGGCGACCAGGGCCTCCAGGCGGGAGAGGGCCGCGCCGGGGCAGACGTGGGGGCCGTGGCCGAAGGAGATGTGCCGGTTCGGGGTGCGGGCGGCGTCGAACTCCCCCGCCGTCTCGCCGAACTGGGCCTCGTCGCGGCCGAGCGCGCCGAAGGAGACGATCAGCCCCTCGCCCTTGGGCAGGATCCGGTCACCCACCTCCACGTCCTCGGTGGCGAAGCGGATCAGGACGTGCGAGGTGGGGCTGGACCAGCGCAGGGTCTCCTCGATGACGTTCTCCCAGGAGACCTCGCCCTTGAGGACCAGGTCGCGCTGCTCCGGGTGGGTCTCCAGGGCGACGACCGCGTTGACGATCAGGCTGATGGTGGTCTCGTGGCCGGCGGCGACGATCAGCTGGAGGGTGTTGGTGATCTCCTCCGTGCTGAGGTGGTCGCCGTCCTCCGAGGCCTCGATGAGGGCGCTGGTGAGGTCGTCGCCCGGGTTCTCGCGCTTGGACTCGACGATGCGGGAGAACAGCGCGCCGAGGTCCGCCATCATCTGCGGCACCTCCTCGGGGAGCGTCTGCGTCGAGAAGAACTTCTCGAACAGGGCCTTCAGGCGCGGGTGTTCCTCGGCGTCGACACCCATCAGGTCGCTGATGACGTTCATCGGCAGCGGGTACGCGAACTGCGCCTTGAGGTCCACCGTCTCGCCGGCCGGCAGCGCGGCCAGCTTGTCGAGCATCCCGGTGGTGAGCGCCTCGATGCCGGCGCGCAGCTTCTCGACCCGGCGCACGGTCAGGGCCTGCGCGACCAGGGTGCGCAGCCGGCGGTGGTCCTCGCCGTCCACGGTGAGCATCGAGCGGCCGGGGTTGGCGAGGCCGATCAGCGGCCAGTCCATCGGGATCTCGCCGCGCTGCCAGGCGCCCCACACGTCGATGTCCTTGACGATCCGGGGATCGGTGAGCAGCTTGCGCGCCTCGGCGTGGTGCGTGACGGCGTACACCGGCACATCGCCGGGGAGGACCACCTGGACCAGGGGGCCCGCGGCGCGCAGCGCGGCGCTCTCGGCGGCGAGGTCGGCGACGAAGGGGTCCAGGACGATGGCCGCGGGGCCGGTGTGGTCGATCGGGCACGTCATCGGGTGGCTCCAAGGGCGGGGGTCGGGGTGTAGGTCACGGGAAGGGTGGTGAGGCCGCGCAGCCAGGGCGAGGGGCGGCGGGCCAGGTCCGCGGCGGGCACGGCGAGGTCCACGTCGGGCAGCCGGTCGAGGAGCACCTCGATGCCGGTGCGCGCGATGACCTCGGCGACCTCCTGGGCGGGGAAGGGACAGCGGTGTTCGCCGTGCCCGAAGGAGAAGAAGGCGTTGTTGCCGCCGGTCAGCTCTCCGGCGTCGGTGCGTACGTGCGGGTCCGTGTTGGCGGCGCCGATGCCGAGCAGGACGAGGTCCCCGCCGGCGATGCGCTGTCCGCCCAGGTGGGTGTCGCGGGAGGTCCAGCGGCCGGCCACGTTCTGGGTGGGGGTGTCCTCCCAGAGCACCTCGTTCATGGCCTCGCCGACGCTGTGCCGGCCGCCCGCGAGGGAGGCGGCGAAGCGGTCGTCGGTGAGCATGAGGCGCAGGGAGTTGCCGATCCAGTCGGCGGTGGGCTGGTGGCCCGCGGCCATCATGACCATGAGGTCCTGCGCTACCTCCTCCACGGTGAAACCGGACCGGTTGGCGAGCATCCGGGAGACCACGTCGGGTCCGGGCTCGGCGAGCTTGGCGGAGAGCAGCGCGAACATCGACTCGGCGAGGTGCTGCTGGCCTTCCAGGGCGCCCTCCCGCCCGTTGATCATGTCGTTCATGGCGCGTACGAGTCCGGGGCCCTGCGCGTCGGAGAACCCGTAGAGGCGGGCGAGGACGCGTAGCGGGAGCAGTATCGCGTACTCGCCGACGATGTCGCAGGATCCCTTGCCGCACAGTTCGTCGATCAGCTCGTCGGCGAACCGCTCGGCGTGCCCCTTGAGTTCGAAGGGGTCGACGGCTTCGAGGGCCTCGGAGATGACGGCGGCCCGCTCTCGGTGGCGTTCGCCGACGGTGTAGAGGATCGACGGCTGGCGCCGGCCGATCATCGGGAGCAGCGGCCAGTCCGCGGGGATGCGGTCCCACTGGTTCCACAGCTCGGAGTCCCGGGAGAAGAGCACGGGGTCGCTGGTGACCTGGTGCAGTTCGCGGTAGCCGAGGACCAGCCAGGCCGGCACGTCTCCGTCGAGGACGACCGGGGCGACGGCGCCGTGATCGCGCCGCATCTCGCGGTACAGGTCGGCGGGGTCGGTCTGGAACCGGGGTCCGCCGAGGTAGACGGGCTGGTGCTCGGGGGCGGCGGGGCAGGTCACGGGGTGGGCTCCGGGGTCTGGGACGGGGGGCTCTGCCGGCGGCTCGGCCGGGTTCTCGACAGCGCGGCCGTCCGGAGGTGCTGGACGAGGGAGATCAGGACCTGCTTGCTGGACTCCCGGGAGCGGGCGTCGCAGAACACCAGCGGGATGGCGTCGGGCAGGTCCAGGGCGGCCCGGATCTGCTCCGGGGTGTGCTCGGGGCCGCCGAAGTCGTTGCAGGCCACGACGAAGGGCGTGCCGTGGTGTTCGAGCCGGTCGATGGCGTACCAGGAGTCCGCCAGGCGCCGGGTGTCGACGAGGACGACCGCGCCGAGGGTGCCGGAGAAGAGCCGGTCCCACAGGAACCAGAACCGCTCCTGGCCGGGGGCGCCGAACAGGTAGAGCACGTTGCGGGCGTCGAGGGTGATGCGCCCGAAGTCGAAGGCCACGGTGGTGGCGCTCTTCCCGGCGATCCCGTGGGTGTCGTCCACGGCCTCACCGGCCTTGGTCATGGTCTCCTCGGTGTTCAGCGGGCGGATCTCGCTGACCGAGCGGACCATCGTGGTCTTGCCGACGCCGAAACCGCCCACGATGACGATCTTCAGCCCGTTGTCGGCCGTGCTGCGCAGCGCCTGGCGGGGCCGCAGCGGTTCGGCCTGGGCGGGCGGTGCGCTCGCCGGGGACGCGGCTTCGGGGATCGTCGCGTCAGAGATTGCGGAGTCCAACGAGCACCTGCTCCAGGATGTCGGGGTCGGTAAAGCTGTACGCCGAGTTCGCCGTACGCGGGTGCCGCGCGCGGATCCGTCCGGTGGCGAGCAGGTCGGCCAGCAGGATCCGTACGATCGACACCGGCAGTCCGAGCTCGGCCGCGATCTCCACCACGGCCGTCGGGAACTGGCACATCCGCAGGATCGCGGCGTGCTCGGACTGCATGCCGGGCACCGGATCGCTCTCGGCAACGACCAGGGTGACCAGGTCGAAGACATCGGATCCGGATCGGCTGCGGCCACCGGTGAGGGTGTAGAGCCGGTCCGGCGAATCGTCCCGGCCCGGCCGGGTCCGGCTCATCCCCGGGGCCTGGCGATGAGGTGTTCGCCGAGCTGCTCGACCAGTTCGGACATGTTGTGGCCGACCAGTCCGGCGTCGGCGTCCTCGTTCGCGACGAGCGCCAGGTGCGCCCCCTCGCCGGCCTCGACGATGAACAGGATCCCGCCGTAGAACTCGGCCATGGCCGAGCGGACTCCGCCGGTGCCGTCGCCGAACTCGATGGACGCCCCGTGGGACAGGCTCTGGATGCCGGCGGCGATCGCGGCGAGCTGGTCGGCCTGGTCGACGGAGAGCTCGGGGGTCCGGCACAGCTTGAGGCCGTCGCGGGAGAGCACGAGGGCGTGCCGGGCGCCCGGTGTGCGCTCCAGGAGCCCTTCCAGGAGCCAGTTGAGCGTCTCGTCGGTGGTGAAGCCGGTCATGATCGCGTGTTGCCTTCCGGGTCTGTGGTGGGCGCGGGCTGCTGCTCTTCGCCGGGGCCGCCCGGGGCTCCGGCGTCCGCTGTGCCCGGGGCCGCGGAGCCCCGGACGGCCTGGCGGAAGCTGCCGAACCGCGCGGCCGACCGGGACGCCCCGCCGGGAGCGGAGGCCGTGGCCAGGGCCGTGTCCGTACGGGGATCCGTGGCCGCGCCGTCCGTGCCCTCGCGGTGGGCGGCCGCCATGGTCCGGCCGCGGCGCCGCTGGGGCAGGCCGCTGTCGCCGAAGTGCGGGTGCTCGCCGGTGGATTCGGACGCGGCCCCGGGGTCGGCTGCGCCGGGAACCGCGGTCCCGTCGTCCACCGCCGTACGGTCCTGCGCGCGGGCGGCGGCTTCCTGACCGCCGGCGGTGTCGTGCCTGGCCTCGGGCTCGGGCCCGGGCCCGGCCGCAGCTTCGGCCCCGGCGGGCGCCTGCGGCGCGACCCGGGCGGCCGGCTGCGCGGGGACGGCGAGCGGCGCGGCGGGGGCTTCGGCGGCCGTGCGGCTGATCAGCTCCTGCGGGAGCATCATCAGGGCGCCCGTACCGCCTCGTGCGGAGGGCCTGAAGGAGACGGTCAGTCCGTGCTTGCGGGCGAGCCGGCCGACGACGGCGAGACCGAGCCGGGTCCCGGAGAGTCCGGCCAGGTCCAGGGACGATGCGGTCACGGCCTGTTCGGCGCGGCGCAGCTGGACCTCGCTCATGACGAGGCCGCTGTCCTCGACGGTGATGACGATCCCGGACGGCACCTCCTCCACGTAGACGTGGACCTCGGCGGTCGGCGGGGAGAAGTTGGCGGCGTTGTCGAGGAGTTCGGCGAGTGCGTGCATGACGCCCTCGGCCGCGTGCCCGGCGACGGCGGCGTCGCTGGTGGAGTGGAGCCTGACCCGCTGGTAGCCGCCGATGCGGCCCATCGCGCCGCGCAGGATCGACTCCATCACGATCGGCTTGGCCCAACGGCGGCCCGAGCGCGCCCCGGTGAGCACGGCGATGGAGTCGGCGAGGCGGCCGGCCTGGGCGGTGCGGTGGTCGAGGTGGAGCAGGTCGCCGAGGACGTCCTCGTCGGCGTGCCGGTGCTCCATGTCGCGCAGGTCGGCGAGCATCCCCGTGGCCAGGGCCTGCATCCGTCCGGCGGCGTTGGCCGCCGCGGCCATGGCGGCGGCGCGGCCCGACTCGGCGCGGCGCAGCTCTCCGCCGAGCCGCTCGCGGGAGGCGTTCTGGGCGGCGGCCAATCCGTCGAGTTCGGCGGCGTGCGTGCCCGCCAGGTGCTCCAGCGCGGCAGCGTGCCCGGCCGTCAGCCGCTCGAGCACGGCGGCGTGTTCACCGGTGAGACGGGAGCGTTCGGCGGTGTACGCGGCCGTGTCACGGGTCGAGTCGGCGATCATCCGGGCGATGTGCCCGTCACGGGCGGCCAGTTCTGTGCTCAGTGCGGCGATCCGGGCGCGCTGGACCCGGGAGGTGCGCGTGCACCAGGTCACGGCGAAGGCCGATACCGCGAGCAGCAGGACGCCCGCGCCGGCGAACCAGCCGAGGGCGGTGGCGATGGACGACGGGGCCGCGGCCACCGCCGCCGTGGTGAGCGCGCCACCGGCGACTGCGGTGATCAGCAGGGCCAGCGCGGAGGGGCGAAGGGGGGAGGGCGACGCCGTCATCAATCAAAGCCTCATACCGGGCGTAAATGGAGGAGAAGGTTCCTGGCAACGAGGCATCACTATAGGAGAGTTGTTGATCGCTTTGGGCAGCCCCTGACAAGTTTTCCACTCAACCGAGAGCAGGAAGTGTCCTTCTGTGACGCTTTGGACGGAAGCGAGATCACCGGTTCGCGACATCCGGTCCGCCCCATCCCAGTGGCCGGACAGCGGCCGGACGGCGGACGGACGGTGGCCCTCCCGCGAAACCCGTCCGGGCGGAGCTCCTGCGGGGTTGCTGCGTACACGGACCGATCATCACATTGCGGCCCATGACATCCTGTGACGTCACAACTCGCCGGACGGGATCGGCGGACGTCCGGGGAATTTGGGGAAGGTCCATGAGGCTCTGCTTCCTGGTGGAGGAGCACTATCGCCGCGACGGCATGCCGAACGAGGTGGTCCGGCAACTGAAGGCCTGGGGCCACCGGGTGGACGTGCTGCGGCCCGGCGGTTCGCTGCTGCGGATGAGCGAGGTGGTGGACGCCGGAGCCCATGACGCCTGGGTCCTCAAGACGGTGTCCGGCGGGCCGGGGCTGACCCTGCTCGAAGCCGCCGCCTCGGCCGGGGCGACCACCGTCAACGACGCCCGCGCGATCCGGGGCGTACGGGACAAGGCGCTGGCCGCCGCCATCGGGCGCGGCCGGGGACTGCCGCTGCCGCCGACCTACGCGGCGGCCCGGCCGGAGCTGCTGGCGCAGATCCCGGCGTCGGACTACCCGCTGGTCGTCAAACCCGCCGACGGCAGCTCCGGGCGGGCCGTCCACCTGGTCTCCTCGCCGGAGCGGCTGGCCTCGATGCTCCCCGAACTGACCGGCGAGGGCCTGCTCGTCGCCCAGCCGTACGTCCCGAACTCGGGCACCGACCTCAAGGTGTACGCCGTCGGCGGTGAGCTCTTCGCCACGGAGCGCCGCTCCCCCCTGCATCCGGACACCTCCGTCCCGGAGCGCCTCGTGCCGCTGTCCGCGGAGATCGCGGAGATCGCCGCCCGGGTCGGGGAGGTCTACGGCCTCGACCTGTACGGGGTGGACGTGCTGCTGGGCCCCCACGGGCCGGTGGTCGTGGACGTGAACGACTTCCCGAGCTTCCGTCAGGTCCCGGACGCGGCGGCCCGGGTGGCCCGCGCGGTACTGGACCTCGCGCGGGGAGCCGGTTCGCGCCCCTGCCCCGAAACCGGATCCTCCCTGGCGCGCCGGCCCGGTCGGGCCGTGTCGATCCCCGTCCAGGCCACGGCCGTCACAGGGGCCGTCACCCCGGCGGCGGCCGTCACCCCGGCCGGCCCCACGGGAGAGCCCGTATGAGGATCGGCCTGATCACGGACAACCCCGGGCATCCGCTGCTCTCGGCGACGGCCGGACTCCTCCGGGCCGCCGGGCACGGAGTGGAGCTGCTGGATCCCGGCGCACCGGACGCGGCCCTCGCCGCCCCGGCCGACGCGTACCTCCTCAAGGCGCACACCCCCTCCGGCCTGGAACTGGCCCGGCGCCTGGAGCGGCTCGGGGCCCCGGTGGTGAACTCCGCCGCGGCGACCACGCTCTGCCAGGACCGCACCCTGATGGCGGAGCCGGCGGTCCGGGCCGGGCTGCCGTTCGCGGTAACCCGTACCGTCGGCGCGCTCGGGCGGTGGGCGGCCGGGGTCGCACTGGACTCCCCCGTCGTCGTCAAGAGCCGCCACAACCGCCGCGAGGACCTCGTGGCCCGGGTCGAGGACACGGTCCACCTCGGGGAGTTGGCGCAACGCTGGCCCGACGAGCCGGTGGTGGTGCAGGACTTCGCCCCGAACAGCGGCTGGGACCACAAACTCTGGGCGATCGGAGACCGCGTCTTCGCGGCCCTGCGCCGTTCGGAACTCTCCCCGGAAGGCCGCGGCCCGACCCTGCCCCTGTCCTTGCCCGACCTCCCGGAGGGATGGGCCGATCTGACCCGCCGGATCGGCGAGCTCTACTCCCTGGACGTCTACGGCGTGGACATCATCGCCACGGCCGACGGCTCCCCCCTCATCGTGGACGTCAACGCCTTCCCCGGCATCCGGGACCAGCCGGGCGCCCCCGAGGCCCTGGCGGACCTCGCCCTGAGCCGCGCCAAGGGCTGAACCCCTCCCGTACGACGCCCGGGTGACCGGGGACCGTCATGGGCGCGTCACGGAACCGCCACAGCGCCGTGCGGCGGGAACCTGCTCGGGCCGGGAGCGTGTGTACCTGCACGTGAGAGTGCCGGTGCGGGACCGGTCGTGAACCTCGGGGAGAGCACCCAATGCAGCACACAGCAAGCATCGGCCGGAGCGCGGCGGCCCTGGCGACGGTCCTGGCGGCCGCCGCTCTGATGACGGGCTGCACGCCGACCGCCGACGGCGGCGGAGCCGCGGCCCCGTCGGCGCCGAGCACGGCCTCGCGGCCGGCCGGGGCCACACCCACCGACGGCGACAAGGGCAGAACGACCAGCGGCGGCGGGACCGGAGGTTCCACGGGCGGCGCGTCGCCCTCGGGCGGCTCCACCTCCGGCGGAACCGGCGGGACGGCCGGGACCGGCGGGACAACTGGGACCGGCGGAACCGGCGGCGGGACGCAGAAGCCCTGTGCGGTCGGCGACATCGAGGTCTCCGAGGCGCACCAGGCCGACGTGCGCCCGCCGGGCACGGGAACCGGGGCCGCCGTCGTCTCCGTCATCAACACCTCCAAGTCCCCCTGCAAGGTGTACGGGTACCCGACGGTCACGGGGGCGGGCAACGGTTCCCCGGAGAAGGACAAGCCGCTGGCCACCACCCACACCGGCCCCGCCGCGGCCAACGTGATGCTGGCCCCGGGTGGCCGCGCGTGGACGAAGCTCGCCTTCGTCCAGGTCCAGGGCGAGGCGGACGGCTACTGCGTGTCCGGCGCGACCCCGGGCTCGTACCCGACGGCGGTCATCGGCGTGCTCGGCGCCGGGCAGCACCAGATCGCCATGGACGACGGCGTGTTCGCGTTCTGCGACGACAAGGTGACCGTCACCGCCTGGTCCTCCGTCAAGCCGTCCTAGGACGGACGGGCGCACCGGTCCCGGACCGGCCCACCGGCCCCGGACCGGTCAGAGGGGCTTCAGGCGGGTGCGCAGCAGGCAGAACTCGTTGCCCTCCGGGTCGGCCAGGGTGTGCCAGCTCTCGGCGCCGGTCTGGCCGACGTCGGCCGGACGGGCGCCGAGGGCGAGCAGACGCTCCAGCTCGGCGTCCTGGTCCCGGTCGACCGGGCTGACGTCGATGTGCAGGCGGAGCTTCCCCCTGCGCGGGTCGCTGCTCGGGCTGAGCACGAGGGTGGGTTGCGGACCTCCGAAGCCGGCGCCGGGCGGCCCGATCTCGATGCTCCCGTCGTCCTCCCGGGAGAGTTCCACGTAGCCGAGGGCCTCGCTCCAGAACCCGGCGAGGCGTTCGGGGTCGGTGCAGTCGATGACCAGCTCACTGATGCGGCTTACCATGCCCGCCAGTGTACGAAGACCGCCCCGCCCCCGGTCCGGGAGCCGCGCCGGGCACCGGACCGGGGGCCGGTAGCGCTACTTGATGACCTCGACCTTCTTGTCGCCCGCGGCCGCGTACGCCGACGCGCTCGCGCCGAGGGCGGTAACGGTGAGGGCGAGCAGGACGGATACGGCGGCGGCAGCCGTGGCGCGCTTGCGGGTCGTCTTGCGGGTCATGAGGTCCCCCTGATGGTGTGTGGTGGTCGTCCCCGCAGCTTCGCATCCGTTCCCGGGGCCGACAAGTGAGCCCGGGTCGGACGGATCAGGCGAGTGGAGGCGGTCGGCGTGCGCGCGATGGTGTTCGAGCGGTACGGGGAGCCCGGCGAGGTGCGGCAGGTGGCCGATCCGCTGCCGGCCGCCGGTGGCGTGGTCGTACGGGTCGAGGCGACGGGGCTGTGCCGCAGCGACTGGCACGGGTGGATGGGCCACGATCCGGACATCACGCTCCCGCACGTGCCCGGCCACGAACTGGCCGGTGTGGTCGAGGCGGTGGGCCCGGGAGTCGTCAACTGGCGGACCGGGGACCGGGTGACGGTTCCGTTCGTCTGCGCCTGCGGCAGCTGTCCCGAGTGCGCCGCGGGGCAGCACCAGGTGTGTGCCCGGCAGACACAGCCGGGATTCACTCACTGGGGGTCCTTCGCCGAGTACGTGGCCCTGGAGCACGCCGACGTCAACCTGGTGGCGGTGCCCGGGGAGCTCTCGTACGACACCGCGGCCGGGCTGGGCTGCCGTTTCGCGACGGCCTTCCGGGCCGTCGTCGCCCAGGGGCGGGTGGCGCCGGGCGAGTGGGTCGCCGTACACGGCTGCGGCGGGGTGGGGCTGTCGGCCGTGATGATCGCGGTGGCGGCGGGGGCCCGGGTGGTGGCCGTGGACACCGCTCCGGGGGCCCTGGAGTTGGCGCGGGCCTTCGGGGCCGCGCACTGCGTGGACCCAGGGCGGGTCGACGTGGTCGAGGCCGTACGGGACGTCACGCGCGGCGGTGCGCACCTGTCGCTCGACGCGCTGGGTTCCCCGGTCACGGCGGCGGCGTCGGTGGCCGGGCTGCGCCGGCGCGGACGGCACGTACAGGTCGGGCTGCTGCCCGCGGCGCAGGGGGTCGCGGCGCTGCCCATGGAGCGGGTCATCGGCTGGGAGCTGGAGATCCTCGGCAGCCACGGGATGGCCGCGCACGCGTACCCGCCGATGATGGAACTGGTCCGCTCCGGGGTGCTGCGGCCGGACCTGCTGGTCGCCTCCACGATCCCGCTGGACGGGGCACCGGCCGCGCTGGCGGCGATGGGGACGGCGCCGGGACACGGCATCACGATCATCCGGCCGTGAGGGGCTTGTGGTGCCGGGAGGGCATGGCTACATTCCTTGATTACACGTGTAAGCACGAGATGTGGCCACGCGAATCGGCCACTCCTCCCACGCGTCCCCTCGTGCCACCCGCACGCTCCCTTCACACCCCTCGTCCCCCTCCTTTCCACCCTCCGCGAGAGGCAGCACCACCATGTCCACGACCCCCGCCGACCCGGTTCTCGGAGTCGCCGTCCCCGCGACCGCGACCGACCGGGGCAGCAGGCGCAGCGGCACCTCACCCTCGGAGTCGCGCTGCTCGGAGCCGCAGCCGCGCTCGCGCTCGTCGTGCGGAGGGACGTGACACAGCCGCCCTTCCAGGGGCTCGACGACCGCCGGCTGTCCTGGATGGGCGGACCACACGACGGGTTCCCCTCCGTGGTCGCCGCGCTGCTGAACTGGTTCGGGGGCCCGGCCGGCTCGGTCGTCCCGCTCGCCCTGCTGCTCTTCCTGCTCGTCCGGCGGCGCTGGGTGTCGGCGGGGTTCCTCTTCGTCGTCTACATGGCCGGAAACATGCTCGTCGTACAGGGCCTCAAGCACCTGGTGGACCGGCCGCGCCCGGAGAACCCGCTGGTCCGGGTCGACCACGGCTCCTTCCCCTCCGGACGCGCGGCCGGTGCGGCGCTCCTGGTCGTCATCGTCGGTGCGGTCCTCGTCCCCGCCGCCCGGCGCCGGGCCTGGTGGATCGGCGGCGCGGTCTTCGTCGCGGCGATGATGTGGAGCCGCACCTGGCTGCACGCGCACTGGCTCAGCGACACCTTCGCCGGAGCGGTGGCCGGCGTGGGCGCCGGGCTGGTCGCCTGGTGGCTCTGCGCCCCCGCACTGGCCCGGGAGGCCGGGCGGCACGCGGAGCGCGGGCTGCGCTAGGGCGTCTCTTGTACGGCTGCCGGCCGGGGGCGGCGCAGCCGCGGTACGGTCAGGACGGCCGCCAGGGCGGCCGCCACGAGCACGGCCCCGATCGTGAGGATCCAGACCGGGACGCCCCCGGCCGTGAGCAGCTCGTCGGTGTACTCGACCCGGCGGAACGGGGCGTCCCCGGCGGTGGCGCGCAGTTCGTGGTCGCCGTCGATCCGGGACGGGACCGGGAAGCTCTGGTCGATCGCCGTCAGGAACACCGGCTCCGTGCCCGCGAATTCGGCGACCGGTCCCTTCGGGGTGATCCGTCCGGCGAAGGTCACCTCCGGCGCGTCGCCGCCGATGGCGGAGACGGGTTCCATGCGGTGCTCCGCCAGGACGTACAGGCCCAGGGACTGGGCGCTTGCGGCGAGCCGTGACAGCCGCATCGGGTAGACGAGCCGGTCGCTCTCGAAGCGGATCAGCAGCGGATCCAGGGTGCCGCGCAGGGTGGCGCCGGGCTCCCGGGGGGCGAGCCGTACGGCGACGTACTCCCAGCGCTGGTCCACGTACGGCTTCAGCTCGGCGGTGAGCCGGTCGGGGAGTTCGAAGCCGTTGGCCTCGAGCCAGTCGCCCAGCGCCCCGGGGTCGGTCGCGGTCAGGCGGGCCACGTCGAAGTCGCCGAGCCGCTCCCGGCCGATGACGCCGACCTCGGCCCCGGCGCTTCCTGGCGGCGGCGCTCCGGCCGTGTCCCCCCGGCCCGAGTCGAGGGGCCAGTCCCCGCGCCGGGGCCAGAAGTAGCCGCGGGTGCGGTACTCGGGCCCGGTCAGGTCGACCAGGTGCGAGAAGAGCCCGGCATCGCCGAGGCGCACCGTGGCCCGCCCGGGCACCGGCATGACCCAGGCGGCCCGCTTGGCATCGCCGCCGACCGTGAACTGCATGGCCACCTGCTCGGTCCGGCCGTCCCAGCGGACCACGGAGGCCTCCCGGGAGACTCCGATCCGCGAGGTGCCGTCCGGGACCATGGCCCCGCAGCCGCAGGCGTAGGCGGGGCTGACCAGGGACCCCAACTGCGTCGCGAGCAGGGCGAGGAGAAGGAGTCCGGCCCTCCGCCTGATCCACGCGACCGTTCGCCGTCCTGCCACTTGCATGCCCGCCACCCGCACGCCTGCCGCCCGCGCCCTTGCCGTCCGCACCGTCTCCCCCGCATTCCTCGCCCGGCCGGCCGAGGGGCCGCCCACGGGCGGACCCGTCCGCCCCGGTCTCAGACGGCCGGCACCTCGATCCGGTTCCGGCCATCTGGGCGCCACCTGCCGGTCACCTCCTCCTGTCAGGCTGCGGGCACCCCAGAGTTGTATATACAACTTCTCCGAGGATGGATGGCAGGAGCCACGATGTCCGTACCGGCGATTACCCGCCCGCCCGCGCCCTGGCTGCGCGACAACTGTCCCTGCGCCGAGTGCCGCGACCCGCGCACCGGCCAGAAGCTGTTCCAGATCACCGAGCTGCCCGCCGGCCTGGCCGTCGGCGCCGGTGCGCGAAGCGCCGGCCCCCGACGGCGGACCGGGCTGGGAGGTGGTGTGGCAGCCGGACGGCCACCGCTCCGTGTACCCGCTCCAGTGGCTCGAAGCCCACGGCCCGGACGGAGCGGAGTACCGCGCGGCCGGGGACGGACGGACCGAGGCGGACAAGGAACTGTGGGCGGCAGGTGACCTGGAGGGGCGGATCCCGCAGGCCGGCTGGGACGCCTACATCAGCTCCCGCGAGGTCCGCGAGCAGGTCCTCGACAGCGTGGTCCGGCTGGGCTTCGCCCTCCTGCGGGAGGTTCCGTGCCGGGACCGGATGGTGCTGGACGTGGCCCGGACCTTCGGCTTCGTCCGCGAGACGAACTACGGGGAGCTCTTCGAGGTCCGTGTGGAGGCCGACCCCAACAACCTGGCCTTCACCGGCGCGCTGATCACCCCGCACACCGACAACCCCTACCGGGATCCCGTACCGACCCTCCAGCTGCTGCACTGCCTGCGCAACGAGGCCAAGGGCGGCGACTCCGGACTGGTCGACGGCTTCCACGCCGCCGCGCTGCTGCGGGAGCGCTCCCCGGAGGCCTTCGAGGTGCTGACCCGCGTGCCCGTGGAGTTCGCCTTCGCCGACGCGCACTGCGAACTGCGGGCCCAACGGCCCCTGATCGACGTGGACCCGCTCGGGCGGATCCGCGAGGTCCGCTTCAACAACCGCTCCATCTCCACCCTGCACCGGCCCGCCGCCGTGCTGGAGGAGTTCTACGCGGCCTACCGCCTCTTCGGCGAGCTGCTGGAACGGCCCGGGCTCCGGCTCGACTTCCGCCTCGCCCCCGGGGACTGCGTGGTCTTCGACAACACCCGCCTGCTGCACGCCCGTACGGCCTTCGCCGAATCGGGGGGCCGCCACCTCCAGGGGACGTACGCCGATCTCGACGGGCTGCTCTCCACCCTTGCCGTCCTGCGCCGCGAAGGAGCCTCCGCGTGAACGACCACGACCACGACAACCCCGACTCCGGCGCGGTCGACGCGCTCGCCCGCCTCTTCGAGGGCGAGGGCAGCGCCGAGTACTTCGGCGAGGCCGTCACCCAGGCCGGGCACATGCTCCAGGCCGGGGCCCTCGCCGAGGCCGCCGGGGCCCCCGCCCACCTGGTGGTGGCGGCGCTGCTGCACGACATCGGGCACTTCCACGGAACCGTGACCGGCCGCGACCTGATGGAGGGCGGCCAGGACAACCGGCACAGCCACACCGGGGCCGACTGGCTGGCCCGGTGGTTCGGGCCGGAGGTGACCGAGCCGGTCCGGCTGCACGTGGCCGCCAAGCGGTACCTGTGCACGGCCGAGCCGGGCTACTTCGACCTGCTCTCCGAGGCCTCCGTGCACACCCTGCGCGTCCAGGGCGGCCCGATGACCGCCGAGCAGGCGCGGGCGTTCGAGGCGCTCCCGGGGGCGGCCGACGCGGTGGCCGTGCGCCGCTGGGACGAGCAGGCCAAGGACCCCGACCTCGCCACCCCGGACTTCGACCACTTCCGGCCGCTGCTGGAGGCCCTGCTGATCGAGAACGCCTGATCAGGGGCTGAGCGGGCTCGGCGGGCTCGGCGGGCTCGGCGGGCTCAGCAGGCTCGGCGGACTCGGGGGGCTCAGCGGACCGAGCAGGCGTCCCAGCGCACTGGCGGCGGTCGTGTGCACGGTGAAGGACACCGTCCCCGGCAGGTAGCGGTCCTGCGACCACTCCACCGGGACGCCGGCCGGGTCCGTGGACCGGCGCCGTTCGCGCAGCAGGGCCTCGCCCGCCGGGCAGCCCAGCAGCCGTGCGTCGTCCGCGTCGGCCGCCGCGATGTCGATGGTGTGATGGGCGTCGGCGAAGAGGACTCCGTGCCGGGCGAGCTGCTCGGAGTACGAGACCGTGTCCGGCGGCATGTCCGCGACCAGTACGCCGACCGGCTCCGGGTACGTGGTGCGCTCCACCATCACGGGCACCCCGGACAGGGTGCGCAGCCGCAGTACGCGGTACACGAGGGCGCCCGCGTCGATCCGCAGGTGCTCCGCCTCCTCGGCGTCGGCCTCGCCGCGCTCCACGGCCACGGTCCGCCCTCCGGGTTCCTCGCCGAGGGAGCGGGCCCACCGGGTGAAGCTACGGAGCTCCGCGACTCCCCCGGCCTCCCCCGCGCCGCCGCCGAGGACGACCCGGCGGGTGCCCCGCCGCGAAGTGATCAGCCCGTCGGTCCGCAGGGCGGCGAGGGCCTGGCGCACCGTACCCCTGGAGACCCCGTAGCGGCGGGCGAGCTCGTCCTCGGCGGGCAGGCGCGCGCCGGATCCGTACTCGCCCGCGGTGATGGCGGTCCGCAGGTCCCCGGCGACCTTCAGGTAGAGCGGTGTCCTGGGGGCCGGGTCGCGCGGTGCCTCGTTCACGGGGCCAGCCTGCCATGACCCGGGCGGGGCGAAAGGCCCGGGAGGTCGGGACGTTCCACCCGGTATTGAGACGATGCCCGTCATCTAAATTCGAAGCGTGACCGGAAGGACCGGTGGCCGTGGCACGGCCCGCGCGGCGGGAGCCGCACACCAACGCGTAGAGGAACCACACATGTTCGGCATGATCATCGACACCACCCCCGACACGACCGCCGGCGCCGGCCCGGCGCTGCGCCTCGACCCCGAGGGCGGCCCGTTCCGCGAGCTCGCGGCCGTCCGGATCCAGGTGCCGGCCGGCGGGACGATCCCGGCCCACGCGCACGGGGCGTCCGAACTGCTCCTCACCGGCGTCACCGGGACGGTCGAGGCCTCGTGCGGGTGCGGCGCCAAGACGGTGGCTCCGGGCACCTTCGCGATGCTGCCCGCGGGCAAGGAGATCACCCTGGTCAACCACGGCACGGAGCCGGCGACGGTCCTCGCGGTGTTCTCCCAGAGCGAGTTCACGCAGGGACTCCCGCGCGCCGCGGCGAAGGGCTGCGGCTGCCAGGGACACGGCGGCTGACCTCCCGGTCCCCTTCGGGCGGGCCGCTCTTTACTGGCCACCGGCCTGATCCCATACTTCTCGCGTGAGAACGACGGATAAGCAGCCCCGCACCAGTCCACTGGTGCCCGACGCGGTGGCCCGGGAGATCGCCCGGCACGACTGGAGCTCCATCGACTGCGGCTGCGGCCGCCCGGCCGGGCATCTCGATCACCTCGCGGACACGTTGTGGGACGCGGCCGAGGGACACCCGGCCGCGTTCCGCGCCCTAGAGGGCCATGCCTTCCACACCGGCGTGCTGCGGCCGCCCGCCCCGGCGGTGTCCGGGGTCCTGATGGCCGTCTGGGCCGCCGGCCCGCCCCGGCAACTGACGCGCGAGGCCCTCCTGTGGGCACTGCTGAGCCTGCTCGGCGCCGAGGACGACGGCTCCTCGCACGAGGCCGGGCTGTACGGCCAGTGCGCCGCGCACATCCGCGCCGAGCTGCCGGGCCTGCGCGAGGCGGCGGCCCGGTGCCCGGGCTCCGTCTCGGCCGCCTACGCGGACGGCATCCTGCGCCTCCTCGACCTGACGGCCTGACTGACTGACCGCGTGACGGCCTGATCGCCTGACGGCCTGATCGCCTGACGACCCGACCACCTCACCGCCGACTGCCCGGGTGCCCGGCCCCGGTGCCGGGCCCGACCGGGTCCGGCACCGGGGCGCTTCAGGACCTGGGTGCGGGCACCAGGCAGTCCCGGAGGGTGGCCGACGTGACCTCGGTGAGGGAGGGCGCGAAGGTGCGTACCGGCGACGCGGGGACCTCCAGCAGGGACGGGACCACCAGCACGCCGCAGCCGGCCGCCTCCGCCGAGGCCGCGCCGTCCGGGGAGTCCTCGACCGCCACGCAATTCCACGGCTCCACGCCGAGGCGCGCCGCGGCGGCCCGGTAGGGGTCCGGGTGCGGCTTGGTCAGGGAGGTGTCGTCCGCGGACAGGGTCAGGGCGAAGGGCACGTGGGCCAGCGAGCCTCCCACCACCGAGTCCACGACCACCCGCGGCGAGGCGCTGACCAGCGCGAACGGTATGCCTTCGGCCTCCAGGGCGGTGAGCAGCTGCTGCGCGCCCGGCCGCATCGGCGCGCCCTCCTCGACCCGGCCGAAGAAGCTCTCGGTCAGGACCCGCGCCACCTCCCGCACGTCCCCCGCGCCGGAGACCCGTACGAGGTGCGCGGCGGTGTCCTCCACCGCCCGGCCGACCACCTCGGGCGCGTCGGCGTCGGTCAGGGCGTGGCCCAGGTCCGCGGCGATCTCCACGGTGGTCTGCCACCACAGGACCTCGGTGTCGACGAGGGTTCCGTCCATGTCGAAGAGGACGGCGGCGAGTCGGGTCATGAGGCTTCTTCCGGGTCCGAGGCCGTGGCCGGGGCCTCGGCCGTGGTGGCGACGACGAGGACGGGGCGTTCGGCCAGTCCCACGGCCGCCCGCGCGCCCGGTACGAGCGCTCCCGCCTCGCGCGAGGGCAGGTCGGCCTTGACCCGGATGCCGTCGGGCAGGTCCAGGTGCAGCCGGGTCACCGACCCGAAGAACGAGGCCGAGACGACGGTTGCCGCGCCCCGCTCGTCCGCCGTCACCGTGACGTTCTCGGGGCGTACGAGGACCTCGACGTCCGGGGTCGAGGGCACCGGGCCGTCCACCGGCAGCCGGGAACCGGCCACCTCCACCGTCCCGGAGCCGGCCAGCCGTCCGGGGAGCCGGTTCATGGTTCCGACGAACTCGGCGACGAACGGGGTCGCCGGCCGCTCGTACAGCTCGGCCGGGGCGGCGCACTGCTCCAGGCGGCCCGCGTTGAGCACGGCGACCCGGTCGGCCATGGACAGCGCCTCCTCCTGGTCGTGCGTGACGAACACGGTGGTGATGCCCAGGGAGAGCTGGAGCCGGCGGATCTCCTCGCGCAGACCGGACCGCACCTTCGCGTCGAGCGCGGAGAGCGGCTCGTCCAGCAGCAGGACGCGGGGGCGCAGGGCGAGGGCGCGGGCGAGCGCGACGCGCTGCTGCTGCCCGCCGGACATCTGGTACGGGTACCGGTCGCCGTGGTCGGGCAGGCCGACCAGGTCGAGCAGTTCGGCGGCGCGCTCGCGGCGGGCGGCCGCGCCGACCTTGCGGACCCGCAGGCCGAAGGCCACGTTGTCGCGGGCGCTGAGGTTCGGGAAGAGGCTGTACGACTGGAACACCATTCCGGCGTCACGGCGGTTGGCCGGGATCCGCGTGATGTCCTGTCCGTCGAGGAGGACTTCGCCGGAGTCGGGCTGCTCGAAGCCGGCGACGACGCGCAGCGCAGTGGTCTTTCCGCAGCCCGACGGGCCCAGCAGGGCGACGAGTTCGCCGGGCTCGATGGTGAGGTCGAGTCCGTCGAGGGCGACGGTGGAGCCGAATGCCCGGCGCAGGCCGCGGAATTCGACGCGCGCTCCGCCGGGTGCCGCTTCGCTTTCCGCGGACTTCCTGGCCTCGGGAAGGGTGAGGGACATGCGGGTCAGGACTCCTTGCCGGAGGTGCGGGAGGTACGGGAGTTTCGCGAGGGGCCGGGAGACACGGTAGCGGGGGCGGTCCCGGCCCGGGAGAGGAGGAGCAGCAACAACCAGGTGATGAGGAGGCTGAGGACGGAGACGGCCACCGACATCCGGGCATGTGCTCCGGAGATGGACACGATCCACACGGCGAAGGGCTGGAAGCCGAGCAGCGAGGCGATCGTGAACTCTCCGAGGACCAGGGCCAGGGTGAGGAAGGCGGCTCCGGCGAGGGCGGTCCGCAGGTTCGGCAGGATCACGCGCAGGACCACGTAGGGCCAGCTCGCGCCACAGCTGCGGGCGGCCTCGACCAGGGTCGGGACGTCGACGGCGCGCAGGCCCGCGTCGAGGGAGCGGTAGACGAAGGGCAGTGCGAGCACGGTGTACGCGAGGACCAGGACGAGGGGGAAGTCCGGGTTCTGGACCGCGAGGAAGGTCTGGTAGAGCGGAGTCCTGGAGAGGTGTTCGGGACCCCACCGCAGCACCGTGGTGATGCCCGTGACCAGCGCGATCGGCGGCACGACCAGCGGCATCATGCACATCACCTCCACGACCGGGCGCAGCCGCGGCGAGCCGATGCGTACGGCGACCAGTGCGGGCACGGCGAGGAGCAGCGACGCGGTGATGGTCGCTGCGGCGAGGCACAGGGAGAGCAGCAGGCTCCGGGTGAACCCCTCGGCGCCGAGCAGCTGGGTGTACGCCTCGAAGCTGATGCCCTGGCCGGGGACGTGCACGGTGAAGACGAAGGAGGCGAGGAGCGGGAGCAGGAAGTACGCGCCCGCGAGCGCGAGCACGGCTCCGCGCCACACCCGGGGCCGGGAGCCGGAGCGCAGCCGGCGCGGCGCACGGGTCCGGGGATCCGCGGCGGCCGGGGCGCTCGGAGCCGCCGGGGCCGCCTCGTCGTTCGGGGCGGGCGTCGGGGTCATCGCAGCCATCGGGCGCTCCGTCGCTGGAGGGGCAGGTAGACCGCCATGACCAGGCCGGCGATCACGATCATGTCGAGGCCGAGGGCCAGGGCCACGTTCTCCTGGCCGGTCAGCACGTTCCCGGACAGGGCGTCCGCGATCTTGAGCGTGACCAGCGGGACGGAGCCGCCGACGAGGGCGGCGGCCGTGGCGTGCGCGGCGAAGGCCGTACCGAAGAGCAGCACGAACCCGCCGAGCAGGGAGGGCGCGAGGACGGGCAGGCCGACGTGGCGCCAGAACTGCCATCCGCTCGCCCCGTTGTTCTGGGCGGCCTCGCGCCACTGCGGGCGCAGTCCGTCCAGCGCGGGAACGGTCACCAGCACCATGAGCGGGGTCAGGAAGTAGAGGTAGACCACGGTGAGGCCGGTGAAGGAGTAGAGGTTCCAGCCGAGGCCGGTCAGGTCGGCGAGCTGGGTGACGACTCCGGAGATCCCGACGGTGGCGATGAACGCGAAGGCGAGCGGGACCCCGCCGAAGTTGGCGAGGACGCCGGAGGCGGTCAGCGTCGCCCCGCGCAGGGCGCGGGAGGGCGAGGTGACGACGGCCTGCGCGATGAGGACGCCGAGCACGCCGGCCACGAGTGCGGTGAGGCCGGAGAGCTGGACGCTTCCGATGAGCGAGCCGAGGTAGGGCCCCTGGAGGGAGCGCGCCAGGTGCTCGCCGGTCGCTTCGGTGGCGCCGCTGACCGGGTCCGTACGGGTGACCGCGCCGAAGGCGATGGCGCCCAGCGGGACGCCGAAGCACAGGCCGGTGAAGACGAGGAGCGGGAGGGCGGCCAGCCAGGTGCGCGGGCCGCGCCGCCGGCGGCGGGTGGTGCTGCCGCCGGCGGTCCCCGTCGTTGGGGGGATGGTGGTGGAGGCGGACATCAGCTGAGGGCCTTGTCCCACTTCTCGGCGAGGGTGGCCTTGGCCTTGTCCAGCTCGGTGGAGGCCGGGAAGGTCGGGGTGCCCTGGACCTGCGGGAGCTTGGTGACGGCTTCCTTGTCGACGGTGCCGGCCTGGGTCATGGCGGGCAGCAGCACGGGACGGGCGAAGCCCTTCAGCCACAGGTTCTGGCCCTCGGCGCTGTACAGGAACTCCATCCACAGGCGGGAGGCCGCCGGGTGGGGGGCGTCCTTGTTGATGGCCTGCGAGTAGTACTGGGCGTAGACGCCGTCGGTGGGGATGGCCACCTTCCAGTCGACGCCCTTGCCCTTGAACTGCTCGGCGTAGCCGGCGTTCAGGTAGTCCCAGTCGATCGAGATGGGGGTCTCGCCCTTCTCGACGGTGGCCGGGGTGGACTCGACGGGGATGAAGTTCCCGCTCTTCTTCAGCCGGCCGAAGAAGTCGATGCCGGGCTGGATGTCCGCGAAGGAGCCCTTGTTCGCGAGGGCCGCCGCGTAGACGCCGCCGAAGGCGGAGCCGGACTTGGTCGGGTTGCCGTTGAGGGCGACCTTGCCCTTGTACTCGGGCTTGGCCAGGTCGGCGAAGGACTGCGGGCAGTTCGGGATGCGGGCGGCGTCGCAGCCGATGGAGACGTAGCCGCCGTAGTCGTTGTACCAGCGGGCGTCCGCGTCCTTCTGGGCGGCGGGGATCTGGTCCCAGGCGGTGACCTTGTACGGGGCGAAGAGGTTCTCGGCGGCGCCGCTGCGGGCGAAGGCGATGCCGAGGTCCAGGACGTCGGGGGCGCGGGTCTGGCCCTTGCGGGACTTGACCGCGGCGATCTCGTCGGCGCTGGAGGCGTCCGGGTTCTCGGCCTTGATCTTGACCTTGGGGTACTTGGCCGCGAACGCCTTCTGGATCTCGCCGTAGTTCGCCCAGTCGGCGGGCAGCGCGATGACGTTCAGCTCGCCCTCCTTCTCGGCGGCCGCGACGAGGCCCTCCAGGCCTCCGAAGTCGGCGACCGAGGTGGCGGCGCCGGGCTGGGTCTTGTTCTTGCCGTCGCCACCGGCGGAGCCGGCGGTCTTGTCGGGTGCGGCGCCGCACGCGCTGAGCGTGGTGAGCACGGCGGCACTGAGCAGGACGGCCGCACCGCGACGGGCGGAGGAACTGAGCACGGTCTCTCCCGGAGACGAAAACGCATGAGCACGCTGGGGGAAGGATTCACTTGTCTGAACAAGTTGGCTCCAGTTCGCCCTGGGTCGCTGTACGGACGGTGAACGGCGGCTGTCGCGTGGAGCACGTCTCGACGAAGACCGGAGACTGGCCGGATACAGCCATGACGGAAGACCTCAAGATGATCTTCGGACCCGGCACGGCCTAGGCTGGTGGCGGGCGACAGGCATCGGGCAGTGCCGCCGGTGCACATATCCACGCGAGGGGGAACAGGACACCATGGCTACGGTGCGGTATCTGGAGATCGCCGAGGCGCTGCGCCGCTCGATCCTGTCCGGCCAGTACCCGGTGGGTGCCCAACTGCCCTCGGAGAGCGACCTGGCGGCGCACTGGTCGGCCTCGCGCGGCACCGTCCGCCAGGCCGTGGCGACGCTCGCCGCCGAGGGGCTGATCGGCTCGCGGCAGGGGGCCCGCAGGATCGTCCTGCGCCACGAGCGCAAGCACAGTTTCGGCGAGCTCAACAGCTTCGCCCAGTGGGCCGAGGGAGTCGGCCACCAGGCCGCGAGCCGCTTCCTGTCGCGCACCCGCCGCCCCGCGACGACCGAGGAGGCCGACCGGCTGGCCCTGCCGCCCGGCACGGAGATCCTCGCCGTCCTGCGGCTCCGGCTGCTCGACGGGGAGCCGACGATGGTCGAGCGGACCACCTACGCCGACTGGGTGGCGGCGGCGGTCGAGCAGATGCCCGAGGACTGCCGCTCGGTGATGGACGGACTGGCGAACGACTCCGGGATCGTCGCCCACTACGGCGAGCACCTCATCGACGCGCTTCCCGCCGGCAGCGAGGACGCCCGGCTGCTGGAAATCCGCCGCGGCAGCCCGCTTTTGCGCCAGCGGCACGTCTCCGCGACCCGTACGGGTCGCCCCATCGAGTGGTCCGACGACCGTTACCGGGCCGGCAGCGTCACCTTCAGTGTGAACAACTCGGCAGTAGCAACCCCGTTGGAGCGCCGGGCCGGGGACCGGTAGGGGGCCGGGAGGGAGCCGCCGTCACCGCCCCGCCCCGAGTTCGGCGGCGCTCTCCGCGACGGCTTCCGGGAGCCAGTCCGCGACCCGCCCGAAGCGGAAGCCGAGCCCGGCGGCCCGCCCGTTGTCCATCGCGTAGGCGCGGTCGAAGGAGAACGGCGAGGCCTCGGACCCGGCCGGGACGGTCCGCAGGCGCGGCGCCCGGCCGACCCGCTCGGCGACGGCCCCGGACAGCCCGAGCACGTCGAGCTCCCCGTGCGAGGCGGCGTTCACCGGCCCGGTGAAGTCCTGCTGCCCCGCCCAGTGGAGAAAGCGGGCGATCTCGTGGTGCTGGATGAAGGAGGTGGGGTACGGGGCCGCGTGCACCGCCACCGGGATCCCGGCGGCGATCCGCTCCACGTAGTGCGCGAGCCGGCCGGTGAACTCCGCCCGGCCGCCCCCGAGTACATGCGCGGTGCGCACCGCGACGTGACCGAAGGCGGGCTCCGCCCCCAGGACCTGCTCGGCCCGCCGCTTGCCCTCGGCGTAGGCGCGCGCCTCCGGGGTGGGCGGCGCGGGGTCGTGGACCTCCATCGTCGAGGTCATCACGTACCGCCCGGTGAGGCCGGCGAAGACCCGGCGGGCGGTCTCCGCCTGCCGGGGCGTGTAGCAGACCTGGTCGAAGACCACGTCGAAGGTGCGCTCCCCCAGCGCCGCGCGGAGCCCCGCTTCGTCCTCCCGGTCGGCGATCAGGTGGCCGACGCCCCGGGGCGGGGAGGCGGAGCCGCGGTTGAGGACGGTCACCTCGTTCCCGGCGTCCCGCTCGAGGGTGACCAGGTGCTTTCCGAAATAGCGGCTTCCGCCGATGACGAGAATCTTGTTCATGTCCGGGACTCTGCCGCTGTACGGTCCCCAGTGGAACTACCGGAATGCTGTTCGCGTCGTAAGGGAAACTGATGATCGATGTGCAGCGGCTGCGCATCCTGCGCGCCGTGGCCGAGCACGGCAGCTTCAACAAGGCCGCCGCGGCACTGCACCTGACGCCCTCGGCCGTCTCCCAGCACATCGCGGCGCTGGAGCGCGGCCTCGGGCACCCCGTCGCCGTGCGCAGCACCCGAGGAATCACCCTCACCGAGCCGGGCCGGCTGCTGGTCGAGGCGGCGGAGGCGGTGTCGGCCGAGCTCGACCGGGTGCGTCACGAGATCGACCGGGTCACCGCCGAGCGGCCCCGGCTCACGGTCGCCACCTTCGTGAGCGGCGGCCGGAAGCTGCTGCCGGGCGCCCTCGCCCGGTTCGTGGCCGCGCACCCGGAGGTGGAGCTGACGGTCCTGGAGGCGGAGCCGGAGGAGGCTGTCCCGATGGTCCGCTCGGGCGCCGCCGATCTGGCCCTGACCTACCACTTCGACGGACCGCTGCCGCTCCGGCCGGGGGCCGCGCTCGACTGGCTGCCACTGCGGGAGGATCCGCTGGCGCTGGTTCTGCCGCCGGGGCACCGGTTCGCGGGGCGCGCGTCGGTCGCCCCGGCCGAACTCGCCTCCGACCGCTGGGTGCTGGGCTGCCTGAAGACGGAGGCCTACCTGCGGCGGTACGCGGAGGGAGCCGGTTTCGAACTCCGGGTGGCGGCTTCCACCACCGACTACTTCTTCGCGCGCTCCCTCGTCGCGGCGGGCGTCGGCGTCGCACTGATCCCGCGGATCGCGCTGCCCGCGGGGGGCGGGGTCGCGGACGGGGATGCGGGCCGGGATTCGGGCAGGGATGTGGGCTGGGATGCGGACCGGGATTCAGGCCGGGACTCGGGTCGGGACTCGGGCCAGGACTCGGGCCGGGACTCGGGCCAGGATTCAGGCCGGGATGTGGTCGGAGAGCAGGATGTGGTCGGAGACCAGGATGCGCACGGGGCCGGGGGCGGGTTCGGCCAGGAGCCCGGGGAGGGCGATCTGGCAGGCCGCGGCGTGGCCGTCGTACCGGTGGAACCGCCCTGCCCCGCACGGCACATCGGCGTGCTGACACCGCGACGGCGCCGTCCGCAGCCCTACGCGGCGGCCCTGGCCAAGGCCCTGACCGGGGCGGCGTCCGGGATTGCGCCCCGGGTCGGGCCCGGGGTGGTGCGGCCGTGATCCGGCTCCTGTGCGGCCTCGCCGCCAATCCGGCCCTGCCCGCCGATCTCCTCGACCGGCTGACCGACCTCGCGGGCCGCGTCCCCGATCCCGACGAGGACCTCGCCCGCACGCTGGCCGGCGCACCGACCTCATCGACCGGCAGGTCCGGATCCTGGCCGCCGGCGACTCGGCCGCGCTCGGGCTCGCGCAAGCCGGTCTGCTGGACCCCGTCGGCATGGACCCCCTCGACCGGCCGTCGGTGCCCCTGGCCCTGCTCGACGCGGACGCCGGACCGCCCGGGTGGGCCCGGGCCCTCGCCGCGCATCCCGACCCCGCAGTCCGTGGCCGGCTCGCGGACCCGCAGCCCGTCCCCTTCCCCGACGCGGCAGGTGGCCCGTTGGCCCGAGAGCGGGATGCAGAGCGGCAGCACACCGCCGCGCGCGTGGCCATGACCGGGCGCGCAGCGCCGCCCGCGCACGACGGTCTTCCCCATCAGGGCCGGTGGGTCCGCCACCGGACCGACCGGAAGGAGGATGAGCACGTGACCCTGATACCCGAGTCCCGGGGCTGCGTGATCCTCGATCCTCCGGCGTTCGTCCAGGTGGCGAAGCACCCCGGACTCAGGGCGGGAGGGGTGGGGATGGGCGAGTTGGAGGCGCTCCTCGCATGCGAGTGCGCTCGCGCCTGACCGCCGCCTGACTGATCGGAGTGGGTCAACGCACCCAGTTCCGCGAGCGCATCGGCGACCTGCTCCTGGCCAGTGACTGCCTGTTTGCGAGGCTGCCATCACAAGTGCTGTGGTGGCGAGGAGTTGTGCTGACGTTGTTTAGGAGGCCGGCGATGGGTGGGGTCCGGCGTGTGGAGGAGGATCGCTTCGTGACCACCCTCATTCCGCCTCCCGGGCCCGACCGGCACCGGGCGATCGTCAGCGAGGTCGCCCTCCTGTGGGCCGCGCACCACCCCGGGCCGTTCCCCGACGTGCCGTTTGACGACAGACACGATCTGGCGTACCTGGATTTCACCATGGCCGGCTGCGTCATGACGTACCTCAGGAACGGTGGTGTTCCCGGCCCGGGCGACGCCGAGGTTCTCCGGGACTGCCTACCGGAGCTCCGTGCGGCCGTAGCGCTGCTGGCGCGTTCGGCGGAGTACCAGGAGGGACTCAGGGCCTTCAGGGGCTTGGTTGCGATGGCCGAACTGATCCTGGCCGACGGGGCGTGAGCCGGTTTCCGTCGTCAGAGAGGCCGAGGTCTCTCGGGCGGGCGGCCCCGGCGCCACGGTCCACGACCTGCCCGCGAAGAAGGCGGCGGGCCGCAAGCCGCGCAGCGCCGCGACGCGGTAGAAGCGGTAGCGCTCCACCTCGTCGGGTAGTGGCTCGCCCCGAGATTGCTGGCGGTAACCACCCGAAGGGGCAGCCCTATTTCAGCCAGAGTCAGGAATTCAGCCAAGAACGCCACCTTTGATCATGCTGCCGCACTGGGAAATCCAAGATCCCCGGCAGAGCCAAGCTCAGTCCAGCGGGCAGATCGGACTCAGGGCCTGGAGGTTCTCGATCCCACTCCGCAGCTTCTCGCTGCTCAGCAGGGCGGCCGTCACATCGGGATGCACGTTGGCTTGAGGGGTCTCCGCCTCCTTGGTGTCGGCCTTCCCGTTGAAGGTGACGGTCTGTTGCCGGAGCACGGACTGCAGGGCCGGGTCGTCCGCCTTCCCGGCGGCGGTGGTCATGCCGCCGGCCAGTTGCCGGTACGCGGCCGCGAGGTCCTGAGGTGTCCGCGCGTCCCGCACGCGGAGCGCGTCGTTCGCCGCGAGCGCCTCGGAGCAGCCCGCGGGCTTGCCGTCGCCCGTGGTGGCCACCACGACGGTCACGGTGGCCGCGGCGGCCACCGTGACGGCGGCGGCGGTGACGCCGGCCTTGACCGTGACGGTCGTGGCGAGTTTCCCGAAGAAGCCGCTGACCTTGCCGCCGGCAGCCGCGGCGGATGCGGTCAGCGGTGGCGACAGGACGAGCAGGGCAGCGGCCACGGCCGCCTTGTCGCCCTCCAGGAGGTGCCGGGTCTGCTCCTCGGCGTGGACGTAGTAGGCGTGGTCCTTGCTGAGACCGCTGCGCAGGGCGGCGATCCGACCCAGGCCGTAGAGCTCCAAGGCGACTGATCCGGACCCCGCGGTGAGCGCCGCGGACACCGCGACCCGGACGAAGTGCGAGGTCAGCGACCACTGCTGGCCGGCGTTCAGGCTCCGCGCGACCATCAGCAGGAGATGCGGGTCCGGCCAGGTGGCGACGGCCTCACGCCGCGCGAGCGCGGCGTGCAGTCCCTCGGCGGCCGTGGCGGTCGGCGTGGGGTCCCAGGCCAGGTCCCGCACCGCGGCCGCCGCGTCACTGGTGATTGCGTAGGCATCCCCCACCTGGACGACCAGCCTCCGGTCGAGCAGTTCCTGCCCGGTGCCCGCGTCGTCGGGGTGCCCGGTGACCGGTGCGAACCATGCGGGGGCAAGCGGCGTACCGAACGTGGCCAGTGCCATCAGGACCCGTCGGGCCGGTTCGCTCAGGGCGACCGCCAGCGCCGCCGCCTGGTGCCGGGGACTCAGCTGGACGGGGTCGAAGGCAGGTGGCTGGTCGTGCGGTCCCTTGTCGGCGTGGTCGCGCCAGTCGTCCGAGGCCTTGATGAAGCGCGCGTACAGCAACAGCCGCTGCGGCCGCCCCTCCGACATGTGGTAGGCGAGGTCGAACTGGAGGTTCTGCAGGCCCTCCGGGCCCAGCTGCAGGCCCAGTTCGGAATTGAGCAGCTCGATTGCCGCGGCGCGGGGCAGGGGCTGCACGTGGTGGGCGGCCGCGGCGTCGGGCAGTGTGCGGTAGGGGGACGTGAACAGGAAGGTGCAACCGGAGAAGGTCTGCAGCAGTCGGCGCAGGTCGGCCTCGCCCAGGGCGCTGTCGACCACGGTGATGTGCACGTCGTGCACGGCGGCGACGGCCTGGCGCAGTTCGGTCTCGTCGACCTCGCGCAGGAAGCGGTGGCCGAAGAAGACCGTGGCCAACCGCTCGTACAGGGTCGCCAAGGTCCCGGTCTCCCCTGTTCGGGGGCGCAGCACATGGCCCCGCGTCCCGCGGGCGCGCAGGCGCTGATGCACTGCGTCCGCGATCGCGCTCTTGCCGACGCCTCCTTCCCCGTACAGTTGGACGCTCGTGCCTTCGGTCAACTGGGAGACGACGGTGTCCACGAGTGCCTGGCGGCCGAGCAGCTTGACGTCGGCGGGCGCGGCCAGCACCTCGGGCTGACGAGGGGGCAGCTCCGCGAGGCTGGGGACCCGGGTGTAGCCGCCCTCCTGGAACACCAGGTTGATGGCGTTGTCGCCCTGGCTGACGATGCCGTGGTTGACGTCGACCACGACGTTGCGGGCACCCGGGACGGAGGCGGTCAGGTCCGCCGGAGCCGGCCTGCCGGCCCGGTCCTCCGGCGGGATCCCTGCCGTACTCATCGGCGCACGGTGTTCGTCGCGCCGTCCCCGTTGGACACGATCCCCGTCATGTCCCCGCCCACTGCCACCGTGCGCTCACCGCTCGTCGCCGCCCTCGGCACGGGCAGCAGGGCCGCCAGCTCCGCGCGCAGCTCGGGGGAGTCCCGCAGCACCTGCCGGATGCGCAAGCGCAGGGCCGCCACAGCGTCCGGGTCGTCGTCCGCCTCCGCCAGATCCGTCACCGCCACATCCAGTGCCGGGCGATCCGGGTTGTTCCGGCGCAGCCGTTCGAGTAGACGCTGTCCGAGGCGCACGGTGGCGCCGGCGGCCTCGTCTTCGGCCCGGGTCAGCACCGCGGCGCCGTAGGCGCTCACAGCCGCGCTGATCGCCGGGACGGCCTGACCCAAAAGGATCTCGATCTCGGACACGTGTACCCCCGTAGTCGTGTCGACACATCTGATGCCCAGGGAAAGCGACTGCCCCTCGCTGCAGTGGCCAACCACTGTGTACCGAGAACCTCCCGACGTCGCCCCCTCCTCTCACATTGGCGAGAAATCGCTGGGTCATCTTCGAGCGGCGTCCACACCTCGATCAGGCCCTCCGGGTGGCCGTACGGGACCTCCAGGTCCCCTTCGCGTTCCCGGTATCTCCGGGACGGAGCGCGGCATAGCAGAGCAAGGCGTTTCACTCAGCCGCGATCAGGTTGGGGTTCGGCGAGCGCCACGGCCGTGACGAGTTCCGCCTCCAGGACCTGCGCGACCGCCTCGCCGGTGTGGACTGGGCGGACGACGACGAGTTCGCCGCGTACGGCCTCACCGAGGACGAGACCGCCGAGCTGCGCACCTGGCCGCCGCTGGACCGACGACCTCGACCAGCGCCTGCACGATGCCGACGGCGACGGTGGCCACGACGCCTGAAGGAGTGCTCTGGCCCGGGAAGGTTCGTGGGATCGGGGCCACCAGAAACGGCTTCGGGACTCGTAGACCGGTGTTCAGGAGTCACGACGTCCTTACCTATGTCGGCCCTGATGAGCCCGGGGATGCGTCGCACATCGCCGTCGGGCTGTTCGGACGTTCCAAGCGCCACCAGGACGGCACCAAACTCCACGTCGTCCACGTCGAGGACAAGCGAGGCTCGGCGGCTCCGGCGTAAGGAGCCGCGGTTCACCGCAGGACGTCTCCTACCAGTGGGTGAGATTGAAGACCTCCACGCAGTAGGGGTCGGTCTCGTCCGACGGGTTGTACTGCAACTGGTCGTTGGCGATGAGGCTGGGGAGCGCCGCGGACAGACCCGTGACGGCGGAGACGACCGTGCCGTCGCGGTCGCGCAGGCGGACGTCGAGGCCGATGGTGTCCGCCAGGCCGCCGCCGGCGAGGTACAAGCGTGCGCGTTCCTCGTGGAGCAGGAGGAACCCCAGCAGGACGATGCCGTCCTGGTTGTCGGTGTCCGCGCTCGGCGCGATGCCGGTGGCCGCGGCGGCGTGGAGAGCGTCCGTGAGGTCGAGTTCCGCGGGGTGGGCGTCAAGGAGCAGTCGCACGGCGTCCACCGTCACGACGGGGATACCGGGGATATCGGGGATACAGGGGATACAGGGCCGTCCGGCCGAGGGGCCGTCCGAGGCGTGGGTGCGGTCGCCCGGGGCGTGCCGTACGAGCTGTCGTACTGCAGCCGGCAGCCCGGCGGCGGGGACCTCGTTCCCGTCGCGGTCCAGCAGGGGGACGTCGTATGCGGTCGGGGCGGCGGCGTCCCCCACGACGACGCGCACGAGGTCCCGGCGATGCCGCAGAGGCAGTACGCCCCTGACCACGGGGCCGCCGCCCAGCCGCGTGGCCGCCAGCCGGAGCAGGGCCCGGGTGGCTGCGGCCTGGCGCTCTGTCGGTGCGTCGTCCCCTTCCTCCCAGCGGGCCGCGGGCTGTGCGGACCGCTCGTCACCGGAGGAGGCCGAGGGGGGCGGGGGCGCGTTCACGTCTCGTTCACCGCGTTCGGGCACTTTTTGCGGGCCACCCGCTCGCAGTAGGCGGTGATCGTGCCGATCTTCTGGCTCTTGTCGGCGAGCTTGTAGACGCTGTCGGCGAGCTTGTAGTCGTACTGGGCGATGACGGTGATTCGGGCAAGGACCGTGCCCAGTCTGTTGACCGGGTGGGGTGAGGCCGGAGAATCCGCCGCCCCCGACAGAAGCACGGCTGCCGCCGCCGCGGAGCACACAGCAGCACGGGTCCGAAGGCGCACGTCATTCTCCTCGAACATGCCCGGTCCCACGCAGGACACAGGATCGATCACAGGATGGAGCAACCCCCGCATGCTGGGACGAGGATGTCCGGGAAGTCCACCCGTGTCGCCCACGAGGGTTCGGTTCTGCCCGACGAATGCTCCAGCTGTCTGCTTGGCCGGTCGTCAGGTCGGGCATGAGGCGGGATGCCCCTACGCATCCGGCGTGGGTGCGGCTGGAGCCGCACTTGCCGCGGCCGGGCTGCGTGGGCGTGGGCGTGGGCGTGGGCGTGGCTGGTGCGGATTCGTCCTGCCCCGGGGCTAGTGGACGGGTGATTGTCCGCGACGTAGTCCACCCGGAGCCGCGTTCTGCGCCACGGCGCCGTGGTGAGCCGAGGAGCACCTCCGGACCGGCTGCGCGCGATGGCCGCGCGGCACGGCGTACGGATCCTCGCGCAGGTGCCCGCCAACCCGGACGCGCCGCCCGCCCTGTTTCGGACACCGCCGAGGCGGCCGCGGCCAACCCCTCCCTCCCGCGGGCGGCGATGGAGGAGTTGCTCACGCGCGCGGGCCGGACCGCCTGACGGACGGGGGCCGCCGGTCAGGGAGCGGCCGTCATCGGCCCCTCCAGGAGCGTGGGCTGCTCGCCCTTCGTGACGACGACGGGTATGCCCCCGGTGGACTTCTCCAGCCACGCCTTGAACTCCGCCGAAGCGGCACCCTCCGCAGTGGTGGTCACCTCCAACGCCGCCCCGTGGCTGCCCGCGACGCTGTAGATCGGGAACGCCCCCTTCAGGTCGATGAGCTCGTCACCGGCGTCCCGGAGGGTGCGCTCCGTGTACGTGCTCAGGTACAGGTCGGCCCGGGCCGGGTCCGCTGAGGGATCGGCCGCGTGCGCGGCCTCCACCAGGAGCCGCCCGCGGGCCAGGTCGGTCACGCACAGGGCGACCCGGCCCGCCGGGTGGTCGACGATCTGGGTGGAGTAGATGTCGGCGAAGGCGCCCTCACCCTGCTCCCCGATGGCCTGCGAGAGCCGCTCGCCCTCGGGGGTGTTGGCCGGGGTGCCGTCGATCAGCGTCGGCGGCGCATGCGACGCGGTGGGGTCCTCCACCGGGCAGGAGCGGTCCGCGCGGGACGGGGCGGCCACCGGAGCGGGGCCGCCCGGATCGGCCACGGCCGACTCGGCCGGCCCCTTTCCGCAGCCGGTGAGCAGCACGACGGCCACGCCCACGGCCACGGCGGCGGCCGCGCCGCCCTTCACCCTCGCCCTCGCCTTCTCCACGCACAGATGTCTCCGGCTGGTTCCACGCACCATGAGCAGTTCTCCCTCGTACTCCGTTGCCCGGTCGGCACGGCTGTGACGTGCGAGGGGCTCCCCCGGTTCCCGGCGCCGAGCAGTCAGCGCCGTGAAACCCGCTCGACCCGGCCATCTCCTTGAGGCGACCCTACGAGCATGGAGTTCTTCTGCTACCACCGCGACCGACCCGGCTCCGTAGCGTTGCGCAACGAGCTGCGGGAACAGCACTGGTCCTACATGGACCGTTACGCGAAGGAGCTGATCGCCCGGGGCCCGACCCTCGCCGGCGACAGCGGCGCTCCCACCGGCAGCGTGCACATCATCGACCTGCCCGGTCCCGTAGATGCCCGTGCGTTCGCCTTCGCCGAGCCGGGCTACCAGGCCGGTGTCTACCGGGACGTGCTGCTGCGGCGGTGGAGCAACACGCTGGGGCGCACCATGTGGGACTTCCCCGGTGGCCGGACCGGCGGCAACCGGTACCTGGTGCTCGGCCTCGGCTCAGGGCCGGCCGCCGACCTCGCCGTACCGGCCGAACACCGGGACGAGCTGATCGCCTACGGGCCGCTGTTGTCCGACGACGGCGCCACCTGGCTGGGCACGGCCGCGTTGCTCCGGGCACCGGACCCGGATGCGGCGGGTGCCGTCCTGAGCCGGGACCGGTACGCCAACATCGAGGTGCACAACTGGCAGTTCGGCGGGCGGCCGTCATAACCCGGGGAAGTCCGTCAGTCCGTCAGTCCGGCAGCCAGTGCAGCTCGTGCGCCAGGGTTTTGGCGACGGCACGGATACGGCGGTGGAGTGGCGACTGCTCGCTCGGGAGGACCAGGTGGATCGTCAGGCTGGGCGCGCCTCGCAGTGGCCGCCAGGTGAGACCGGCCGGTTGCACCGTGGCCGCGGCTTCTCCGGCCGGGGCGAGGGTGGCCCCGTCGCGCAGGTCGCGCTGGGACGGGTCGAAAGAGACCGCGGGCGTGTGGAATCGGGGTTCTGGCCGGATGTCTCGGAACAGTGCGGACAGCTGATCGTGGATCACGGGGTTGGCCGCACGGTCCGGGAGTCGCAACGGATACGTGGCCGCGTCGGCGATCTCGATCTCCGGGTGTTCGGCCAGCGGATGGCGCTCCGCCATCTGGACCCCGATGCGCGCAAGCCGCAGCAGGTACCGGCGCACGCCACGGCCCGGCTGTTCACCACGGGTGATCCCGGCATCGATGCGGCCGTCGGCGACCGCGTGGGAGATCTCCGGGGTCGCCATCGGGACCGCGCCGACCTCGAGTCCGCTCGTTCCGCGCATCATCCTGTCCACCAGGGCCGGTACCGTCTCGGCCCCGGTGCTGAGGCTGTATCCGATGCGCAGCGTGCCCAGTTCACCGGCCGCCGCGCTCCGGGCGGTGTCCCACGCCCGGTCCAGCGCCGGCGGCGCGGACTCCGCCAGCGCCGCACCGGCCGCGGTCAATACGACGCTACGCGTGCTGCGGACCAGCAGGGCCGTCCCGAGTTCCGCTTCCAATCTGCGCATCCGGGCGCTGAGTGCGGGCTGTGCGATCCCGATCCGTGCGGCAGCGCGGGTGAAGTTCAACTCCTGTGCCAGCACCAGGAAATACCGCAGGCTCACCGTGTCCGGCGCCACGCACCCTCCCTGCCGATTGATAACGATCCGTTCTGAGCCTAGCCCGAACCGATCTTTCCCTCGACCGCGGATCAAGCCCTAACCTGCGGAGGCCGGGATCGATCGATCGGAGTGCCGATCCGAGTCAGACGTGTCCGGCCGAACACAGGAGGTTTCCATGGCCAAGGGCTACTGGGTCAGTGTCTACCCCGCCCTTTCCGACCCTGAGGGGCTGACCGCCTACGACGAGCTGGCCGGTCCGGCCGTCCAGGCCGGCGGCGGGCGCCTCCCGTCCCGGATCCCCTCCCACGGCGGTCGAGTCGTCGCCCACGAGGCCGGAATCGCGCAACGCGTCGTTCTGATCGAGTTCGACAGCTTCGAGCAGGCCGTCGCGGCGTACGAGAGCGAGGCGTACCAGAAGGCGCTGGCGGCCCTCCCCGACGGCTTCGCGCGCGACTTCCGCATCGTCGACGGCATCGACTGAACTAGACAGGAGCCGAGGGCGAGGGATCCGGGCCTGTGCACGCCGTCACCTCATGGAGATGCGCCTCCACCGGTCCCAGGTGCTGGTCGTGGGCGAGGACGATCTCGTCCGCGAGGTCGAGGATGCGGATGTTCCCACCGGAGAACTGAACGGTGATGCCGGTGGCGAAGTCGAGATTCCCGTCCTGATACCGAATCTCTCGAACGGAGAGGATCTGCTGGCCGATGAACGGGCTCATCGGGAAGTCCGGCAGATCGTCCTCGACCGTGGTGTGGCCGTATTCGTCCATGCCGTAGGAGCCGTGGGGCTGGTCGATCTCCAGCGCCAAGCCATCGCCGGGCGTGTGGAAGCGGACGGGGCCGAGGCCCTCCAGGTGCAGCCACATGTGCAGGAGGGACGGCTCGGTCTCCTGGTAGTGGTGCCAGGACGTCGTCACCTGCAGCAGGCGCCTGCCGACCATGGCCTCAGGGTTGATCATCCGTTGATGATTTCACGGCGGTCTGCGACTCGGAGGGGGCGGGTCGCCGCAGCGACGGAGAATCGGACCTCACGGGATACGTCGCCATCGGCATGACACCTACTGACTGGGGGCGCCGCCGATGAGGTAGTCCACCCGGCGGCGCAGCCCGTTCCAGCGCCGGTCGTGGTGGTAGGCCCGTTTGATGGCCCGGGCCCGGGCTTTGGCTCGGTCACGGTAGACGCGCCGGGCCCACGGGGACGCCGGGCGTGCCAGCCGTACGGCGGCGACCATCGCGATGAGGGGAACGACCGCACCGAGAACGGCCATCCGGGGCTTCCCCTTGAAGAGGGCCACGACCGCGAAGAGTAGGTTCAGTACCACCGTGGCGACCGCTGTCAGGCGGCTGCGTTCCTCGTCGGGCGTCAGCCCGTCCACCCCCAGCGGAAGGAACCCGCAGAGCAGCAGCGATGCCAGCGCCGCCGTCATGATGACGACCTCGACGCTGATCGTGCCCTGCTTGGTCCAGTAGACGTCGCTCAGGTGCAGGATCAGTGCGAACTCGTCCAGGACCAGCCCCGTCCCCATCCCGAACAACACCGCCGCCACCGCGGCCCCCCACCCCGACTGGCCGGCCGCGGCGATGCCCGTGAAACCGCCGACCGTCATCAGGATCACTCCCGGAACCGCGTGGTGGACGTGGAGTCCGCCCGGAGTGACGTTGCGGAACGGCCCCTTCCCCGCGCGGATCATCCGGGTGATGACCCGGGTCACGGCGAAGGCGACGACGAACGCCGACAGCGCGAGGAGCAGCGGCAGCTTCCCCGGCTCCAGGACGTTGCGGTACCACCAGTGGCCCATGCTGTCACCCTCCCGGCCAGGGCCGCACCGCGCACGACGGGAACCGCCGTTCGGGCCGGGGCCCGCCAACCGCCTGACCCATCGCCATGATCCCCGTAAGGTGCGCAGTAGTGATCACCGATGACGGGAGCGGGCGTGACGCGGCTGGGGGACGAGCGTCGGCGGCGGAGCGGGGTCGTCGGGTACTGGCGGGCGGTCGAGTTGTTCAGCCCGCAGAAGGTGCCCGCCCTGTCCGTCCGGGATCGGGTCTACGCGGGCGAGCCTGACGGGCCCATGCCCTGGGAGGCCGGGCATCCGTTGCGGTCCGTCCCGGTCGAGCCGGGCTACGGCTGGCAGCACGTCGTCTACGGCGGTGCCTACGCGCTCGCCGCCGTACGCGACACCCTGCTCCGCGTCTTCGGGGAGAGCGGCGAGGACCACGACGGCCGGATGAACGGCGAGAGCGCTCTCTTCGCGCTGACCGTCACCGACGAGGGCCGGCTGCTGCTGGACTCCCCCGTCTTCTCCTCCTGTGCCTGGGCCACCGGCCGGGCCGTGTCCCCCGGCCCCGGCAGTCGCGGCTGGCTCGACGGGTTCGAGGAGGAGGCCGACGCGTGGGTCGCCCGGGCGTCCGCGCTCGGCGAGTCCGCTTCCGCACCCGTGGAGAGCGAAGAGGAGGACGAGGACGCCTCCCCCGTCGGGTCCGGCGTCATCACGGCCGGTCACCTCCTCGATTTCAGCGCCGAGCTGGCCGAAGCCTGGGGTGTCTCCGTACCGCTGGACCCCGCCGGGGTACGCGTGCGCAGCGTCCCCGTACGGCTGGACCGCGCGGCCGACGCCGCCGACCAGCAGGACTTCCTCAACAGTTTCATCGCCGCCGACCTCGACCTCGTGGCCGGCGAGCTCGCCTCGCACGATCCCGGCCCGGGTCTCGCCGCGTACCTCACCCCCGGCGCCGCCTTCGACAAGACCCGCCGCATCGACCTGCGCCGCAATCCGGGCGTCGCGCTCGCCGGAGTCGCCCCCACCCGTACCCCGCTCGGCCGCTGGCCCGCCGACCCCGCGCACGCACTCGCGCTGAGCCAGCAGTTCGCCGTCAACGCCATCCACACCGAGCTGGCCCCGGGCGCCGGCATCTTCGCCGTCAACGGCCCGCCCGGCACCGGCAAGACCACCATGCTGCGCGACTGCTTCGCGGCGGCCGTCGTCGAGCGGGCCCGCCGCCTCGCCGAGCTGCGCCTGCCGTCGCAGGCCTTCGCGGAGCAGGCCCCGTACGTGTGGAAGAGCGGCGACTACACCCGTACGGTCACCCCGCTGCGCCCTGAGTTCACCGGCTTCGAGATGGTCGTCGCCTCCGCGAACAACGGAGCCGTGGAGAACATCTCCACCGAGATCCCGGCCCGCGAGGCACTCGGCAAGCAGTGGCGGGACGAAGCCGACTACTTCGCCGAGCAGGCGACCCGCCTCCTCAAGGGCGAGCCGGCGTGGGGCGCGGTGGCGGCCCGCCTGGGCAGCAAGAAGAACCGTCTGGAGTTCGTCAACCGTTTCTGGCACGGCAAGTACCGCCAGACCGACACCGATGCCCCGCCCCCACCGTCCGTCCCCCCGCAGCCGGACGGCCGGGGCCGTCGGCCCCGCAACGCCTGGGTCGACAGCGGCAGCGGCCTCTCCCACCTCCTGCGCCAGTGGCGCGACACCCCGCAGGCGGGCGTGTGGCGCGAGGGAAAGCAGCGCTTCGAGGCCGCACTGTCCGAGGTGGAGCGGCTGCGCGCCGAACGGATCGTCGCCGCCGAGGCGTACGAAGGGCTCTCCACCGCGTACGAGGCCCTGCGCAAGGCGCAGCGCGCCCTACCGCAGCACGAGGCGGAAGTGGCCCGCGTAAGGGAGACCCTCCCGCCCGCCGAGAACGCGCTGGCCGCCGCCGAGCAGGCCCTGGCCCGGGCCGAGCAGACGCACCAGGCGCACCTGGCCCGCCGCCCGGGGTTCACGGTCAGCCTCTTCACCCTGGGCCGGGCGGCGCGCACCTGGCACGCGGAGGAGGCCGGGGCGGCGGATCTGGTCGCCGACGCACGCCGGGACCGTGATGCCGCGCAGGCCGCGCGGGACGGCGTACGGGGCGCCGTGGGCGCGGCGTCGGCCCGCCTGCGCACCCGCGAGGCGGCGAGGGAAGCGGAACGGGCCCGTGTCGCGCAGGCGGAGGAGACGGTCGCTGCGGCCCGCACGCGCTGGGGCACGTCCGTACCGCAGGACGCGTGGCTCACCGACCAGGACGCGGCCCGCGAGCTCGCGGCCCCCTGGTCCGACCCCGAGATCACGGCCGCCCGCACGGAGCTGTTCCTCGCGGCCCTCCACCTCCACCAGGCCTTCCTGCGGTGCACGGCCCGCACTATGTACGCCAACCTGATGGCCGGCATGGACGCGGTCGCCGGAGCGGTTCCGAGGACGGTGCCCGAAGCTCACCTGCGGGCGGCGTGGCAGAGCGTGTTCCTGGTGGTCCCGGTCGTCTCCACGACGTTCGCCTCGCTCGACCGGGTCTTCGGACGGCTCGGGCCGGAGGCGCTGGGCTGGCTGTTCGTCGACGAGGCCGGTCAAGCGACGCCGCAGATGGCGGTCGGCGGCATGTGGCGGGCCCGGCGCACCGTCGTGGTCGGCGACCCCCTCCAGCTGGAGCCGGTCGTGGTCCTCCCGTGGACGGCGCAGCGCGCCCTACGGGACGACTTCGGCGCCGCCGAGGAATGGTCGCCGGGACGCACCTCGGTGCAGCAGCTCGCCGACCGCTCGAACCGCTACGGCACCCTGCTGCCGGCCGAACTGCCCGACGGTAGCCACGAGGTGTGGGTCGGCTCGCCGCTGCGGGTGCACCGGCGGTGCGACGACCCGATGTTCTCCATCAGCAACGCCGTCGCCTACGACGGCCTGATGGTCCAGGGGACGGCGGAGCGCGACCCGTACGTCTACCGGCCGACGAGCAGCTGGGTGAACGTGACCGGCGCGGAGGCGGACGGGCACTGGATCCCGGAGGAGGGCCGGGCGCTGCGGCGCGTGCTGGAACGGCTGCGCGACCAGGGCGGCGTGGATCTGGCCCGGGACGTGTTCGTGATCAGCCCCTTCCGGCAGGTCGTGGCGGGCGCGAAGGGGGTGTGCCGCGATCTGATGCCGGCCGAGCGCGTGGGTACGGTCCACACGACGCAGGGCAAGGAGGCCGACGTCGTCATCCTGATCCTGGGCACCGACCCCGGCCGCCCGGGTGCCCGCGCCTGGGCCGCGTCCGCCCCGAACCTCCTCAACGTCGCGGTCAGCCGCGCCAAACGCTGCCTCTTCGTCATCGGCAACCTGGAGGCATGGCGCGACCAGCGCTTCTTCTCGACCTTGGCGGAGTCCCTCCCGGCACACACGTGGCAGGCACCGGGCCTGCACCAGCAGGGCTAGGCCGCCTCTTTCGGATCGAGCCCGGCCGGGCAGCGCCGGCTACGGCGCTCCACGCGTGGCCAGTGCGGTTCGGGCCAGCCCGCGCAGCCAGGCGTGAGCCTGGTCGGTGTCGTAGCGCTGATGCCACGACAGGTACATCGCTGCCGAGGGCAGTTCGAGGGGGATGGGGAGCACGGTCAGGCCGAGGTCGGCGACCGCTGACCTCGTGGTGGCCTCGGGCGCAGTGATCAGGAGATCGGAGTCGCGCGCGAACTCCAGCGCGGCCGCTTCCGTGGGTGCGGTCGCCACCACGCGGCGGGTGAGGCCGAGCCGCGCGAGGGCCTCGTCGAGGGCGTTGCCGAGGTTTCCGCGTCGCGAGACGGTGACGTGCTCAGCGGCGGCGTACTGCTGTGCGGTGACGGTTCCGACGCTGGTGAGGGGGTGTCCCTGGCTCACGATGATGACGAGGCGGGTCTCGCCCACCTTCTCGGCACGGATGTCCGGTGCCCCCGGGAGGTTGGCGTTCGCCTCCAGGTCGACCTCGCCGCGCCGCAGTTCAGGGGTGTCGATGCTCGATTCCCCGACAAAGCGCAAACGCACGCCCGGCGCCTGTGCGCGTACGGCCGCGAGGAGTGCGGGGCCGCTCAAGGCGACCAGGGAATCGTGCCAGCGGAGGGTGAAGGTGCGCTCCAGCGTTGCCAGGTCGAGTTCACGGCTCGGCGCCAGCACCCCTTGGACCTGCTGCAGCAGCTCGTGCACCTGTTCCCGTACGGCGATCGCGTACGGCGTCGGGGTCATCGTGCGGCCGGTGCGCACCAGGATCTGATCCCCGGTCGTGCGCCGGATCCGGCCCAGACTCCGGCTCATCGCGGGAGCGGTGACGTGCAGGCGCGCGGCCGCCCCGGCCACGCTTCCCTCCTCCAGTAGCGCGTCGAGCGCGGTGAGCAGGTTCAAGTCCAATTGCATGCGAGTAATCCTAGCCGTGCTTGACATGCATTTGAAGTTAACTATGGGGCTCTATACCTTCGAGACAGAGGCCAGGACGCAACGACTGCCCAGCCTCACCACCACCCCACCACCTCTCCTCAGACAGGAGCACCACCATGTCCGAAATGCTTCAGGCCACCGACGTGGTCTCCTCCGACGCCTACCTGCTCGAGCAGACCGAGGTCGCGGTGCGTGCGGCCGGTTCGGTGCTGCGTGAGCGTTTCGGTGGGGTGGTGCGCTACGAGACGCGTGAGGAGCTGATGCGTGCGCTCGCCGCCAATGACGACGCGGCCCTGGACATCCTGCGGCCCCGCCTCACCGGCCTGCGCCCGGACGCCGGCTGGGTGGAGGACGAACTGGACGGCGGCGCGCTGCCGCCCGGCGAGTGGTGGGTCGTGGACCCCGCCGAAGGCAACGTCAACCACCTGCACGCCCTGCCCGACTGGGCGGTGACCGCCACCCTCGTACGGGAGAACCAGCCGGTGCTCACCGTGGTCCACCTCCCGCTGACCGGCGAAACCTACACCGCGCTCACCGGCGCCGGCGCCCACCTCGAGGGCCGGCCACTGCGCGTCTCCCCGACCACCGACCTCGGCCTGGGCATCGTGGCCACCAGCCAGGCCCGGCCGGACGAGGACGAGACGGTCGTGCGCCGCGTCGGCTCCTCGATCACCGCGATGCTCTCGGGCGCGCTCGTCGTCCGCACCTCCGTACCCGCCACCCTGCACCTGGCCAACGTGGCCGCAGGCCGCATCGACGCCTTCTGGCAGTACGCCGGCGCCCGGGCCGACCTCCTGCCCGGCGCACTCCTCGTCACCGAGGCCGGCGGACGGATCACCGACACCCAGGGCCGCCCCTGGACCCCGCAGAGCGAAAGCTTCCTGGCCACCGCCCCCGCCCTCCACACCCAGGCCGTCACCACCCTCTCCCACTGACCCCGACCACCCCACCCCCCACACCCAGGCCGTCACCACCCTCTCCCACTGACCCCGACCACCCCACCCCCCACACAGGCAAGGACCCCATCACCATGACCACGATCGCAGTCCTCGGAAACGGCCGCGTCGGCGGCAACCTGGCCACCGCCCTCACCCGCGCCGGACACCAGGTGGCCGTCGCGGACCGCACACCGGGCGCCGCCGCCCACGCCGCCCACGCCGCCCGGATCGTCATCAACGCCACCCCCGGCGCCGGATCCCTCGAACGCCTCACCGCCCTGCGCGAAGACCTGCGCGACAGAATCCTCGTGGACGTCTCCAACGCCACCCTCGACGGACCGGACGGACTGCCTGCCGACCTCATCCACCCCGGCTCCAGCCTCGCCGAACAACTCCAGGAAGCACTCCCCGAAACCCACGTCGTCAAGACCCTCAACACCATGCTCTTCCCCGTGATGACCGCACCGGCCACACTCACCCAGACACCGACCGCCTTCCTCTCCGGCGAAGACCCGCAGGCCAAACACACCGTCCGCGACCTCCTCATCGACCTCGGCTGGCAGAAGGAATGGATCACCGACCTCGGCGGAATCCAGACCGCCCGCGCCACCGAAGCCGCCATCCTCTTCGTCCCCCACGTCATCCGGGCCAACGGATTCACCCCCTTCGCGATCTCCATCACCCGCTGATCCCCGACCACGCACTTGGCCCGCGTGGCGAGGGACGCGAAGCTGGTTTTCGAGACGGGGGCGGGCAGCGAGGGCCGTCAGGCTTCCGCCGGCAACAGCTTCCTGATCGCGGCGACGGCGGTCCGCGGGTCGTCGGCGTGGCAGCGGACCGTACGGACCTGCGTACCTCGCCCCCACAGGTCCACGGCGGTGACCGGTTCGGTCAGCGTGACGGTGATCGAGGTCTGCGAGGCGACGGCCACGTCCAGCACCCCGTCCTCGGACCTGTTCGCGCCCGGGAAGCGGAGGTCGTGGCGGACGGACTCGATCCGGTCGAGGGGGATCCGCAGATCCAGCCGTGCACCGCGCCTCACCCGCAACTCGCCCGGCCGCACCACGTGGGGGCGGGTGACGGCGGCGGCATGCAGTCCCAGGACAAGGAACACCGTGTAGAGGTCGAGGAGCAGCATCACCAGGTGGGCCACCGGATGCGCGGCGAGCATGAAGGACACACCGACCGTCTCGATCGCGAAGAAGAAGACCATCCCGTACATCGTCGACGCCTGGGCCCGGGCGTAACCGACGGCTACGTCTTCGTCCCCGACCCCGTGCGCGCGCCGGGTCGCCCACATTCCGAGGCTGGCCATCCACCGCCCCTCGTGTGCTGCCAGCCGCCGTGCCCGTGCGATGAGTTCCCCGATGCTCATGCGCCCCAGTAGATCAGGCCGTTAGCAGCGGATCGCAGCCGCCCGCAACCCTCGCGGGCCCCGCAAACGGGGGCCGGGTGTGGCGCTCGGCACCATGCCGTCACGGGCGCGGCCGGTCCTACCGTGGCGGGCACCGCGGGACTCCCCGGGTGACGGGACGGCCCCGTCCTACGCACCGCCCGCCACCACCTTCCCCGCGCGCCTCCTGGAGGCTCCCCCGTGCCACCGCCCGCCCGTTCCGCCGCCGCCACCACCGTCGCCGCGGCCGTCGTCCTCCTGGCCTCGGCCCTGCCGGCCCTCCTCGCTCCCCCGGCCGCCGCCGGTGTGGGCGACGCCCACTGCGCCCGCCGCGCCCGTCTGCACGTTCCGGGCGCCGAACTGGTGGAACCACGACGCGCAGTTCGTCATCCGGCTGCCCGACCGCTGGAACGGCGGACTCGTCGTCGCAGGCTCCCCGGGCGTGCGCGAGCAGTACGCCAACGACCGGGCCATCGGCGACTGGGTGCTCGCCCGCGGCTACGCCTTCGCCGCCACCGACAAGGGCAACACCGGGGCCGCCTTCCACCGCGACGGGCAGACCCCCGGGGACGCCGTCGCCGAGTGGAACACCCGGGTCACGGAGCTGACCCGGGCCGCCCGTACGGTCGTCGCGCAGCGCTACCACCGGGCGCCGAGCCGCACCCTCGCCACCGGCATGTCCAACGGGGGCTACCTGGTGCGCTGGCAGTTGGAGAACCATCCGGAGCTGTACGAGGGCGGGGTGGACTGGGAGGGCACCCTGTGGCGGGCCGACGGGCCGAACCTCCTCACGTTCCTGCCCCCGGCGCTGGCCGCCTACCCCGTCTACGCGGCGGGCGGCCCGCAGGCGGGGCAGGCGCACGAGGCGATGCTCGCCGCGGGCTTCCCGGCCGGCTCGGAGTTCCTGTGGCCCTTCCACCACAGCTACTACTGGGACCTCACCCAGCGGATCTACCGTGAGGAGTTCGATCCCGGCTTCGACGGTGCGGCGGAGGCCGGGACCCCCTTCTGCGCCCCCGGCACACCGGCCTGCGACGCCGATTACGCCTACGCCGACCGGCCCGCGGAGGTCCGGGGCGCCGTCGCGAAGACGGCCCTCACCGGCCGGATCGGCAAACCGCTGATCACCCTGCACGGCACCCTCGACGTCCTCCTGCCCATCGCCCGGGACTCCGACGTCTACGCCGAGATGGTCCGCCGGGCCGGCCGCGGGGCGCTGCTGCGTTACTACCGCATCGAGGACGGCACCCACGTGGACTCGCTCGTCGACGCCTTCCCCGACCGGCTGCGCCCCCTGACCCCCTGCCACCGCGCCGCCTTCACCGCACTGGAGGACTGGATCGGCCGCGGTGTGCGGCCGCCGCTCGGCCACACCGTCCGACGGGATCCGGCGGCCTCCCCGGCGGCCCTGCTGACCGGTTGCCCGCTCGACGCGTGAGGCCGGACCGGTGCGGGCCGCCGTCGGGTCCACCTCGGCACCCGCCCGCCCGCATGGTGATCGTCTCCATACGGGCGCCCCCGAGTGTGGCGTGCGGCACCGTGGGCGGCGCCCGGCGCCCTCCCTACGCTTCCAGCCATGACGAGCGAACTTCCTTCCCCCACCCCGCTGCCGGGACGCGTGGCCCTGGTGACGGGCGGCGGCAGCGGCATCGGCCGGGCGTGTGCGGTGGCCCTGGCCGAGGCCGGGGCGGTGGTGCACGTGGCCGATGTCGACGCCGCGGCGGCGAAGGCCGTCGCCGGCCTCGTCGGCGGGTACGCCCACGCCGTCGACCTGGCCGATCCCGCCGCCATCGGGGAGCTGCCCCGCGCCGTCGACATCCTGGTCAACAGCGCCGGGCTCCAGCACGTCGCCCCGATCACCGAGTTCCCGCCCGAGCGCTTCGCCCTGATCCAGCAGGTGATGGTCACCGCGCCCTTCCTGCTGCTGCGCCACGTGCTGCCGCACATGTACGCCGCCCGCTGGGGCCGCGTGGTCAACATCTCCAGCGTCCACGGACTGCGCGCCAGTGCGTACAAATCGGCCTACGTGGCGGCCAAGCACGGGCTGGAGGGGCTCAGCAAGGTCACCGCGATCGAGGGGGCCCCGTACGGGGTGACCAGCAACTGCATCAGCCCCGGCTACGTCCGCACCCCCCTGGTCGAGGGGCAGATCCTGGACCAGGCCGCCGTGCACGGCATAGCCGCCGGGGACGTGCTGTCCGAGGTGCTGCTGACCCGGTCGCCGATCAAGCGGCTCATCGAGCCTGAGGAGGTCGCGGCGGCCGCCCTGTGGCTCTGCGGTCCGCACACCGGGTACGTGACGGGCACCTCGCTCCCGCTGGACGGCGGCTGGAGCGCCGGCTGACCCCGTCCGGGTGACAGCCCGTGCGCCGCGCCGCGGGGAGCACCGGCGGGTCCCGTACGGTCCCGCACGTGACCGATGCGAACCAGCCCCAGAGCCCGAAGTTCCCGACCGATCCGGCCGCCCCGGCTCCCCCGAACGTCACCACCGGACCCGACGCGCTCCGGGTCCTCGTCCTCGCGGGTTCCTCCCGCGAGGGCTCCGTGAACGCCCGGCTGGCCGCGCTCGTCGCCGGTCAGGTCGAGCGGTCGGGCGCCGTCGCGGACCTCGCCCGGATCGGGGACTTCGTGATGCCCACCTACGACGGCGACGCCGAGCAGGCGGACGGCCCGCCCGCCGGGGCCGCGGCCCTGCGCGAGCGGCTGCTCGCGGCGCAGGCCCTGGTGATCGCCTCGCCCGAGTACAACGCCTCCGTGCCCGGCGTCCTGAAGAACGCCGTCGACTGGGTCTCGCGGTTCCGGCCGCAGCCCTTCAAGGACAAGCAGACGCTGCTGGTGTCCGCCTCCCCGTCGACGATCGGCGGGAACCGCGGGCTCTGGGCGCTGCGGGTCCCGCTCGAACACCTCGGGGCCCGGGTGTACCCCGACATGTTCAGCCTCGCCATGGCGCACTCCGCCTTCGGCGAGGACGGCGAGCTGACCGATGCGGGACTGCGCGAGCGGCTGGCCGACACCGTCGACTCCTTCCTCGCGCTGGCCGAGGCGGACACCCGCTACCTGTGCCTCCAGCGCCGCTGGTACGAGTTCCTGGGCGACGAGAGCAGCGCTCCCGTGACCCAGCGCGCGGAGGGCTGACGGGCTGCTCAGGGGGTGCCTGAAGGAGCGATCCGCGCGCGGGTTAGCATATGAGCGCCGCCTAGCTCGAAAGATAATTCTGTGACTGTCAATGACGACTCGTTCACCAACTGGAAGAACCGCGAGAAGATCGCGGAGTCGATGATCCCGATCATCGGCAAGCTGCACCGGGAGCGGGACGTCACGATCCTGCTGCACAGCCGCTCCTTGGTGAACAAGTCCGTGGTGAGCATTCTCAAGACCCACCGTTTCGCGCGCCAGATCGACGGCGAGGAGCTCTCGGTCACCGAGACCCTCCCCTTCCTCCAGGCGCTCACCACCCTCGACCTCGGTCCCTCGCAGATCGACCTCGGCATGCTCGCCGCGGCGTACGCGACGGACGACCGCGGTCTGTCGGTGGAGGAGTTCACCGCCGGCGCCGTCGCCGGCGCCACCGGCGCCAACAAGATCGAGCGCGGCGAGGGCCGCGACGTGGTCCTCTACGGCTTCGGCCGCATCGGCCGCCTCGTCGCCCGCCTGCTCATCGAGAAGACCGGCTCCGGCAACGGCCTGCGCCTGCGCGCCATCGTGGTCCGCGGCGGCGGTGAGGCGGACCTCGTCAAGCGCGCCTCGCTGCTGCGCCGCGACTCGATCCACGGCCAGTTCCAGGGCACGATCACGGTGGACGAGGCGACCAGCACGATCATCGCCAACGGCAACGAGATCAAGGTGATCTACGCCAACGACCCGTCCGAGGTCGACTACACGGCGTACGGCATCAAGGACGCCATCCTGATCGACAACACCGGGAAGTGGCGCGACCGCGAGGGCCTGTCCAAGCACCTGCGCCCCGGTATCGACAAGGTCGTCCTGACGGCTCCGGGCAAGGGCGACGTCCCGAACATCGTGCACGGCGTCAACCACGACACGATCAAGCCGGACGAGCAGATCCTGTCCTGCGCCTCCTGCACCACCAACGCGATCGTCCCGCCGCTGAAGGCGATGGCGGACGAGTACGGCGTTCTGCGCGGCCACGTGGAGACCGTCCACTCATTCACCAACGACCAGAACCTGCTGGACAACTACCACAGCGCCGACCGCCGCGGCCGTTCCGCGCCGCTCAACATGGTCATGACGGAGACCGGCGCGGCCTCCGCCGTCGCCAAGGCGCTGCCCGACCTCAAGGCCCCGATCAGCGGCAGCTCGATCCGCGTCCCCGTCCCGGACGTCTCGATCGCGATCCTCAGCCTGCGCCTCGGCCGCGAGACCACCCGCGAAGAGGTGCTCGACTACCTCCGCGAGGTGTCGCTGACCTCGCCGCTGAAGCGCCAGATCGACTTCACCACGGCGCCCGACGCGGTCTCCAGCGACTTCATCGGCTCGCGTCACGCCTCGATCGTCGACGCGGGCGCGACCAAGGTCGACGGGGACAACGCGATCCTCTACCTCTGGTACGACAACGAGTTCGGCTACTCCTGCCAGGTCGTCCGGGTCGTCCAGTACGTCTCCGGGGTCGAGTACCCGACCTACCCGGCGCCCGCGGCCTGATCCTCCAGGGCCCGCCAGGACCGGATGTACCGGACGCCCCCCGAGTGACCTGTGGTCACTCGGGGGGCGTCCGTGCGTCCTGGCCCGGGGGCGCGGCGGCGCGGGCCGCCGCGAGCTGGGTGCGCGAGCGGACGCCGAGCTTGCGGTAGACGCGGCTCAGCATGCCCTCGACGGTCTTGACCGAGATGAACATGTGCTGGGCGGCCTGCTGGTTGGTGGCGCCCTGGCAGATCAGGTCCGCCAGGCGCGACTCGGACTCGGTCAGCCTGCTCGCGCCCGGTGCGGGTCCCGTGGCCAGGCCCGATGCCGGGGCCGAGCCGCCCGCCCGGTCGAGCAGCTCCCGGGTCAGCTCCTGCCAGGGACGGGCGCCGGTGTCGTCGAAGACGGCCCGGGCCGCCTCCCAGGCCGTACGGGCGGCCGCCTGGCGTCTGCGGGCCCGCTCGACCCGGCCCAGGGCGAGGAGCGTACGGGCCTGCTCCAGGGGCAGCCCCAGCCGTTCGAAGGCGGCCGCCGTGCGGTGGAGCAGGCCGCTCGCCTCCTCCACGTCGCCGCCGCGGGCCAGCAGGATCCCATGGGCCCGGTCCAGCGCGGCCCCCGGTCCCGAGTCGGCTCCGGCCCGGCCCGCGGCGGGCCGTACGCGCTCCAGCAGCGCGCTGGCCAGGTCGAGGCGGCCCGCGCAGGTGAAGGCCTCCACGGCGTCCGGCTGCCAGCGGAACATCCCGGGGTCGGCGAGGGGGACGTGCCGCTCGGCGTCGGCGACGGCCGTGAGGGAGGCCACCGCGTCGGCGACGTCCCCGGTGTGCAGCTGGACCGCGCCCATGACCCAGAGGTTGCGCGACACGTACAGTCCGTCGCCCTCCTCCTGTGAGGCGCGGGCCCCGCAGGAGGCGGTGCGCAGGGCGGCCGCGAAGGATCCGGCGGCGCTTTGCGTCAGCGCCGCGGTGTACCAGGCGGGGCCCATGGACAGGCCGGCTTCCGTGGACAGCCGTACGGCCTGATCGGCCCACGCCAGCGCCGGGGCGCACGCCCCGAGGCGGGTGTCGACCTCGGCGAGGCTGCGCCAGATGTCGACCAGGTCCTCCGCGTCTCCCTCGTGTTCGGCGAGCGCGAGCAGTTCCACGAGCCGTTCGCGGGCTTCGGCCAGCCGGTCGTCGAAGACGGCGTGCCGGGCGGCGAGGTACTGGGCGCTGTTGCGAATGCCGGAGTGCTGGGCCGGGATCCCGAGGGCGAGGGCCTCGGCGAGCGTGCCCGGCGCATCGGCGGTGCCCAGGACGCGTTCCATCCGGGCGCGCATGGTCAGGGCGGCCGCCTGCAGGGGGCGGTGGCCTCCGGCCGCGGCGAGTTCGGCGGCCCGGCCGGCCGCGCGCAGGGCCCGCTCCGGGGCCGAGTGGGCGACGTTGGCGGCGATGGCCGCACGGAGCTCGACGGCGGCGAGCAGGTCGGGGTGGCCCGCCGCGAGTTCCCGGCAGCGCGCGAGCAGCGGCTCCAGATCGGTGATGGCCTGGCCGTGGGCGTCGACGACGGCGAGCAGCGCGGTGACCTGATCGGTGGGCTCGGCCCTGCTGGCGGTCAGCGCGTCGGCCGCCTGCCGGGCGATGTCGACGGAGCCGGCGCAGGCCGCCTCCTGGGCCGCGTACGAAAGCCTGCGGATGCGCATCGCGGACCGGGCCGGCGGGGTGATCTCGGCGGCGAGGAGGAACAGTTCGGCGGCCAGGGAACGTTCTCCCGCCTCGCGGGCGGTGGTCGCGGCGGTCTCGGTGTCCTCGGCCAGCCCCTGGTCGGGCAGGTCCGCGGCCAGGGCCCGGTGGCGCACCTCGTGGACGGGGTCCCCGACGGCCCGCGCCAGCGTCAGGTGGGCGGCCGCGCGCAGCGGCCGGGCCCCGGAGCGGGCGGCGGCCCGGGCGAGGGCCGCCGCCGTGAAGTGGACGGCGCTCGCCGCATCCACGCTCAGCACCCCGGCTTCCCGGGCCTGGGCCAGGTGTTCCTCGGCGTCGGAGCGGCCCGCCCGCAGGAGCAGCGGCAGCGAGGGCCGGCTCGTCAGTGCGGCGAGCATCAGGGTGTGCCGGGCGTCGTCGCCGAGCGTGGAGCGCAGCCAGGCCCCGGCCGCGTCGACCGTCTGCGCGGTCATGACCGGCCGCTGCCGCTGGGAGGCGGGCAGCCGCGCGAGTGCCGTACAGGACACGGAGGTCAGCAGGGGGTGGCCGCCGCAGTGGCTCTGCAGGGGGCCCGCCCAGCGGGTGGGCAGTCCGTGCGCGTCGAGCAGGGCGGCCGTCTCCTCCGCGTCGAGCGGGTCCACGTCGACCTGTGCGGGATGCCCGCCGAGCAGCCGGGCGGCGGACTGCGCCCGGCCGTGGACGCGTTCGGTGACGATCGCGGTGAGCCCGGGTGCGGCGAGGGTGCGCAGGGCGTAGCCGAGGACGTCGGCGCTGGCCGGGTCGAGCCACTGGGCCCCGTCCACGGCGAGGATCCAGCGGCCCGTGGCGAGCAGCGCGGTCACCGCGAGGCGGGCGGGCAACTGCTCGGAGGCGGCGAGCGGTTCGTCGGCGCCCCGGTGCAGGATCCGGTCGACCACCTCGCTCTGCCGGCCGGAGAGCACCGCGAGGTGGGCCGGGCCGCAGTGGGACAGCATCTGGGCGAGCGCGCCGAAGACGTGGCCGCGGTCCTCTTCGACCGCCGTGACGCGCAGCACCGTACGCCCGGATCCGGATCTCGTGCCGGTGCCGCTGCCGCTGCCGGGGACCAGGGTGCGCAGCACCTCCTCCAGGACCGTGGTCTTGCCCGCGCCCCAGGGACCGGCGAGCGCCACCCGCCCCTCCCGCTCCAGCACGGCGGCCGCGCGTCCGGCCGCGCCCGAAACCGCGTACCGGCCCCCCGCGACCGGCACGGGGCCGGCCGCGGAGTCGGCCGGGCCGGACGGGTCGGCCAGGTCTGCCGGGTCGTTCACGTCGCTGTCTGGCATCACGAGGAGGCACCGTAGGCGGCGCCGGTTCCCGTGACAACGCCGGGTACCACCGGGCCGGGGGATCAAGGGTTTCCCCTGATGCCAAGGGGTCCCGCTCCCGGCGATGGTGGTGCGACGGCGGGCCGTCCGCGCTCCGGGTGAGGGGTGGCAGACCCGGAGCACCGCAGCCCCCCACGGGAGGAGCGGGGGCGCGGTCCGGACGGCTCGCCGTACAGCTCCCCGGGCCCGGCACGACGGGCCCGGGGAGCCGTACGCGCGTGCGCCGCGCGGGGCCGCCGCCCGCGCCGCGCACGCGTGAGCCCCGGCCCCGGCCGACGTGGTAGGACAACGCCGCGGGCCGGGGCAAGGCCGGTTGGGCCGCACGCGGCGTACCGGACGGCCCGCGGTCGACGCCATCGGCAGCAAGGGATTCCTCCGATGCTCGCGGTACCGGCCCGGGATCACTCTGTTGGCCACCCCGGAGTGCGCAGACGCGGCTCCCCGACCTCCGCACTCCGGGGACGTGAACGGGTCCCGTGCTCCCCCACGGGACGCGCATCCGTACCGGCCTACCCCTCCGGTCCGCCCCCCCATGAAGGGATTTCCGTGCGAAATCTGCCCAACAGGTCCAAGTGGGCCTCCGTTGCCGCGGCCTCGGTCACGGCCGTCGTCGCGCTCGGCGGCCTCAGCGCCCTGCCCGCTCAGGCCACCCAGGCCGCGCGGCCCGGACCGTCCGTGTCCCCGCAGGTCCTCGAGGCCATGCAGCGCGATCTCCGCCTCTCCCCCGAACAGGCCCGCGACCGGATCGCCGACGAAGCGGCGGCCAGCAGGGCCGCCACCCTCATCCGGGGCCGGGTCGGCGACCGGGTGGCGGGCATGTGGTTCGACTCCTCGACGGGACGGCTGAACGCGGCCGTCTCCAGCGCCGCGGACGCCGCGCTCGTACGGGACGCGGGCGCCGTCGCCCATCAGGCCCGCTACAGCCCGGCCGAACTGGCCGCCACCACCCGGGCCGTCAGCCGCGACATCGGCGACGGGATCGCGGGCGTGGTCGCGTGGGGTCCCGACGTGCGGAACAACCGGATCGTCGTCACGGTGGACCGGACGGCGCGCAACGCCTCCACGGACGCCTTCGTGGCCCGCCTCGCCGCCATGGGCGGCATCGTCCACGTCACGGAGACCTCCGACAGGCCGCAGCAGCAGGCCGACGTCACCGGCGGCGACAAGTGGGTGCCGGGCAGCGAGAGCCCGTGCTCCATCGGCTTCGCCGCCACCCGGGCCACCGGGGGCGCCAAGACCTTCCTGACGGCAGGTCACTGCACCAACGACGTCAACCAGGCCGCCTACGGCAAGGACGGGACCCGCGTGGGCACGTCCAACAAGGACGGGCAGAGCAGCATCAACGCCCGGGAAGGCGACATGGGCGTCGTCGACGTGGACCAGTCGGGGTGGAACCTCTCCCCGTACGTCGCGGGCGACTCGACCCACACCGCCATCGCCGTCACCGGATCCGCCGACGCCGTGGTCGGCACCGCGATCTGCCGCTCCGGGCAGACCACGGGCATGCGGTGCGGCGAGGTCACCAAGGTCAACCAGAGCGTGGACTACGGCAGCGTGGTCATCGACGGCCTGTCGTACTCCAACGCCTGTTCCGCGGGCGGCGATTCGGGCGGCGCGTACGTCACCGCGACCGGCGGCAAGGCCGTCGGCCTGCACTCCGGCGGCGGCAGTGCCACCTGCACCTCGGGCAGCGGGGAGAAGTTCACCATCTTCCAGCCCGTGGTCGAGGCCCTGACCCGGTTCAACCTGGCCCTGGCCGTCACCACCCCGCAGCCCGGCAACGTCACCGTCTCCGCGGTTTCGGCCCAGAACGGCGTCATCGGCGCCCGGATAGCCGAGCTGAAGAACACCGCCGAGGGTGGCACGGCCCCCTACACCTGGTCCGCGACGGGCCTGCCCGCCGGCCTGGCCATCGCCTCCGACACCGGCAGCATCACCGGTACCCCCACCACGGCCGGAACCTCCAACGTGACCGTCACCGCGACCGACAACGCCGGCAAGACCGGGTCCGCCTCCTTCTCCTGGACGATCACGACCGCGGGCACCGCCCTGTCCGTGACCAACCCCGGCAACCAGAGCTCCGCCGTCGGCGCCGCGGCCACCCTGACGGTCAAGGCCACCGGTGGCACCGCGCCCTACGCCTGGTCCGCGACGGGCCTGCCCGCCGGTCTGAGCATCGGCTCCGCGACCGGAACCGTCACCGGCACCGCCACCACGGCCGGCACCTCCAACGTGACCGTCACGGCCACCGACAACGCCGGCAAGACCGCGTCCACCACGTTCTCCTGGACCGTCAGCACCGTCACCGGCACCAGCCCCGTCCTGACGAACCCGGGCAACCAGACCGTCTACATCGGCAAGCCCGTCAGCCTCGCCCTCGAGGCCGCCGGCGGCACCGCGCCTTACGCCTTCAAGGCCACGGGCCTGCCCGCCGGCCTGAGCCTCAACGCCGCCACGGGTGTCATCACCGGCTCCCCCACCACCTGGGGCTTCGGTGGCAGCACCCTCACCGTGACCGACGCCGCGGGCAAGTCCTCCTCGGTCAACGTCACCTGGAACGTCTACTTCTAGTCCGCTTGCGGACCCGCCGCACCACCACACCCCGGAGGCAGTCGGCACCACCCGGCGGGGCCCTGGCCAACACCCTGGCCGGGGCCCCGCTTCGGCGCGTTCCCCCGTCTCCCGCCGCCCCGGGTCAGAGCCAGGCGGGCCGGTCCGTCCCCCAGCGGGAGGGGCCCCGCTCCCAGCCGGGGCCACCGAGCGGCGAAGCCGCGTACCGCAGCGGCCCGTACCCCGATGCGCTCTCGCGCAGCCACGGCTCCGGGGTGTACCCCGGTACGGCGGCCCCGGCGCCCGGGACCTCGCGGACCAGCCATGACGCCGTCCCCGCCAGGGAGAACCGCAGGGCCTGCCCACCGCCCTCCGCGAGGGCCCGTAGGACTCCGGCGGCGGCCAGGTACCCCGTCCCGTGGTCCAGTGCCTGCGCGGGCAGCACCCCGGGGCCCTGCTCGTCCCCGCAGACCGCGGAGATCCCGTACCCCGCCTGCACCAGCGAGTCGAAGCCCCTGCGCCCCGCCCAGGGGCCCTGCCGGCCCCACGCGCACAGCTCGGCCACCACCAGGCCGGGCCGGCGCGCCAGCAGTTCCTCCGCGCCCAGTCCGTACCGCTCCAGCGCTCCCGGCCGGTATCCGCACATCACCACGTCCGCCCCGGCCAGCAGCCCGTCGAGGACCGTCCGGTCCCCCGTCTCCCCCAGGTCGAGGAGCGCGGACCGCTTCCCGAAGCCGGTGTCGGCGTACGCGTCGTCCGACTCGGGGAGTCCCGGGGAGTCGATCCGCAGCACGTCCGCGCCGAGCAGTCCGAGCGTCCGGGTGGCCACCGGCCCCGCGATGACCCGGGTCAGGTCGAGCACCCGTAGGCCCTCCAACGGCCGCCCGGTGCCTGCGGGGAGCGCTCCCAGGGGCCGCCCGCCCGCGCCCGGGCCGGTCCGTTCCACGAGGGGTTGCGGCGCGCCGTACTCGCGCGTCACGGCCACCGCCAGCCCGCCCGCCGCGTAGACCTCCTCCTGGACGTCCACGGCACGCCGCCCGGCGATCGCCGCGGCCACGCCCTCCCGGGTCCCGGCGCCGAGTACCCGTACCAACGCGGTTTCGTGGTGGGGGTAGTTGGCGTGCGTACGCACCCACCCGTCGGCGGCCCGCCAGAATCCCGACAGCGGCGCGAACGTCACGGGCGGCCGGCCGTCCACCAGCAGGTGGCGCTCGCTGACGAACGCCGTGGCCACGGCCCCCTCGTCGACCAGCAGCGGGGCCACGTCGTCCGCCCCGCCCCCGGCCCGTACGGCGGCCAGCTCGGCGGCGGCCAGCGCGCACGCGCCCACCGTGGCCCGCGCGAGTTCGCGCACGGGCAGCGGCCCGTCCCCCAGCCCGCTGGGCCCCTGGAAGCCGACCCGCTCCACCAGCTCCCCCGGGCCGCCCAAGGCGGCCCATGCCTGTCCGGTCCCACCGTCACGACTCGTCATGCCCCCATCCTGCCCGCCGCACCGCGGCGGCCGCGGTGCGGACCGCGACCCCGCCGGGCTTGGCGGGCTTGCCGGGTCCCCGATCGGGCGATGTAGCGCTCCAGGGCGTCTCGATTTCCCCCGTACGGCGTTACACGACGCGGAACATGAACATCGCCTCGGCTGCCTCGTCTTCCGTCGCGGCGCAGCCGGCGCGTGCGGGCCGGGGGCGGCCGGTGGCCCGTACGAGGGAGCACGATGACCGACCCGACCGCGGTGGACACCTGGCGTGGAAGGCTTGCCGCACACTGCCGTGACGTGTGCGAGGCGCCCGCGTTCTCGCTCACCGTTTTCGCGGTGATCCTCTTCAACGCCGCACTTCTGGGGGCCGAGACGTACAGCGGCCTCTCCTCCGAGTACAGCGGCCTGCTTTCGGCGACCGAGCGTTTCTGCGTGATCGCCTTCACCCTGGAGATGCTGATCCGGCTGGGCGCTCACGCCGACCGGCCGAAAGCTTTCTTCCAAGACCCTTGGAACGTCTTCGACTTGCTCGTCGTCTCCTCGGCCTTCATCCCGTTCCTTCGGGAGAACACCACGCTCCTGCGACTGCTGCGGCTGGCGCGGGTCCTGCGGACCGCCCGGTTCATGCCCCAGTTGCGGGTCCTGCTGGTGGCGGTGGGCCGCAGCCTGCCCGGTACCGTCAGCTTCCTGTTCGTGGGCGCGCTGATCGTCTACGTGTACGCGATGGTCGGCTGGATCTGCTTCGCCCACCACGACCCGCAGCACTACGGGTCCATCGGCCGGGCGGCGCTGACCCTGTTCCTCCTGATGACGCTCGAAGGGCTCGGGGACGCGGTCCACGCGGGGCTGGCCATCTCCCCGCTGAGCCTCCTCTACTACGCCTCCTACGTGCTCTTCGGATCCTTCGTCCTGGTCAACGTGCTGATCGGCGTGGTCCTCAACGCCCTGGAGGAGGCAAGGGAGATGGAGGAGGAGGCCGAGAAGGAGGAGAAGCGGGCCGCACTCCTGGCCACCCAGTCGCCGCCGGACGCGGCCGACGAGCTCCTGCTGCGGATCGCCGCGGTACGCAGCGCGCTGGACGACATGGAGACCCAGCTCGACACCGTGCACTCCACGTCGGCGGCGATGACGGTGTCCTCCGCGACGCCGGCCCACGCTTCGGCGGGCGCCCGCTAGGGCCGCACCCGAACCCCTCCGGCCGGTCGGCCACCGCCCGGCCGGAGGTCGGCCGGCCAGGCGTGCGTGCCGGGAACTGCGCCTCAGCGAGCGGTGCGGCGCGCGTCGAGGACCGCGGCGAACTCGTCGAGGGTGAGGGCACGGAGCTCCTCCTCGTCGACCTTGATGCCCAGCCGCTCGTGAAGGGCGATCGCCAGCTCCACCACCATGAGCGAGTCGGTGACCAGATCCCGCATCAGGACACCGCCTTGAACCTCCTCCGCCGGGAATTCGAACATTTCAATGAGGATCGCACCGATCAGGTCGACCGAGGATTCTTCTGCGGAAGTGGTCACGGAAGTCATGGTGGTCGCAGAAGTCACAGAAGTCATGGAATCCCTCATTTGCGGTAGTGCGGCCCCGTGCGTCAGGGTGGCGCCGATGGCCGGAGAATCAAGGAGAATACTCGTGTCGGAAAGCGTGACCGGTGTGCTCGAGGTGGGGTCCGCGGAACTCCGGTACGCGAGGGAGTGGCTCGGGGAAGCGGGCGAGGGCGTCTGGGACCGGCTGCTCGACTGGCTGATGGACGATTATTTCCGGCTCGACGTCACCGGGTGGGAAAACATTCCGGAGGAAGGGCCGGCCCTGTTCGTGGCCAACCATTCGGGGGCTTGGGGGCTCGACGCGTTCATCCTCGTCAAAGCACTCGCCCGCCATCTGGACCGCCCTTTGCGCGTACCGTCCGCCGCCCCCGTTTTCCGGTTTCCGGTCATTCGTTCGTACGCCCGGAAAGGCGGCGCCATTCCTCTCGATCCGACGCTCGGGCTGGAACATCTGACCGCCGGGGAACTCGTGGGCGTGTTTCCCGAGGGGACCTCCGGCCTGGAGAAGCCCTTCCGTGAGCGCTACCGGCTGCGCCCCTTCAGCCCCGGGTTCGCGGTGACCGCCATCCAGGCCGGCGCACCCGTCGTGCCGGTGTCCGTCGTCGGCGCCGAGGAGGCCTGCCCCAGGCTCGGCGAGATCCCGGCCCTGGCGCGCCTGTTCGACCTCCCCTACTTCCCGCTCACCCCGCTCTTCCCGCTGCCCGCGAAGTGGCTCATCACCGTGGGCGAGCCGATCCCCGCGCCGCCCCGGCCCGAGTCCTTCGCCGCCCGGTCGGCCGCCTCCCGGCGGCTGTGCGCCGAGGCCCAGGACGCGGTCCAGTCCCTGGTGGACAGGGAGCGGGCCAGGCGCGCGACGCCCTTCTGGTAGCCCCGCCGGGCCGGCGCCGACCGGCGATCGGCCGGGCCCCGTCCGGCCGAAGACCGCCCGGACGGGGCCCGGTTCACGTATCAGTCCACCAGTCGGCGTGCGGCCCGGCCGACACCGTCGGCCGCGTGCGCGCACCGCTCCGCATGGTCCAGGAGGATCATGCGGAAGTCCTCCCCCGCCTCGTCCCGGTCCCAGCCGTCCGCCCCGGCGCAGGCCGCGAGGCTCTCCGCGTGCGCGGCCAGCCGCTCCGCACTGGCCCGCGCGAGGGCCCCGTACGCCCCGGGCGCGCAGCCGCGTACCGGAACCGGCACGGCTGACGGGCTTCCGACCGTCACCCGCCCGTCGCCCGGCCCGCCGGGGAGTTCCGCGAGCGCCACGAGCAGCGAGCGCGGGTCGAGCCGGCCCGGCAGCCGGCCCGCGGTCAGGTGCGGGGAGACCACGAAGGGCCGGGCCGCCGCGGTGATCCCGCGTACAAGCTCCTCGGCGACGAGCACCGCGAGGCGGGTCGCCGCGCACCCTCCGGGTGCTCCGCACAGCGCAGACGGCCAGATGCCCGGGCCGTCGCCCTCCTTCGGTGGAGGGAGCCAGCCCGGCGCGCACAGGATCTCCGTGCCCGCGGCGATCCCGAGGCCTTCCCAGACGAACGGCGCCCGCACCCGGTGGACGGAGGCGGCCACCGGAGGGTAGTGCCGCAGCGCCCGGGCCACGGCCTCCTCCGGAGCGGCCGCCGGGTCCAGGGCGTGCAGGGCCAGGGCCTGCAGGACCGTCGCGGTGGCGGCCTCGGAGACGAGGGAGAGGGCGTGGGCGAGCGCCGCGACCGCGGTGTCCGGGCAGGTGCCCGCCGCGACGAGGCGGCCGGCCAGCGAAGCGGGGTCGGGGCCCTCCAGGTAGCGGGCCGTCCGGCGCCGCAGGGCGGCCGTCAGGTCCGCGCGGGCGGCTCGGTTCTCCGCCGCCGCGGACCGGGCGACGATCGCGCTCAGCAGGGTGTCCTCGGCAGCCGCTTCGCCCGCCACCAGGCGCCGGCTCAGCCGCGCCATCACCTCGTACCAGCCCTGCCACTCCAGGGTGCCGTCCCCGCGCCGGCCCGCGACGGCCTCGTCCACGTCCCGGGCCACGAGGGCGGGCAGCCCGCCGTCCGCTGCGGCGACCTCCGAGGTCAACTCGGTGTGCGGGGAGAGCCCGTACCGGCGCCCGGCGGCCGTGAGCCCCGCGGCGGGCTCCAGCGCCCCCTCCTCGCCGGCCCGGACGAGGAGGGCCTCGCAGACCGCGGGGTTCAGCGGTACGAGGAACTCCCCGAAGGGGGTGCGCACCCGGACCGGGCGTCCGGAGCGGGCGCGCCGCAGGTGTTCCAGCAGGGACCGCGTCACCCCTTCGGGGCTCAGCAGGTCCAGGCCCAGCGCACGGGCCGCGGCATCGCTCCAGGGCAGCCGCCGGGCGACCATCGCGGCGCCGAGCACGGTGCTCTCCAGGGCCCAGGCGCTCTCGGGGGCGGGCGTCGCCCCTGGGGCTGAGGTCATCTCGGGGACGGGCACCATCTCGGGGGCGGGCATCGTCTCGGGGACGGGCATCATCTCGGCTTCTCCCGGGGTCACTTGTCGCGCAGCATGTAGGGCTGGTTGCCGACGATGCGGCCGTCGTAGGCGCCGATCAGCGCGTTGACCTTCTCCCGGTGGTGCGCCATGGGGCCGCGCAGGGTGTCCGAGTAGGCCTGTGGGGCGTGCGACAGGGGGTAGTCGTACGACTCGTCCAGCCAGGCCAGCTCGACCCAGCTGTCGGGGATGCCGTTGGGCGAGGCGGGCCCTCGTCCGTCGAGCATCGGGATCACGTCGTGCTTGTTGACCAGGCTGATCACCTGGGTGGTGTGGTCGGCGGGGCGCTTGCCGTCGATGGGCGAGCCCAGCGTGATCACGTGCGTGACCTGGTAGCGGGAGGAGACCTCCACGTCGGCCGCGAGGTTCATCGCGGTCAGCCCGCCGAGGCTGTGCCCGACGAGCATGATCTCCGACCCGGCCGGCACCCCGGCCCGCAGCAGGAGCTTCCTTGCGGCGCGGGTGTACGTCGTATCGGTGCGCAGCAGCCCGTCGAACGCGCCCACCAGGTCCTGCGGGGTGCTGTTGCTCAGCAGGGCGAAGCTCGTTCCGGGCAGCAGCAGGACGTGGCGGACGGCGCCGTCGGTGCATTCGACGCGGCGCAGCAGGACCAGTCCGTGGTTGCCGAGGGCGCCGATGTCGGTGACGTAGCTGACGATGTCGTTGGCGGAGGTGGCCAGCACCTTGGCCAGGATGGAATCGGCCTCGGCCCGCTCGGCCCGGCCGGGGCCGGGATTGAGGTACTTCAGCAAGGTGCTCGGCAGTCCGAAGAACGGATCGGTGGTCGGCACCCCGCCGGCGAGCGTCACCCAGGAGAAGCCGTCGTTGACGGGGTTCTCGTCGAGCAGGCTCAGCAGGGCCAGCAGCTCCATGATCACGGGACTCACGGTGGTGAGGGCCCGGGTGACCCCGAGGTGCTCAACGAGCGCGTACATGGCGCGCAGCGCCTCCAGCCGGTTCCCGGCCACCACGGCGTCGGTCAGCCGCCTGGCGAGCGGCGCGTCCAGGTTGGGGTGGTCGGAGGCGATCGCGCCGATCCGCAGGGCGAAGGCGTCCACGGCCAGGGCCACGGCGGCCGGCCTGCGGTACGTCACGATCCCGGCAAACCGGGCCAGTTCCCCGAGCAGCCCGCCGTGGGACCCGAAGCCGAGCCCCGACGGGCCGGCCAGCGCCCGGGCACAGGACACCGCCGTTCCGACGGCCCAGCCGGGGCGGCGCAGCGCCTCCAGCGCGAGGCGCCGGCTGCTGAGCGCGCCCGACAGCTCGGCGCCCGCCTGTTTCGCCGTGAGGGCGGCGTCCGCGAGCAGGACCGAGGCCGCGAGCAGCAGCTCGGGATCGGTGCGGGGCGGGGCCTCGGGAGACGGGGCCTCGGTGGACGGGGCCTTGGAGGACGGAGCCTTGGAGGACGGAGCCTTGGAGGACGGAGCCTTGGAGGACGGAGCCTTGGAGGACGGCTCCGGCCGGGCGGCTTCCGCGGGGTCGAAGACCGCTTCGGGGTCTGAGACCTGTCCGGGCTCGGGGGTTTGCGTGGGCTCCGAGGCCCGTAAGGGTGCGGCAGCCCCTGTCGTCTTCGTCGCGCCCTCGGCCTTCGCCGGCGCTGCCGACTCCACCGGCCCTGCCTCCACCGACCCCGCCGCCTGCCCGGCCTCCGCGCGCCCGGACCCGCACGCGGTCCCGGCGGGGTCCGCGGGCGCCTCCGTGGACCCTGGCCCCGCGGGTGTCGAGCGAGCTGCCGTGTCCACCGCTGGTGCGGTCACGTTCCCACCTCCCGTGCCTGCGCAACGGCTTCGCCTGGTTCCGTTGCCCGAACGGACATGCTGGCACCGTGCTCGGTCCGTTCCGCGCGGCAATCCCCGGTCGCCGCGCGGCCCGCACCCGCGCCGTGGACGCGGTGAACCGCCGGATGCCCGTGGGGACCGTGGCCCTCGGGGCATCCGGCGGCTTGGCGGCACCCCCCGGGCCGCCGTTCATTCGGTGATCACCAAGGGATGATCTCCGCGCTCACGCGTTGACGCGGGCGCGGATCACACCTGTACGGACCACCGGGTCTCGTCCCCCGTCAGAGCGGTCGGGAGGGCTGGTCGCGCCAGAAGCCGCACTGGTGCGCGGCCTCGAAGGTCCGGTCGAGCCGGTCCCCCTTGGGTGCCAGGGTCAGTACCGTGCCGCCCGGTCCGGTCGCCGATCCGGTCCCCGGTCCGGTCGCCGGCCAGGCCGTCTGGCCCGGGACCGCGGGAACACCATGGCGGGCGAACGCTCCCCAGTAACGCTTCATCCGTGTCGCCAGGGCGACTTGGACGGCGGTGAGGGAGCGCTCCCCCATGGTGAAGTCGTGCAGGTAGGCGAGCTCGGCGCTGTGCGCGTTCGACTCGTCCAGGCCCGGGACCTGCGCCCCCGCCAGGGTCGGCGAATCGGGGTCATCGAACTCGTAGGCGAAGGTGGGCACTTGCCGGGCGAACGACTGCGCCGTCCGGGCGGTTTCGCAGGCGAAGGTCGAATCGGTCATGACCGCCGACAGTGCCAGGTACGGGGATCCGTGCGCGGCGACCGGATAGCGGGCGAGGATCTCCGGTCCGGCCGCGCCGTAGCCCGCCAGGACCTGCCGCGCGTACTGCTCGGCAGTCAGGCCGGGCTGGGTCAGCGCGACGAAGAAGCGCGCCTCGGAGCGGGTGCTCCCGATCAGGACGGGGACCTTGTTCCAGGCCCCGGCCGCGATCGCGGCGGCCGGGTCCCGCGGGAGCAGCCCGTCGCCCGACGCGGGGCCCGAAGTGGCCCGCGTACGGGCCGCGTCCACCAGCGACTGCCCGGAAGCCGCCCGCAGGCAGGCCGCGATGCCGGCCGGATCGGGACAGCCCGCGCTCGCGGCGAAGGCCCGCGCCTCGGACTCGGCCCGCGCCCCGTCGGGGGTACGCAGCAGCGTGCACGGCCCGCTCTGCAGCACGGCCCGGTGGAAGAGCCCGGCCGCGGACGGGGCGGCCAGCAGTCCGCAGACCGAACCCGCGCCCGCGGACTGGCCGGATACCGTGACCTTGCCCGGATCCCCGCCGAAGGCCGCGATGTTCTCCCTCGTCCAGCGCAGCGCCTGGATCTGGTCCATCAGCCCGAAGGAGCCGGAGCGCAGCGCGTTCTCCCGGCCCAGTTCGGGCAGGCCCAGGTAACCCAGCTGTCCGAGGCGGTAGTTGATGCTCACCACGACGGAGCCGGTCAGCTCCGCCATCGTGCGTCCACCGAACTGCATGCCGGTGCCCTGGCTGTACGCGCCCCCGTGGATCCAGAGGATCACCGGCAGCCGGGCCCCGGCCCGGTCCCGGCCCGGCCGGTACAGGTCCAGGTACAGGCAGTCCTCACTGACGGCCGCAGGGTCGCTCAGCCCGAACGGCGAGAACTGCAGGCAGGCTGGGGCCTGTTCGACCGCTTCGCGCACTCCCCTCCAGCGCGGGGGCGGCTGCGGGGCGCGCAGCCGGTTCTCCCCGACCGGGGCGGCGGCGTAGGGGACGCCGAGGAACTCCTGTGCCCCGTCGTGGGCACGGCCGCGCAGCGCGCCCTGCGCGACGGAGACCACCGGGCGGGACGAGCCGTCCGGGACTCCAGCGGCGGATCTGCCGGGAGACGCGGCCGCCGGGAGCGCGGTCGCGATCAGCGCGGCGAGGCCGAGTACCGTGCCGAGTAAGGGTCTTGACGTGAGAAGCCGGGTGATCCGGTGCGAGGGCCGTGGCATCCGTACTCCTGGGTTCGGGACGATCCGGGGGCGATCCGGGGGCGGGGCGATCCGCAGGTGGGGCGATCCGGGGGGCGGGGCGCGGTATGCCCGCCCCGCCCCCGGAAGGCCGGCTGGTGCGGGGAGTTACGGGCGGAGCCCGGCGAGCAGGGCCGCGGTGACGGCGAAGTCGACCGGTCCGGTGTTCCAGTCGGCGTTCATCGGGCTGACGGCGATCTTCCCGGCGCTCACGGCTTCCACGTCGCTGCCGCGGGCCGGCGTCTTGAGGTCCACCTTCACGCCGACCTTCCAGGTGCCGTCGCCCGCGTCGGTGAAGTCGGCCTTCAGGAGCGCCTGCGCGTCCTGGAAGGTGGTGGCCACGCCGGCTGGGGTTCCCTTGCCGTCGGCGCCGACGACGGGGTGGTTGACGTTGAGGCCGATTCCCTGGGGCAGCAGGGGGCCGCCGGAGCGAGCTCGCGAGCGCAGCCGGTCGATCAGCTTGACCGCGAAGTCGAGCGTCGGGCCCATCGCGTTGACCGTGGTCACGGGGTCGGGAGCGGTGACGCCGCCGGTGCTCAGCGCGATGGCGGGTACGCCCGCGTCCAGTCCGGCGATGGCACCGCCGACCGTGCCGGAGTGAGTGGCGAGCGCGGCCACGTTCGGGCCGAAGTTGGTCCCCGACACGACGAGATCGGGCGCTCGCCCTTCGAACACCTCGGAAAGGCCGAAGCTCACCGAGTCACCGGGGGTTCCGTCGACCGCCCACACCTTCGGCTCGGGGTGGCGGACCGTGAGGGACGGGACGTTGGACGTCTTCGTACCCGCGCCGCTCTGGTTGGTCAGCGGGGCCACCATGGTGACGTCGTGCCCGGCGGCGGTCAGCCGAGCGAAGGCCAGGCGGATGCCGGGGGCGTTGTAGCCGTCGTCGTTGGTGAGCAGGATCCGCAGCGGGGCCGCGGGCACCGGTGCGGGCGCCGGTCCGGCCTGCGGCTCGGCCGCGGCGGCGGGCACCGTACCGGCGAGGGCCGGCGCGCAGAGCAGCAGGGCGGCCAACGGCAGAACTCGCTTGCGTTGCACGGAACGCTCCTTTGAAGAGGGCGGAGAAGCTGAACGGGGTGAGGGTCGGAAAGGGTGGGCCCGGCGGGCTCGCGACCCTCGGCGCGAGCCCGCCGGAGTGCGGGCCGGGCCGCCGCCTGGGAGGGGCGGACCGGAGGATGCGGGGGGCGAGGCCCGGAGGGGACGGGGCCCGGAGGGTCAGCGCACGCTGCGGATGGGGAGGATCGCCAGTGCGCCGATCAGCGAGAGCGCTCCCCCGACCAGGAACAGCGGGGTGTAGCCGCCCAGGGTGGTGACCACGGCGGAGGCGACGAACGGGGCGATGATCTGAGGCCCGGCGTTCGCGATGTTCAGTACGCCCATGTCGCGGGCGGCGTCCTCGGCCCGGGGCAGCACGAGGGTGACGAGCGCGGTGTCGACGGCCATGAAGCAGCCGAAGGCCAGGCCGTTGAGCGCGCTGAAGACGAGCATGCCCGTCCACGTCGGGCTGACGACGGGGACCACCATGACCAGCCCGGCGAGGGCCGCCGAGACGCCGACGAACACCTTGCGACGGTTCCAGCGGTCGGACAGCAGTCCGCCGACCACCGTGGAGACGGCCATCGCGACCATCGACACGGGCGTGAGGATCGCCATGCCGGCCGGCGGGGCCAGCCCCGCGGGAAGCGCGATGTGGTCGTCCAGGATGTAGAGCTGGTATCCGACCACCGAGAAGTACCCGAGGACCATCAGGGCGCGCCCTATGAAGGCCCACCGGAAGTCGTGGTTGGCGAGCGCGGAGAGGAAGGCCTTGAGCTGGGCGCCCTTGGGCGCGGCGGGCGCGTCCGGGGCGGGCTCGGATCGCGGTACGTCCCGGCAGAAGGTGGTGAGCAGGAGCGCGGCGCCGGCGATGACCCCGCCGAAGACGAGGTAGCCGGTGCGCAGGTGCTCCGCGGTCTGGGAGGCGATCAGCACGCCGACCGCGCCGCCGATGGGCAGACCCAGTCCCACCAGCGCGGACGCGGTACCGCGTCGGGCGGCGGGCACCCGGTCGGGCACGATCGCGGTGACGGCGGCCTGGTAGATGTTCATGGTCGCCTGGACCAGGCACCAGCCGATCCCGACGAGCAGTGCGGTACTGACGCTCCCGACGACGGCGAGGCCCACGAGCGAGCCGATCGCGCCGCCCAGGACCCAGGGGTTTCGGCGGCCGCTGCGGTCGGAGAGGGCGCCGGCGATCGGGTTGAACGCGGTGGCGAAGATCGCGCTGATGCCGCCGATCAGGCCCAGCACGGCCACCTTGTCGTCACCGGCGATCTCTTCGATCTGGGTGGGCAGGAGGACGGAGCCGACGCCCATGTAGACGGCCATCATCGCGGAGTTCGCGACCAGCAGGAGGAGCAGGAGCCCGCGTCCGCGGGAGGGTTCGGGATCCGCCTGGGCGGTCGGGTCGATGATCTCGTTCGTAGCCATGACGACTCCTCGGGGGACGGAGCGGGGAGGTGGCGCGGGGGGACCGCCGGTGCGGTGCGCGGGGAGGGCGGCGACGCCGGGGCCTGTCGCCCGGGAGGGCGTCGCCGGGAGGTGCCACGCCGAAGCGCGGGGCGGCTGACGCGGTGCGGTGCGTTTGCTCTACGCGGTGCGGTGCGGTGCGCGGTACCTGCGGTGCGGTGCGGTGGGTTGCCCTGCGGTGGGGGATGCAGCGCGGGTGGGGAGGTGGTGCGGTTGCCGTGCCGTGTCGGCGCGGGGTGGCCGACACGGTGTGAAGTGAGGCGGCGATGTTGTTACACGTGTCACCTCAGGTGCTTGGACACTGTGTAGCACCCGTTCCCCGGTCTAGCCAAGGGTTGGCGCAGACCTCCGTACAGATCGTGACCCGTATACGAAGTCCAGGTGGATCACGTGTAACCAATTCAATGCAGCCCCGGGGCAAGTCCAACCGGCCGAGAACCTTCTTGCTCTTGTGGCGACGGTCACGCGTCCGCAATACTCCGCACCGACCCAGCCCAACCGAAGCCCACCCATCTCTGCGGCTCCCGGTCACGGCGCCGGCAGCCCGGGGGTCGCACACCCGGGACAGCCCGGTCTACACAGGCACCACCGAGACCCCGGGCACCCCGAACGGCTCGCCCGACCCAGGCAGCTCAAGCCCCCGGGGCTGCTGGGGCACCCCGAGCAACTCGGACACGCGGCCCGGACACGCCGACCAACCCAAGCAGCGCGGCCGACTCAGGCCACTCGGATACCCCGAGCAGCCCAGGCCGCAAGGCCGGCTCAGGCGGCCCCTACACCCCGAGCAGCTCAGGGCACGGCCCGCTCGGGCAGCTCGACCGACTCGAGCAGCCCGGCCCGCTCGGGCAACTCAGACCCCGGGCGGCTCAACCGGCTCGGACACCCCAAGCAGCCCACACAGCTCCGGAGGCACGGCCAACTCAGGCCGCCCGGACACCCCGAGCAGCCCAGACAGCACGACCGGCTCAAACCCCGGGCCGCTCAACCGGCGCGGACATCCCGAGCTCACGTAGCACGTCCGGCTCAGGCGGCCCAGGCACCCGAGGCAGCACGGCCCGCTCGGGCAACTCGACCGACTCAGACAGCTCAGACCCCGAGCAGCTCAACCGGCCGGGACACCCCGAGCAGCCCAGGCGGCCAGGCCGGCTCAGGCGGCCAGGGATCCAGAGGGCGGGGCATCTGGATCCCTGGCGTCCCGAGCCGCCCGGACCCACGGAAACTCCCCGGTCCGCGGAAAGCCACTGGGAAACCCCCGGCCTCCCGGAGCCGCCCAGACGACCGCGACTGGCCGCCCCGGCCCGCCGGCCGACTTGGGCGCCTGCGCCTACACTCCGGCAACTCGGCCGATCCAGCAGACTCAACCGACCCGGCTGACCCACTCCGCCGGAGCCCAGGCCGTTCGCTCCCGCACCGGGCGTCGCACTCCGACCGACCTGCCAGGACCCACCCCACCCACTCGACCACCCCCGCCGCCCGAACCCTTGCGGCACCGATCCGATCGCCCTCTCCCATCGTCTCCGCCCGCCTCCTTCTCCCCCTCCACCGCTCACTCCCCACCCGCCACTTCCGCGCGGCTTCACCCATCGGCTTTCCGCTCACCTCCGCAGCGGGCGTCCACGCGTCCCCGACAGTGCGCCCCCTTCGCACGCCTCCGCGCATCCCCTTCCGCACACGTCCTCAACCTGACCGCCGTCACCGCCTCCCCCGACGGCTCCATCACCCTCGCCTTCCAGACGGCCTGACCCGGACGACCCGCGCCCTCGACAGCGCGCGCCATCCCACGCCTGCGCGCATCACCTTCCGCCCACCTCCGTCCATCACCTCCCCGCACCTCTGCGGCGCGCATCCGCACCTCCGCAGCAAGACCTCCGCCCCCCATCCGTGCGCGCCTCCGCAGGCTTCCGCGGGTGCCCCTCCGCACACCTCCGCCCGCCGCGCGCCGACTCCGGCACGCCCGCCGCCCCACTTCGCTCACCGCACGCCAGCACCCGAACGCCCCTCCCCTCCGCACCCCGCTCGGCGGACGTCAGCTCCTGCACGCCCGCCGCCCGTCCCCACCCCGCTCACCGCACGCCCGCACGCCCGCACCCGCACGCCCGCCACCCCTCCGCTCCGTCCCCGCGCTTCGCGCACGTCCGCTGCCCTCCCATGCGCCGCATCGCGCCTTGGGAGGCGGCCGCGAAAGGTTCCGCCATGTCCGGCTTCCCCGGTCACGCCCCCACCCCGCCACCGATCACCGCCCGGCCGCCCCGGCGCCCCGTCCCCGCGGCTCCGCCCCGCCACGCCCTCGCCTGGGGCCTGGCACTGACCCTGCTGTCCGCGCTGACCGGACTGCTCCTGCGCCTGGACGAACGGCCCTTCTTCCAGGGCCTCGACGACGCGTGGGCCGCTTCACTGAAGGGCTCGCCCGCGGACACCGCCAGCGGGTTCGCCACCGTGCTCGACCGCTTGGGCGGGCCACTGGGTACGGTCCTGCCGCTGCTGTTGATGGGCTGCCTGTGCATGTACGGGCGCTGGCGGTCGGCTCTCTTCGTATTCACCACGGCGATCGTGGCCAACGTGCTCCTGGTACTGCCCCTCAAGCAGTTGGCCGACCGGCCGCGACCCCCGCACACCTGGGTCCTGGTCAACGACGGCTCGTACCCGTCCGGCCAGGTCTTCAGTGCGGTGGCCCTGGTGATGGCGGCCGCCGTGGTGCTGTTCCCGCCGGGCGGCCGGCGCTGGTGGTGGCTGATCGGCGGGTCCTGCACCGGCGCCATGATGTGGAGCCGCACCTGGCAGCACGCCCAGTGGCTGAGCGACACCTTCGCGGGCGCCCTGGCGGCCGTAGGGGCCTGCCTGCTCCTGTGGCGGGCGTTCGCACCCCTACTGGAGACGGAGGCGGAACGCATGGCGTCGGACACCCTCTGGGTCTGACGGCCCTCCGCCCCCTCAGGGAGCGATCCCCAGCTCGAAGCTTTGGGCCGCCGGCACACGACTGCATCAGCGCGATGCCGCCGGCCAGGTACGGATGGACGGACGGACGGACGTGCGCCGGAAGCCGCCTCAAGTGCGGTTGGCGGCGGCGCGGCCGCCCGGCTCGCGCGCGCCCCATCCGACCGCCTCACCGCCTCACCGCCTCCCGCATCCACCGACTAACCCCGCTATCGCGAAACATTGACGGTCGCTGAATTCGCACCATATTCTCGACGGGTCGGCACGCGTTCCGCGCGCGGACCAGGAAGGATCGACTCATGGCATCCACCCCAGGCCCCGGCCCCCACCACCCCGTGGCACACCCGCCCGCGGGCCCGCTCCTCGGCGCGGTCGAGGACGGGCTGTCCGTCTTCCGGGCCGTGCCCTACGCCGCACCCCCGGTCGGCGCGCTGCGCTGGCGGCCCGCGCGGCCGCATCCGGGCTGGAGCGGCATCCGGGACGCGACCGCCGACGGGCCCAGCGCCCCGCAGATATACATGGAGGGCGGCGACCCCGTCCTCGGCGGGCACGGTTCGCCGCCCTTCGACGAGGACTGCCTGACCCTCGACATCTGGACCCCCGCCGTCGACGACGCCCGGCGGCCGGTGCTGGTCTGGATCCACGGCGGGGGCTTCGTCTCCGGCTCCGGGTCGCTGCCGAACTACTCCGGCGCGACCTTCTCCCGCGACGGGGACCTGGTCGTCGTCAGCATCAACTACCGCATCGGACCGCTCGGTTACCTCTACACCGACTCCGAGGAGCAGCCCGACGGCTCCGGCGCCAACCACTGGCTGAGCGACCAGCTCGCCGCCCTGCGCTGGGTACGGGACAACATCTCCGCCTTCGGCGGCGACCCCGACTCGATCACCGTCGCGGGCCAGTCGGGCGGCGCGGTATCCACGGCCGCCCTCGCGGGACTGCCCGAGGCCCGGGGACTGATCCGCCGGGTGATCCTGATGAGCCCGCCGTTCGGGCTGGACCTCCCCGCACCCGACGCCTACCGGGAGCGCACCACCGCGTTTCTGGAGCTGGCCGGGGTCAAGACCCTGGCCGAGCTGCGGACCGTGCCGTGGCCCGAGCTGATCGGCGCCATGGGCGGGCTCTTCGCCCTGACGACGCGGTGGGGGTACTGGCCCACGCCGTTCCTGCCCGTGGTCGACGGCGTCACCCTGCCCCGCCACCCGGCGCAGGCCCTGCTGCACGGCGCCGCCGAGGACATCGAGGTGATGATCGGCTGGACGCGGGAGGAGGCCAACTTCGGCTTCGCCCTCAACGAGGCCTACGCCGCCGCCGACCGGGAACAGGTGACCGCCCGGATCGCGGACACCTTCGGCCCCGAAGCCGCTCCCGACGTGTACGCGGCGTACGAGCGCGCCCGGCCGGGAGCCGGGCCGGCCGGCGTCCTGATGGACCTCATCACCGACGAGCTCTTCCGCGTGCCCGCCCTCCGGCTGGCCGAGGCGCGGGCCGCGGCGGGCCGTCCGGTATGGGCCTACCAGTTCGACCTCCCCGCAGCCGCCTACGACGGCCGGCTCGGAGCCGCCCACTGCCTCGAACTGCCCTTCGCCTTCGCCAACTTCGACCAGTGGGCCCACGCACCGCTGACGGCCGGGCTCGACCCCGCCGTCCGGGACGGGCTCGCGCACGCCATGCACGGGGCCTGGATCTCCTTCGTCCGCACCGGCGACCCGAACCATCAAGGCCTGCCGACCTGGAACCCGTACGGGAAGCACGCCCGCACCACGATGCGTTTCGACACCGTGGTCGGCGCGCTCGACGACCTCGCCGGGGACTCCCTGCGCCTGCACGAGGGAGCGCTTCCCCGGCCCGAGTAGGCCCGTCCGCCCATCCGGGCGGGCCCGCGCTCCCTTGATCTAACTCGTGTAACCTTCGAAGGGAAGGCAGCGAGCCGATCAAAAGGAGCGTCGATCGACGTCATGGCCAAAGACACTCCTGTTCCGGCGTCCCCGACCAGCGCCGACGTGGCCCGCCTGGCCGGGGTGTCCCGCGCCACGGTCTCCTTCGTCCTCAACGACACCCAGGGCCACCGCGTCGGCGAAGCCGCCCGCGCGCGCGTCCTCGACGCCGCCCGACAGCTGGGCTACGTACCGCACGCCGCGGCCCGGTCCCTGCGGGCCGGCCGCAGCAATCTCGTCCTGATGCCCTCGTCGATCTCCGCGGTCGGCCGCCTCGTCAGCGACTGGGTCGACGATCTGCACAGCGAGCTGGACCGGCACGGCTACACCGCGGTCCTGCACGCCGGACGCTTCAACGATCCCCTCGACGCCGCCCGCGCCTGGGCCGAACTGCGTCCCGCGGCCGTCATCGCCCTCGACGGGGACCGCCTCACCGCCCAGGCCGCCGATCTGCTGCGGCGCGCCGGGGTGCGGGGGCTGATCGCCTTCGCGGCCCACCCCGTACCCGGCGTGCACACCATCGGCTTCGACCACGCCCTCATCGGCGCCACCGCCGCCGAGCACCTGATCGCGCGCGGCCGGACCCGTATCGGCGTGGTCATGCCCCAGGAACGCGGCCTCGACCTGTTCGCCGGGCCGCGGCTCGCCGGCGCCGAATCGGTCGCCTCCCGCCACATGGCCACGGTCACCCCGGTGGAACTCTCCTACACCCGGGAGTCCGCGACCGCGCTGGCCCGGCGCTGGCGGAGCCTCGGCCTGGACTCCGTGTTCGCGTACAACGACGAGTACGCCGCCCTTCTGCTCCACGCACTGCGGGCCGAGGGGATCTCCGTACCGCAGGACGTGGCGGTCGTGGGCTCCGACGACCTGGTCCTCTCCTCGCTCCAGGACCCCCCACTGACCTCGATCCGCCTCCGCCTGGTCTCGCCGGCCGCGGTCGCGGACGCCGTGCACGAGCTGATCGAAACGGGCACCACGGCGCCCGTACCGGACATAGAGGCGATCCTGGTGCAACGCGAAACCACCTGAGGCTCTGGCCACCGACCGGGCTCCCCGGACGACGGCGCCGGTGCGGCCTGCCCGCACCGGTGCCCCGTCGTGCGCCTTGGCAGGTCGAGTTCACCGGAACGATCGACGCCATGGGCGCGCCCGAACCCAACGAACACGCTCGATCGCTCAGCGGTGAACTGCTGTACTGGGTCACCTTCGACGCGCCGCAGTACGACTGTGACGGGGCCGGTCCCCATCGCAAGGCCCAGATCTGGGATCGGTACCTCAGGACCGGACCGGAGGCCGCCCTGTAGGGGTACAGCCCTGTAGGGGTACGACACCTTGGGCCGTTCGCACATCCTCCTGGTCCGTCCGGGCTGTCCGCCCGCCTGTATGGATCAAGCCGGGGAGCCGACGGTGGCCGGCCGTGGTCGGCTGGGGGCGGTCGCTGCGGTCCGCTGACGGCCGGTTACGCAGCGCAGGAGGAGGAGTCCCCCGATGTCTCGTCGGCATGTCCCGGCCGTTCTCGGCCTCGTGGCGGGCGTGTTGGTGGCGGTCCCCGCCCCTGCCGCCCACGCCGCCACGCTGCAGGTTCCCTGCTCGGTTCCCGAACTCGTCGCCGCGATCAACGCCGCGAACGGCTCGCCCGGGCCGGACACCCTCCAGCTGGCGCACACGTGCACCTACGAGCTGACGGCGCCGGACCCGGTGAATCCCGGCAACGGGCTGCCGGTAATCACCAGTGAGATCACCATCGACGGGCGCGGGGCCACGATCAAGCGGGACGAGCGGGGGCACAAGGTGCCGAGGTTCCGGATCCTGCTCGTCGGCCCGACAGGGAACCTCACGCTCGACCGTACGACGGTCAGCGGCGGCTACGCCACGGACTGCCCCGCCTTCCCCGACCCGCCGGGCCTGGCCTGCGGTGGCGGCATCTCCAACACCGGACGGATGAGCGTGACCCGCAGCAGGATCACCGGGAACACGTCCCGGTCCGACGTGTTCGCCCAGGGCGGCGGCATCGACAACCCCGGCACCGGCAGCGTGAGCGGGACCGAGGTCAGCGCAAACCACGTCATCTACAGCGGCAGCGATCTCGGCAGCGGAGCCGCGGGCGGCGCCATCGCCAACGACGGTCCGCTCACGGTCACCGACTCCCGGCTGACCGGGAACACGGCGACCGTCACCGAGAACACCCAGAGCTTCGCGTTCGGGGCCGGCATCATCAGCTTCGCCGAAACGACCGTTCGTGACACGGTCATCAGCAAGAACCGTGCCTTCGCCCGGGGCGGGTTCGCGCGCGCCGCCGTCTCCAACGGCATCCCGGAGCCGGGCAGGATGACCATCACCGGCGGCGGCATCACGGCCAACACCTCGGACAGCCCGCACGGCGTCGCCCAGGGCGGCGGCATCGCCAACAACGCCCTGATGACCGTCAGCGGCGTGAAGATCAGCGGGAATCGGGCCGTCGCCGAGAACGGCACCGCGCGCGGCGGCGGCGTCCGCGTGGGCCCCTTCGGGACCCTCGCCCTGAGCGACAGCCAGATCACCGGCAACACCGCCGACGCACCGGGCGGCACGGCTCAGGGCGGCGGCCTCGACAACCCGGACGGCGGCCGCCTGACGGCCAAGCGCAACAAGGTCCTGCGCAACACGGCCGTCGCCAAGGGCGGCACCGCGCAGGGCGGCGGCCTCTACCACGCCGGGGGAACCGAGGAGCTGGGCAGCACGACGCTGGAGGAGAACACCCTCACGCGCAACCGGGCGGGTGACGGCGGCGGCATCTTCACGGCGTCCGGCGTCCTCACCCTGAACGGTGACGACGTCCGCGCCAACCGCCCGAACAACTGCAGGCCGGCCGGCGCGGTCCCCGGCTGCACCGACTGAGAGCGCTCCCCGGGCTGGGCCGTCCCCTCCGGTTCCCCCTCGCGCCCACCGGGCGGAGGGGGAACCGGCGCGTCCGGCGACGGCGACAGCTTGCGCGCCCCCGCCGCCGGAGCGGCCGTTCCTTCTCCCGCTACGAGCCTCAGGCGCCCAGGTGACGGACGAGGAAGGCCACGCTGTCGGCGACGATGCGGCCGATGTCGGGAGAGCCGAGGAAGATGTGGTCGGCGCCTTCCACAGGGGTCAGGAGGACCTCGCCCCCGGCCTTGGCGAGGGCCGTGGCGAGTTCCTCGCTCTGGCTGTACGGGACCAGGCCGTCAAGGGTCCCGTGGACCAGGAGGAACGGCGGCGGGTCGGAGCCCTCGACGGCGTACGTGACCGGGCTGGCGGCCCGCGCCAGCTCCGGGCTCTCGGCGACGGACGCGCCGAGCAGGGCTTCGTAGGGGTCGGGGAACTCGGCTCCGCCGGGCAGCGGCGGGAACGCCGGCATGGGGTGCTCGGCGAGGGTCACCAGGTCGGAGACCCCGTACCAGTCGACGACGGCCCGTACCGCGGTGTCACCGGCGCCCACTCCCTGCGTGCCCTCCAGGGCCACGGCGTCCGGGGTGTCCGCGCCGACGACCCCGGCGAGGGCCGCGAGGTGGCCACCGGCGGACTCGCCCCAGACAGCGATCCGGTCCGGGTCGATGCCCAGGGTGGTGGCGAACTGCCGGACGTAGCGGATCGCGGCCTTCACGTCGTGCAGCTGGGCCGGGAACGGGGCCTCCAGGCTGTGCCGGTAGTCGATCGAGACGAGGGCCAGCCCCGCCGCCAGCACCGATCCGTGCAGCAGCTCGACGGGCACGGTCGGCGGCGGGTAGCGCCGGTCGCCGTCCAGCCAGCCACCGCCGTGGATCCACACCACCGCCGGGAAGGGGCCGTCACCCGCGGGTACGTGGACGTCGAGCAGGCGGGGACGGTAGCCGGGCGAGGTCGCGTAGGTGACCCCGTCGAAGTGGCGGACCCCGTCCACGTCCACGACGGCCGCGACGGGTGTCTGGAACGGCGGCGGCGGCCAGGTCATGTCCACCGTGTCGATCGCGGCGGGGGGCGATTGCGTCATTTCGGCCCTTCCAATCTGCTCGGCCCAGGGGGCCGACGGGTCGAGGTGCGGGTCAGTCGAGGTGCGGGGCAGCGGATCCGGCCCCGGCGCAGCGATAGCGGTACGGACAAGGCTTCGTGACGTATGTCCGAAATGCTTGCGCGAGCCGGGGAGGAGGCCTAGCGTGTTACACGTGTAATCTCGACTCTAGCGACGCGTTTCCGCAGACCACAAGAGCAAGGGCAGTCCCAGTTCCCCGGCAGTTACACGAGCCACCGCGCGAATGTCGTCGCCTTCCCCTCCGGGAGCACGTCATGCCCACCTCCACACCCCCCGCCATCCAGCCCGCCATCCGGCCCGGCGCCGTTCCGGACGCAGCCGCCGCGGACGCTGCCGCGACCGCGTCCGCGGCCGCCCCCCGGGCCCGCGGCTTCGGCCGCTGGGCCGCGGAGCCCATCGCGGAGACCGTTCCCCTGATCCGCTCCCGCGTGCGCTCGGTGCTCGACGGCTGGGAGATCTGCGCCGACATCGCGGACGTCCTGCTGCTGGCCGCGAGCGAGCTGGTCGGGAACGTCGTCCTGCACGCCGCCGGCGCGGGCCGCCTGCGCGTCGAGGTCTCCCTGCGAAGCGGCTGGCTCCAGCTGGAGGTCACCGACGGATCCCCCTCGCTGCCCCGGCTGCCGCAGCCGCGCGGTGAGGTGGACCAGGACTCCGAGGACGGGCGCGGCCTGCTGATCGTGCACCTGATGGCCGCCGAGGCCGGTGGCCGACTCAGCGTCCAGGCAGACGAGTTCGGGAAGTCCGTACGCGTGCGCGTGCCGGCGGCCTGACGCCCACGACCCGGCGCGCACCGGAACCACCGGAGCCCCCGGAGCGAGGTGAGCCGAGGGCCGGGAAGGGCCGAGGGGGACGATTGGCTCACATAACTATGGCTAGGAATTGTCGGTCGCCAAATTATCGAGATACTTGCCCCATCTCCCCCGCTGCTCCCTGAACGAGGTGCCGCCCCATGGAGCTCTCCCCCTCGGCACACGCCGATACCTTCTGCCGCGACCGGCTTCCGCCGTTCGATCTCTGGCCCGAACTCCACTTCGATCTCCCGGAGTTGGACTACCCGGACCGGCTCAACTGCGCCCGCAGCCTCCTCGACGACGCCGTCGAGCGCTGGGGCCCCGACCGCCCCTGTCTGCTGACCGCCGAAGAGCGCTGGACCTACGGCGAACTGCAGCAGCGCGCCAACCAAGTCGCCCAGGTACTCACCGAGGACCTCGGCCTCGTCCCCGGCAACCGGGTCCTGCTGCGCGGCCCGAACAACCCCTGGCTCGTCGCCGCCTGGTTTGGCGTGCTCAAGGCCGGTTGCGTGGCCGTCACCACGGTGCCGCTGCTCCGCGCCGCCGAGCTCGCCGCGCTGTGCGGGATCAGCCGCCCCGCCGTCGCCCTGTGCGACCACCGCTACCTCGAGGAGATCGAAGCGGCGGCCGGCCTCACACCCGACACCGAACCGGGCGCCGCCGAGTACACCGCTCCGCGGGTGCTCGCGTACGGAGGCCCCGGCGAGGACGACCTCGCCGTCCGCTGCTCGTCCAAGGCCGGCGTCTTCACCGCCGTGGACACCGCCGCGGACGACGTGGCCCTGATCGCCTTCACCTCCGGCACCACCGGGCGCCCCAAGGCGACCCTGCACTTCCACCGGGACGTGCTCGCCAACGCCGACACCTTCTCCCGGCACGTCCTGCGACCGCGGTCCGACGACGTGTTCACGGGCACTCCGCCGCTCGCCTTCACCTTCGGGCTCGGCGGGCTGGTGGTCTTCCCCCTGCGGGTCGGGGCCGCCACCCTGCTCGTCGAGAGCGCGACGCCCCGGGAGTTGGCCGACCTGGTCGCCGCACACGGTGTGACCGTCCTGTTCACGGCGCCCACCGCCTACCGCGCGATCCTGGCCGCTGGTGCGGCGGGCCTGCTCGCCGGGCTGCGCCGCTGCGTCTCGGCGGGCGAACCCCTGCCCGCCGCCGTGTGGGAGGAGTTCCACACCGCAACCGGGCTGCGCATCATCGACGGCATCGGCGCCACCGAGATGCTCCACGTGTTCATCTCCGCGGCCGACGAGGACATCCGGCCCGGCTCCACGGGCCGGCCCGTCCCGGGCTACCGGGCCGCCGTGGTGGACACGAACGGGGTCCCCGTTCCCGACGGGCAGCCCGGCCTCCTGGCCGTCACCGGTCCCACCGGCTGCCGCTACCTGGACGACCCGCGCCAGTCCACGTACGTCCGGGGCGGCTGGAACATCACGGGCGACACCTACGTCCGCGACGCCGAGGGCTACTTCTGGTACGTGGCCCGCAGCGACGACATGATCGTCTCCTCGGGCTACAACATCGCGGGTCCCGAGGTCGAGAAAGCGCTCTCCGACCACCCGTACGTGACGGACTGCGGTGTGGTCGGGGTCCCCGACGAGCGCCGCGGCATGCTCGTCAAGGCGTACGTGGTGCTGCGCGCGGGCGTTCCGGCCGCCCCGAAGACCGTCCGGGAGCTCCAGGAACACGTCAAGGCGGCGATCGCCCCGTTCAAGTACCCGCGTGCGGTGGAGTTCGTCACCGAGCTCCCCCGGACGGAGACCGGCAAGCTGCGGCGCGGCGAACTCCGCACCCGGGGAGCGGAACCGGCCGGAGCCGCCCCCGTCGCCGCGGCCCCGGAGGACGGCGGCTGCGCCGCCGGGTGTCCCGAGGCGCTGGTGCCCGACCTGCCCAGCGTCGTGGTCGAGCGCCGGGTCGAGTGGACCGACACCGACGCCGCGGGCCACTACCACCACTCCACGGTGATCCGCTCGGTCGAGGCGGCCGAGGCCGTGCTGCTGCGCCGCCTGGGCCTGTCGCACCTCTTCGGCAGCACGCCGCGCGTCCACTTCGAGGCCGACTACCGGGCCCGGCTGTGGTTCGGCGAGGCCGTACGGACCGAACTGCGGGCCAAGGTGGGCGCGAGCTCCCTGCACTACGCCTTCACCGTCCGCGGCGAAGCCGGCCCGGCGGGACCGGAAGGCACGGAGGCCGCCTCCGGCCGCATGGTCATCGCCCACTCGGCCGCCCGCGCGACCGGGACCACCCCCTGGCCCGCCGAGGTCCGCGAGGTCCTCACGAAGGCCGGCCGGCAGGCCCCCGAACTGATCGAGAACAACCGAGGAGGCGCCCCGTGCGCATAGCAGTCATCGGAGGCGGGCCGGGCGGCCTGTACTTCGCCGCCCTGGCCAAGCAGATCTCCCCGCACTGGGAGGTGACCGTCTGGGAGCGCAACGCTCCCGACGACACCTTCGGCTTCGGGGTGGTCTTCTCCGACGAGACCCTCGACGGCATCGCCCAGGCCGATCCCCTCGCGCACTCCGCGATGTCGGCGGAGTTCGCCCGCTGGAGCGACATCGACGTCCGCCACCGCGGCCGGACCCTCACCTCCGGCGGGCACGGTTTCGCCGCGCTGGGCCGGCGCCGGCTGCTGCAGATCCTCCAGGACCGCTGCGCCGCCCTGGGGGTGGACGTCCGCTACCGCACGCAGTCCCCGGCGCCGGAGCGACTGGCCGCCGACTACGACCTGGTGGTCGCCTGCGACGGCGTGCGCTCGGCCACCAGGGCCGCCTACGCCGACACCTTCGGCGCCGATCTCGACGAGCGCGCGGGCCGCTACATGTGGCTCGGCACCGACAAGGTCTTCGAGGCCTTCACCTTCATCGTCGAGGAGCGGGAGTTCGGCACCCTCCAGGTGCACGCGTACCCGTACGACGACACCCGCTCCACCTTCATCGTCGAGATGGACGAGGAGACCTGGCAGCGCGGCGGGTTCGCCGGGCCGGCCGGATCCACCGGCGCGGACCTCGCTCCCGGGGCCAGCGACGAGGAGGGGATCCGCCGCTGCGAGGAGATCCTCGCCGAGCACCTGGACGGCCACCGGCTCATCCCCAACAACTCCAAGTGGCTGCGCTTCACCACCGTGCGCAACCGCACCTGGCGCCACGGCAACACCGTGCTGCTCGGGGACGCCGCGCACACGGCCCACTTCTCCATCGGCTCCGGCACCAAGCTCGCCATGGAGGACGCCCTCGCGCTGGCCGCCTGCCTGCACGAGCACCCCGACGTGGAGAGCGCTCTCGCCGCGTACGAGGACGAGCGCAGGCCGGTCGTGGAGTCCACGCAGCGGGCGGCGCAGGCCAGCCTGGAGTGGTTCGAGAACATCGACCGGTACACCGGCCAGGACCCGCACCAGTTCGCCTTCAACCTGCTGACCCGCAGCCGCAGGGTCACCTACGACAACCTGCGGGTGCGCGACGAGGAGTTCACCACCGCCGTCAACGCCACGGCGCCCGTCCCGCCCATGTTCCGGCCCTTCCGGCTCGGCGGCCTGCGCCTGCGCAACCGGATCGTCGTACCTCCCATGGCCCTGTCCACGGCCGTCGACGGAGTCCCGGGCGACTTCGACCTCGTCCACCTGGGCACCCAGTCCCTGGGCGGCGCGGCCCTGGTCCTCGCCGGGATGACGGCGGTCAGCGCCGACGGCCGGACCGATGCGCGCTGCCCCGGCCTGTGGACCGACGAGCAGGAGGCCGCCTGGCGGCGGATCACCGCCTTCGCGCACGGCCAGTCCGACACCTGCCTCGGCATCCAGCTCACCCACGCGGGCCGGCGGGCCGCCCGAGGGCCGCTGCTGGCGGCCTCCCCGCTGCCGTGGGACGAGGACGGCGAGGTCCCCCGCGAGGCGGCCCGCGCCGATATGGACCTGGTCGTACGGGACTTCGTGCGCGCGGCCGAGCGCGCCGACCGGGCCGGTTTCGACGTGCTGGAACTCCAGTACGGGCACGGCCATTTGATGTCCGGGTTCCTCTCCCCACTGACCAACCGGCGCACCGACGAGTACGGCGGCCCGGTCGGGAACCGGCTGCGCTTCCCGCTCGAAGTGCTGGACGCAGTACGGGCGGTGTGGCCGGCCGGGAAGGCTCTCCTGGTCCGGGTCTCCGCCGCCGACTGGGCCGAGGGCGGCCTCGACGAGGCGGACGCCGTGCACATCGCGCGCGCCCTGGCCGCGGCCGGCGCCGACGCCATCGACGTCTCGACCGGCGAGGTCGTCCCGTACGAGCGCCCGGCCTTCGGCCGCAGTTACCAGACCCCGTACGCCGACCTGATCCGCAACACCACCGGGGTGGCGGCCATCGCCGTCGGTGCGATCTCCACCTACGACGACGTGAACTCGGTGATCCTGGCGGGCCGCGCCGACCTGTGCGCGGTGGGCCGTGCCCAACTCCACGATCCCCTGTGGACCCTGCACGCGGCCGCGGCCCAGGGGTACCGCGGACCGGCCGCGCCCTGGGCCCGGTCCTGGCGGGCCGGCAGCGCCCGGCCGCCGGCCGCGCGCACCGACCGGGTGCCGCCGCGCCTCGAACTGCTGCGGCGGCCCGCCGCACCGGTGCACCAGCGATGGCTGCCGCGCGTCGCCGCGCCGGCCCTCTGAACGGAACGGCCGAGACCTCATGGACACCCGTGACACCCGTCCCCCGAACGACCTGCCCCGTTTCACCGCGGCCGCCGTACAGGCCGCTCCGGTCTACCTCGATCCCGCCGCCACCGTCGACAAGGCCGTCGCCCTGATCGCGGAGGCCGCCGGGAGGGGCGCCGAACTCGTCGTCTTCCCGGAGGCGTTCGTCCCCGGATACCCGTACTGGAACTGGACGATGAACCCGGTCCAGGGTTCGCCCTGGTTCGAGCGCCTGCAGCGCGCCTCCATCGACGTCCCCGGCCCGCACGTCGACACCCTGCGCGCGGCGGCCCGCCAGTACGGGGTCGTCCTGGTCATCGGCGTCAACGAACGCGCCCCGCATAGCCTGGGCGTGCTCTACAACACGCTGCTGACCATCGGCCCCGACGGCGAACTGCTCGGCGTGCACCGCAAACTGGTGCCCACCTGGGCGGAGAGGCTCACCTGGACCGGCGGCGACGGCAGTTCGCTGCGCGTCCACCAGACCCCCGTCGGCCCGGTCGGCGCCCTCGCGTGCGGGGAGAACACCAACACCCTGGCCCGTTTCGCGCTCCTGGCCCAGGGCGAACTGGTGCACGCGGCCTGCTACATCGCCCTGCCCGTGGCGCCCGCCGACTACGACATGGCCGAGGCCATCGCCGTCCGCACCGCGGCCCACAGCTTCGAGGGCAAGGTGTTCTCCGTCGTCGCCTGCTCCACCGTGTCCCCCGAGATCATCGACGCGGTCGCCGGTGAGGACGAGGCGGTCCGGGCCCTGTTCGCCCGGCCGCGCAGCGCCCTGTCGGGCATCTTCGGCCCCGACGGCCGCCCGGTCACGGAGCCGCTCGTCGACGTCGAGGGCATCGTCTACGCCGAGATCGACCTGAACCGGTGCATCCAGCCCAAGCAGATGCACGACATCACCGGGCACTACAACCGCTTCGACGTCTTCCGCCTCGAAGTGGACAACCGGCCGCGGCAGCCGGTCACCTTCACCGTCCCGCACACCGCCCTGCCGCCCACCGCCACCCCCGAGGAGGACGCATGACCACCGAACAGGACGACACCGCGCTCGGCCGCGCCCGGGTGTCCGACACCCCCGAGCTCACCGCCTACTACGGCGAGCTCGAAGCCCTGGAGGCGGGTGCGCTGTGGACGGTGGCCAACGACATCGAGCCCTGGTATCCGCAGCCCAAGTCCGCTCCCGTGCTGTGGCGTTACGAGGAGCTGCGGCCCCTCGTCCACAAGGCGCTCGGCCTGGTCCGGGCCGACGACGCGGGCCGACGCGTCGTGATGCTGGTCAACCCCGGCCGCAGGGACGTCAGCGCCGCCGCCGGACTGCTCTACACCGGCCTGCAGATCATGGGTCCCGGCGAGGCCATGACCGCCCACCGCCACCAGGCCGCGGCGCTGCGCTTCGTGCACGAGGGCACCGGGGCGTGGACGATCGTGGACGGCCAGAAGCTGAAGGTGGGCCCGCGCGACTTCGCCATCACCCCGAACGGCACCTGGCACGAGCACGGCAACGACGCCACCGACGCGCCGGTGATCTGGCAGGACGGCCTCGACATCCCGCTGGTCAACGCCCTGGACGCCGGGTTCTACGAGGTCCACCCCGAGCTGTACCAGCGGCCCGGGAAGGTGGTCAACTCCTCGGTCCTGACCTACGCCGCGAACCTGCTCCCGTACGGCTCCGAGAAGTGGACCCGGCCGTACTCCCCGCTGCTGGCCTACCCCTGGGAGCAGACCTACGAGGCCCTGCGCGCTCTGGCCTCGGCCACCGACGGCTCCCCGTACGACGGCGTCATCGCGGAGTACACCAACCCGGTGACCGGCGGCTCGGTGATGCCCACCATGAGCGCCCACATGCAGCTGCTGCGCCCGGACCAGGCCACCCTGGCCCACCGCCACACCGGGTCGGTGATCTACACGGCGGCCAAGGGCCGCGGGGTGTCGGTGGTCGCCGGGCAGCGCTTCGAGTGGAAGCAGGGCGACGTGTTCTGCGTCCCGTCGTGGGCCTGGCACGAGCACCGCAACCTCGACCCGTCCGAGGACGCCTGCCTGTTCTCCTTCAACGATTTCCCCGTGATGCGCTCCCTCGGCTTCCACCGCGAAGAGGCACACCCGGACAACGGCGGTCACCAGCGCGCCTCTTGAGCCGCGTCGCCGCACCGGACCGCCGGCCCGGACACCGGTCCCGGTGCGGCGGCGCACCCCGCGCTGCCGTCCTTCCTCCCCACCCCTCCCCCTCTCCTCTTCCCTCTCCCCTAGGAGCCACCGATGCGTCTGGTGACCTACACGACCGCGCCGATGACCGGAACCGCCGACCGTCTGGGCGCCCAGGCCGACGGCCTGGTGTACGATCTCGCGGCCCTCGCCCGGCACGCGGGCGTCGACCTGCCCGCCGACCTGCTCTCCTTCGTCCGGGCCGGCGCTCCCGCCCGCGAGGCGGCCGCCCGCCTGCTGGCCGGCGACCCCGCGGACCGGCCCGCGGGGGCCGTCCACCGGCTGGAGGACGTGACCCTGCGCGCCCCGCTGCGCCCCGGCAAGATCATCGGGGTCGGGCTGAACTACGTGGAGCACGTGGAGGAGTCCAGCCGGAGCCTGGACACCGACAAGGACCTGCCCCCGCGTCCGGTGCTGTTCAGCAAGCCCGCCACCGCCGTCACCGGCCCCGGGGCGCCGATCCTGCACAACGCCGACCTCACGGCGCAGCTCGACTGGGAGTGCGAGCTCGCCGTGGTCATCGGAACGACCGCCTTCCGGGTGACCGAGGAGGAGGCGTACGGCCACATCTTCGGCTACAGCGTCGTCAACGACATCAGCGCCCGCGACCAGCGCCGTTCGGGGCAATGGTTCTTCTCCAAGGGGCAGGACTCCTACGCCCCGTTCGGCCCGGCCGTGGTCACCGCGGACGAGGTCCCGGACCCGATGGACCTCGACCTCGAACTGCGGGTGAACGGGGTCACCAAGCAGAAGTCCAACACCCGCCACATGCTGTTCCCCATCGCACGGCTCATCGCCGACATCAGCTCGGGCGTGACCCTGGAGCCCGGTGACGTCATCGCGACCGGCTCGCCCTCCGGCGTGGGGGCCGGCATGGTCCCGCCCGAGTTCCTCGTGCCCGGCGACACCGTCGAGGCCACCGTCGAGGTCGTCGGAACGCTCTCCAACCCCGTCGTCGACGCCCGCTGAACCCCGCCCGGACAACTTCCCCAACACCCCGCCCGACCATCGAGGAGCACCCGTGCCGCCCCGTACCTACCGCATCGGCCAGATCGTCCCGAGTTCCAACGTCACCATGGAGACCGAGGTCCCCGCGATCCTGCGCGCCCGCATGGAGATCGCTCCCGACGAACGCTTCACCTTCCACTCAAGCCGCATGCGCATGACGCACGTGACGCCGGAGCAGCTCAAGGCCATGGACGCCGATTCGGACCGCTGCGCCGTGGAACTCTCGGACGCGCGGGTCGACGTACTCGGCTACGCCTGTCTGGTCGCCATCATGAGCATGGGCCTCGGCTACCACCGCGCCTCCGAGGAGCGCCTGCACACGCGCACCGTGGAGAACGGTGCCCCCGCCCCCGTGGTCACCAGCGCGGGCGCCCTGGTCCACGGGCTGCACACGATGGGCGCCAGGAAGGTGGCCCTGCTGGCCCCGTACATGCGCCCGCTCACGCAGACCGTCGTCGACTACCTCACCCACGAGGGCATCGAGGTCATCGACCACCAGGCCCTGGAGATCCCGAACAACCTCGACGTGGCCGCCCACGACCCGGCCAGGCTCCCCGGGCTGGCCCGCGCCCTCGACTACGCCGACGCCGACGCGGTCGTCCTGTCGGCCTGTGTGCAGATGCCCTCGCTCGGCGCCATCGAGGAGGCCGAGCAGCTCCTGGGCAAGCCGGTGGTCTCCGCGGCCGTCTGCACCGCCCACCAGATGCTGCGCGCCCTCGGCCTGCCGGCCGTCGCCCCCGGCGCCGGTCATCTGCTCTCCGGTGCCTACGCGGAGGCTCCCCTGCTCCCGGGGACGCCGGCCTCGGGGTGACCGGAGGCGGCCCGGCCGCCGCCCCTCGATAGGATCACCACCCACACCACGGGAAGGTGATCATGCCGGACAGCCCCCTCAGGCCCAGCTCGTTGATCAGTACGGTCTACGGGGCCTTCGTGCGCGGGAGCGGCGGCTGGATCTCCGTCGCCGACCTGATCACGCTCATGTCGGAACTCGGCGTGGAGAGCCAGGCGGTGCGCTCGGCCATCTCCCGGCTCAAGAAGAAGGGCGTGCTCGAACCGGAGCGCCGCGGAGCCACCGGGTACCGGCTGAGCCCGGCCGTCCACCCCGTCTTCGACGCCGGTGACCGGCGCATCTTCGCCAGCCTCGAACCGGCGGACCTGGCGGACGGCTGGGCCATGGCGGTCTTCTCCGTTCCGGAGTCCGAGCGCTCCCACCGCTACCAGTTGCGCACCAGGCTGACCTGGCTCGGCTTCGGCAACATCGCCCCCGGCGTGTGGCTGGCGCCGGGCCGGCTCCTGGAGGACGCGCGCGACATGCTGGTCCGGCTCGGGCTCAGCGAGTACGTCCACCTGTTCGCCGCCGCCGACTACGCCGCCTTCAGCGATCTGCCGGAGGCGGTGAGCTCCTGGTGGGACTTTCCCGCGATCCAGGCCCAGTACGCCACCTTCACCGGGGCGTACGCGCCGGTCGCCGCGCAGCTCGCCCGGCAGGACGGCATCGACGCCGCCGAGGCCTTCCGCCACTACGTGCCGATGCTCACCGAGTGGCGCCGGCTCCCCTACCTCGACCCGGGCCTGCCCGCCGAGCTGCTCCCCTCGGACTGGAACGCGGTGGGCGCCCGGCAGGTCTTCCAGCAGCTGCACGAGGTCCTGGCCGGGCCGGGGCTGCGGCACGTACAGGACGTGACGGGTCCCACGGAGGGTCCTACCGAGGGACGCGGCGTCTGAGGAAGCGCGCCTGAGGGGGACGCTCAAGGGAGCGCTCCCTCAGGACGATAGGACCTCAGGACGATTCGCGGACCTCGAGGCTGTTCGGCATGACCACCCGTTCCCGGGAGCCTCCCTCGATCAGGCCCAGGAGCAGCCGCACCGTGGCCCTGGCCTGATCGGCCATGGGGCTGCGTACGGAGGTGAGGGCGGGGACGGTGTAGGCGGCGGCCTCGATGTCGTCGAAGCCGACGACGGCCACGTCCTCGGGTACCCGCAGGCCCACCTGCCGCAGGGTCCGCAGGGCGCCGACGGCCATCAGGTCGTTGGCCGCGAACACCGCGTCCAGCTCCGGGTCGTCCTCGATCAGCTGCCGCATGCCCTCGGCTCCTGAGGCCCTGGTGAAGTCGCCCAGCGCCACGATGGAGCGGCGGCCGGTGTGGCGCAGGGCGGCGCGGTAGCCCTCGAGGCGTTCGCGGGCCTCGAAGAGGTCCAGGGGTCCGGTGATGGTGGCGATCCGGCGCCGGCCCCGTTCCAGGAGGTGGTGCACGGCGAGCGCGGCGCCGGCCGCGTTGTCCAGTTCCACGTACGGCACGTCCGGGGCGCAGGTGCGGTTGAACGAGGCGACCGGGAGGCCCGTCCTGGCGAGGGCGGCGGGCAGGGGGTCCGTACCGTGCAGGGCGACGAGCATGACGCCGTCCACGTGTCCGCCGGCCACGTACTCCTCGACCCGGGCCCGGCTCCGGTCGGATTCGGCGAGCATGAGCACGACCTGTTTTCCGGCGGCCTCCAGTTCCCTGCTGACGGCGCGGACCACGGTGGAGAAGAGGGGGTCGTCGGAGACCACGCCCTGGGGCGGATCGGAGACGACCACGGCCACCGCGTCGGTCCGCCGGGTGACCAGGTTGCGGGCGGCCGCGTTGGGCACGTAGCCCAGTTCGCGCACGGCCCGCATGACGACCTCGCGGATCTCGGGCGCGACCGTGGCCTCCCCGTTGACGACGCGGGAGACGCTCGATCGGGACACGCCCGCCCGGGCGGCGACCACTTCCAGCGTGGGTCTTCTCATTCCGGCCCGTTCGTTCGGCGGCGCCGCCGGATCGGACGACGGTCCGCGGGGAGCGTTCTCCGGCGATGGTGGACCGGAGCCTGATCGACTGTCAACAGTCCCTGATTCCCTGTGGATTACTCGAGCCCGGAGACAGGGTGATCACCCGCTCGGGATCCTCCCTGGTCAGCGCGGATCACCTCGGTGCGCACGGGCACCGAGGGAGCGCTCCATCAAGGGACGAACCGAAGTCGTGCATGTATCCGCCCGGTGACACGACACCTTGACAGTCCTGTGGGGCCGCCCCATCTCACCCCTCAGGGAGCGCTCCCCCATCTGTCCGCTCCACCTCTCCCCCCCCCTTCGGCCTACTCGCCCTGCTCGCCCTTCCCGCCCTTCTCGTCACCCCTCGTTTCCAGGAGCCGCCGTGCCTCCGTCGCTGCGCCGCCTCGGCTTACTCTTCGCCGTCGCGTTGACCCTCCTCACCTTCAGCACCCTTCCCGCCTCCCCCGCCCGCGCCGCCGAAACGCTGCTGTCCCAGGGCAGATCCGTCACCGTCTCCGGCAGCGAGCCCGGCTACAGCCCGGCGAGCGCCGTCGACGGGAACGCCGGCACCCGTTGGTCCAGCGCCTTCGCGGACCCGCAGTGGATCCAGGTGGACCTGGGGTCCGCGGGCACGATCAGCAGGGTCTCCCTCATCTGGGAGGCCGCGTACGCCAAGGCCTTCCAGATCCAGGTCTCGGACGACGCCACGAACTGGACCACGCTCTACGGGACGACCACCGGGTGCCGGCGGCACGCAGAACCTGACCGTCTCCGGATCCGGCCGCTTCGTGCGGATGTACGGCACCCAGCGCGCCACCGGATACGGCTACTCCCTCTGGGAGTTCCAGGTCTACGGCACCCCCGGCACCGGTGGCGGCGGGGGTGACGCGCTCCTCTCGTACGGCAGGACTGGCGCGGCCTCCTCCTCCCAGGCCGACGGGAACTGCTGGGAGTGCACCCCGGCCAGGGCCTTCGACCGCGATCCCGCCTCCCGCTGGGCGACGAGCCCGGCCACCGGCTGGACGGATCCCGGCTGGATCTCCGTGGACCTCGGCGCACCCGCGCAGATCAGCAAGGTGGTCCTCCAGTGGGACCCGGCCTACGCGAAGTCCTTCCAGATCCAGGTCTCCCCGGACGGAAACACCTGGACCCCGGTCTACTCCACGACGGCGGGCACCGGCTTCAAGCAGACCCTGACCATCTCGGGCTCCGGGCGGTACGTGCGGATGTACGGCACCGAGCGCGCGACCCCGTACGGCTACTCCCTGTGGGAGTTCCAGGTGTACGGCACCGGCGGCGCCCCGGTGACTCCCCCGCCGCTCCCGCCGGACCCCCGCGAACCCGCCGAGGCTGGTGTGGAGCGACGAGTTCGACGGCCCCGCGGCCGGCAAGCCCGACCCGGCCAAGTGGCGGGCTGACCCGGGCACCGGGCAGAACGGCGAGCTGGAGTACTACACCGACCACCAGAACGCCGCGACGGGCGGTGCGGGCCACCTCGTCATGGAGGCCCGCAAGCAGGCCACTCCCGGCAAGGGCTGCCCGCCCGACCCGCTGACCGGCAGCACCACCTGCCAGTACACCTCGGCGCGGATGAACACCGGGGCCACGTTCCAGTTCACGTACGGGCGCGTCGAGGCCCGGATCAAGGTGCCCAAGGGCAACGGGCTGTGGCCGGCGTTCTGGATGATGGGCGGCGACTTCCTGACCGGGCGGCCGTGGCCGTACAACGGCGAGGTCGACATCATGGAGGTCCTCGGCAAGGACGTGAAGACCTCGTACTCCACCGTCCACGCGCCCGCCTACAACGGCGGCGGCGGGATCGGCGGCCCGTACAAGCTGCCCGGGGACGCGGACTTCTCCGACGACTACCACGTCTGGACCGCCGACTGGAGCAGCAAGGGCATCGTCTACAGCCTGGACGGGCGGACCGTCTTCACCCTCGACAAGGAGCAGGTGGAGCGCACCCGCGGGCCATGGGTCTTCGACCACCCCCACAACATGATCCTCAACCTCGCGGTGGGCGGTGACTGGCCCGGCCCGACGGACGCCACCACGCCGTTCCCCGCCCGGATGCTCGTCGACTACGTGCGCGTCTACCAGTGACCCGCCGGGGCTGCCCGACCCCACGGGCAGCCCCACCTCCCCCCACCCCCTCAGCCCTGTGAGGAATCCCCATGAAAAGACCGCAATTACGCCGGACCCTGCTCGCGTGCGGGCTGGCGACGGTGCTCGCCGCCGGTCTGAGCGCCACGATCGCCGGGGCGCCCGCCGGAGCCGCCACCGTCCTGGTCCAGGCCGAGGCCTACGCCGCCCAGAACGGCGTCGTGTTCGAGGCGACCGCCGACGCGGACGGCGGACAGAACGCCGCGTACCTCGCCGACGGCGACTGGCTGCGCTTCGACAACGTCGACCTCGGCGCCGCCGGCCCCCTCACGGTCTCGGCCCGCGTGGCCTCCGCCGTCGGCGGCCCCGGCGCCGTGGAACTGCACACCGGATCCGCCGACGGACCGCTGCTCGCCAGGATCGAGGTCCCGGTGACCGGCGGCTGGCAGAGCTGGGCCACGCGCACCGCGGACGTGACCGCCCACCCCACCGGCCCGCAGACCGTGTTCGCGGTGATGCGGGGCAGCGGCACCGGGGACTTCGTCAACATCAACTGGTTCTCCTTCGGCACCGGTTCCGCCCCGGGATGGATCCCAGTCGATCAGGCGAAGTGGGGAGCGCAGTTGGCTCAGTTCCGGGCGATGACCCCGGCTCCGGTGCCCTCGAACTCGGTGCGCGTTCCCGAGTTCAACGCCACCTGCGTCTACAGCCACTCCAAGCCCGACGACCCGATCGTGGCCCCCGGTCTGCCCGGCGCGTCCCACATGCACAGCTTCTTCGGCAACCGCAGCACGGACGCGTTCACGACGACCGAGTCCCTGCTGTCCCACACCGCGACCAGTTGTTCGCCCGCCAAGGACCTCTCCAGTTACTGGATCCCGACCCTGTACGAGCACGGCAAGGCGGTCGAACCCGAGGGGATGATCGTCTACTACGGCTCCCGGCTGCCCGACCCCAGGCGACGGTCCCCTTCCCCCAGGGTTTCCGGGTGATCGCGGGCAACTCCAAGTCCCAGGTGCCCACTCCGGCCGGCTCGCCCAACCAGTTCTGGTGCGCGGGCGAGGGCGGTGAGATCGGTCGCAACGCCGACGGGAACTGGCCGGTGTGCGCTCCTACCGCCAAGTTGGTGTACCAGCTGGTCTTCCCGGACTGCTGGGACGGCAAGCACCTCGACAGCCCCGACCACAAGTCGCACGTCTCCTACGACACCGTGAACGGCAAGTGCTCCGGCGCCTACCCCGTCGCCATCCCCTCCGTCTCCTTCGTGATCGGCTACCCGACCGGCGGCAGCCCCGACGGCCTCTCGCTGTCCTCGGGCATGGCCTCCTCCATCCACGGCGACTTCTTCAACGCCTGGGACAACACCGCGCTCGGCCAGCGCGTGAAGGACTGCGTCGTACAGAGCGCCAAGTGCAACTCCGCCGGTACGTTCTGACCCGGCGGCCCGCGTGGGCCCTGCTCGCGGCGCTCCTGGTCACCGGCTGCACCGCGCAGCCGGTGGCCGGGCCGCCGCGGGCGGCGGCCTTCAACCCCACCGACATCGCCTGGATCCAGCTCATGATTCCCATGGACGAGCGGGCCCGGCTGCTGACGGAGCTGGCGCCGGGGCGGGCCGGGGATCCGGAGCTGGCCCGGTTCGCGCAGCGGGCGGCGGACCGGCAGGAGGCCGAACTGGCGCGGCTGGGCGAGCTCCTGGCCCGGTCCGGGGCGCCCGACACCCGTCCGCACGAGGGGCACGACATGCCCGGCATGGTGTCCGCCGACACCCTGCGCAGGGCGGGAGCGCTCTCCGGGGAGGAGTTCGACCGGGTCTTCGCCGCCGCCCTGCGCGCGCACCTCACCCAGTCGCTGCTGCTCTGCGGGGGTGAGCGCGCCTCGGGCGGCGCCGGGGAGGCGCGGGAGCTCGCCGGGGAGCTGGAGAAGGGCGGTGCGGAGCAGCTGGCCCTGCTCGACGAGGCACTCCCCGGCAAAAGTTGAGAATTGTTCACTTTCCATTGACAGGGCGGGTCCGGGGACCCGAAAGTGCCGTGAACGTCCCCGACCGAAGCGAGCCCGCATGTCAGCGTCCGTACCGCCCCCGCCCCCGCCCCCCGTGCCGTCCCTGCCGCGGTTCCCGGCCGCCTTCCGCTGGGGGGTCTCCGCCTCCGCCTTCCAGATCGAGGGCTCCCCGACCGCCGACGGCCGGGGGCCTTCGTCCTGGGACGCCTTCACCCGGGAGGAGGGCCGGGTCAAGGACGGCTCGCACGCGGAGGTGGCCACCGACCACTACCGCCGCTACCGCGAGGACGTGGCCCTGATGGGCGGACTGGGCGTGGACGCCTACCGGTTCTCCGTCTCCTGGTCCCGGGTCCTGCCCGACGGGCACGGGGCCGTCAACCGGGCGGGGCTGGACTTCTACGACCGGCTCGTCGACGAGCTGTGCGCCGCGGGCATCGATCCGGTACCCACGCTCTTCCACTGGGACACCCCGCTCGCCCTGGAGGAGCGGGGCGGCTGGATGGAGCGCGACACCGCCGAACGGTTCGCGGCCTACGCCTCGGTGGTCGCGGAGCGGCTCGCCGACCGCGTGCCGATGTGGATCACCATCAACGAGCCCGCCGAGGTGACCCTCCTGGGGTACGGCCTCGGCGAGCACGCCCCGGGCAAGCAGCTCGTCTTCGACGCCCTGCCCGCCGCCCACCACCAGCTGCTGGCCCACGGTCTGGGCGTGCAGGCCCTGCGCGCGGCGGGCGCCCGCCACATCGGCATAGCCGCCTCGCACAGCCCGGTGTGGGCCGCCGGCGAGAGCGAGGAGGACCGGGCCGCCGCCGCGTTGTACGACACCCTCACCAACCGTCTCTTCGCCGACCCGATCCTGACCGGCGCCTACCCGGACGGCCTGGAGTCCCTGCTGCCCGGCCCGGTGGCCGAGGACCTCAAGACGATCTCGGCGCCGCTGGACTGGTACGGGGTCAACTACTACAACCCGATGCTCGTCGGCGCCCCCACCCCGGCCGGCACCTCCGCCTTCGGCGGGATCGAGATCCCTTCCGGACTCCCCTTCGGCATCCGGGAGATCGAGGGGTACGAGCGGACCGACTTCGACTGGCCGGTGGTGCCGGACGGGCTGCGCGAACTGCTCGCCACCCTGCGCGAGCGCTACGGGGACCGGCTGCCGCCGCTGTACATCACCGAGAACGGCTGCTCGTACGGGGACGGACCGGACCCGGGCACGGGCCGGATCGAGGACGCCCGCCGGATCGCGTACCACGAGGGCCACGTGCGCGCCCTGCACGAGGCGATGGCCGAAGGGGCCGACGTCCGCGGCTACTTCATCTGGTCGATCCTCGACAACTTCGAGTGGGCGGAGGGCTACCGGCAGCGGTTCGGCCTGGTCCACGTCGACTACGAGACCCTCGCCCGGACCCCCAAGGAGTCGTACGCCTGGTACCGCGACCTGATCAAGAGCGGCAGGTGACCGCCGGGTTCGGGCCGAAGGCCGCGGCGGCCACGGAGAGCGCCACCCCGCCCGGTGGTCGCTGGGTGAGCGCTCTCTCGCTCGCCAACCTGGGTGTCTGGGTCGGCTGGTTCGGCCCGCTCCAGCTGCTGCTGGCCCGCCAGGCCGAGCAGCTCACCCCGGACCACAAGGCGTCCACCCTCGCCCTGGTGACGGGGCTGGGGGCGGCCGTCTCCATGGTCGCCAATCCCGTCTTCGGAGCGCTGTCCGACCGTACGACGGCGCGTGCGGGCCGCCGGATCCCCTGGGTGGTCGCCGGGGTGACGGGCGGGGCGGCCGGCCTGGTGGTCCTCGGGCTCACGCAGAGCCTCGCGGTGGTGATCGCCGGCTGGTGCCTGGTGCAGCTCGCCCTCAACGCCGCCTTCGCCGCACTCGCGGCCGTCCCCGATCAGGTCCCGGTCCGGCAGCGCGGGCTGGTCGGCGGCTGGCTCGGCGTCTCCCAGGTGATCGGGATCCTGGTCGGCACGGCGCTGGCCACGGTCGCGGGCGGGATCACCGCCGGCTATCTGACCTGCGCGGCCTTCTCCGTGCTCGCGGCCGTGCCGTACGTCCTGATGCGACGGGACTCGGTGCTCACCCCCGCCGCCCGGCCGGTTTTCCGGTGGCGCGGCTTCCTGACCGGCTTCTGGATCGACCCGCGCCGCCATCCCGACTTCGGCTGGGCCTGGCTGACCCGCTTCCTGATGAACCTCTCGTACTCGATCAGCACGATGTACCTGCTCTACTACCTCACCGACGCCGTGCGCTACCGGGGCGACGCGGACACCGGCGTCCTGATCCTCACGGCGCTCAACGCGCTCACCCTGCTCTCCACCGTGGTGATCAGCGGTATCCGGTCCGACCGCAGCGGCCGCCGGAAGTCCTACGTCATCCGGTCGGGTCTCGTCATCGCCGCGGCCACGCTGCTGCTCGCCGTCTGGCAGACCTGGACCGGCGCGGTCGTCGCCTCGCTCGTCCTGGGGCTCGGCTTCGGCGTGTACACGGCGGTGGACTTCGCCCTGCTCACGGACGTGCTGCCGACCGCCGAGGACCGGGGCAAGGACCTGGGCCTCATCAACATCGCCAACGCGCTGCCGCAGGTGCTGGCCCCGGTGATCGCGGCCCCGGTCGTCACGCACCTCGGCGGGTACACGGCCCTGTACGCGCTGGCGGGAGCCCTGGCGCTGGCGGGATCGCTGCTGGTCCGGCGGATCCGTTCGGTTCCGTAGGCGCGTGGGCCCGTGGGCCCGTGGGCCGGTGATCCTGTGGGCCCGCCCGTGGGCCCGTATCGTGACACCCGGCACATTTCTCACCCTTTTGGTCCAATTTGTACCAAACTTGTGTAGTTCGGTTTCCGAAGCGACAGGGAGAGACATGCGACGCGCCCACGGCCGTACCGCCACCAAGCGGATCGCCCTGATATCGGCCGGCACGGCCGCCGTGCTCGGCCTCGGCGGCATCTGCGCCGGCTCCGCGGCAGCCGCGGGCACGCCCGCCCCGGACCGGACCGCCGAGCCCGCGGCGACGGCCCCGGCAGCCGTCGGGCAGCAGGTCCTCTCCACCTTCACCGTCGCCTATCCCGCCGCGCCCTACCGCACCCACAACATCGCGCGCGCCGTGGAACTGATCAACGGGGCCGTCGTCGAGCCGGGCGACATCTGGAGCTTCAACCGGGCGGTGGGCGAGCGGACCGAGGAGAACGGCTTCGTCGACGGCATCATGATCAACGACGGCCGTTACGTGAAGTCCCCCGGCGGCGGGGTCTCCGCGGTCGCGACGACCATGTACAACGCCATGTTCTTCGCGGGCCTGAAGCCGGTAGAGCACGGGGCGCACTCCTTCTACATCGAGCGGTACCCGGAAGGCCGCGAGGCCACCGTCGCCTGGGGCACCCTCGACCTGCGCTGGCAGAACGACTCGGGGCACCCCGTGACCGTCCGGGCCACCTCCACCGCCAACTCGGTGACCGTCACCCTGCTCGGAACGAAGCAGTACGACGAGGTGCGCGCCACCAAGAGCCCCCGCACCCACATCACACCGCCGGCGAAGCGCACCGTGGCCGGCCCCACCTGCGAGCCGCAGACCCCGCTGGAGGGGTTCGACGTCTCCGTCGACCGCGTCCTCGTCCGGGACGGCCACGAGGTCGGCCGCGAGACCTTCCGTACGCACTACACCCCGCGCGACGAGATCGTCTGCGCCCCGGAATCCCCCACGGCCACGCCCGGCACGACCCCGTCGGGCTCTCCCGGGAGGCCGTCGGGCTCCCCCGCCACAGCACCCTCGACGACCGCCGCGCCCTCGACGCCCCCGACGACCGCCGCACCCACCCCCTCCGGCACCGGAACGGCACCCGCGCCTAGGGCGTGATCAGGATCTTTCCGCGCGCTTCGCCCCGGTGGAGCCGGTCGATGGCGGCCGGGGCCTCGGCGAGCCGGCAGGTGAGGTGGACGGCCGGGGACAGGGTGCCGTCCTCGACGTGCCGCCGCAGGACCTCCAGGTCGGCCTGACGTTCAGCGGAGATGAACCCCTTGAGGCCGTGCCGGACGAAGGGGTTCAGCAGCGCGGCCCACAGGACCCGGCCCATGCCGCCGAGCCAGGGCCCGCCGCCCTCGCCACCCACGATCACGAGCGTGCCGCGCAGGGTCAGCGCCCGCCGGAGGTGGGCCAGGGAGCGGTTTCCCGCGATGTCCAGGATGAGGTCGTAGCGGCGCACGCCCTCCGCGAACTCCTCGCGGGTGTAGTCGATGACCTCGTCAGCCCCGAGCCCGCGCACCAGCTCCGTCTTCGCGGTGCTGCACACCCCGGTGACGTGCGCCCCGTACACCTTCGCCAGCTGGACCGCGAAGGTGCCGACCCCGCCGGCGGCGCCGATGACCAGGACCCGCTGCCCGGGCCGGACGCGCCCCGCGTCGCGCAGCGCCTGGAGGGCGGTGAGCCCGGAGATCGGGAGGGCCGCCGCCTCGGCCAGGGGCAGCCCCGTGGGCCGGTGCGCCAGCTTGTCCTGCCGGGCGGTGGCGTACTCCGCGAAGGAGCCCTCGCAGATGCCGAACACCTCGTCGCCCACCCCGAAGGCGCTCACCCCCTCGCCGACCGCCTCGACGCGCCCGGAGACCTCCCGGCCGCGTACGGGGACCTTGGGCGCGCGCAGCCCGTATCCGAGGAGCCGCAGCAGGTAGGGCTTGCCGCTCATGAGGTGCCAGACCCCCGCGTCCAGGGCGGCGGCCCGGACGGATATGAGCACCTCCCCCGCGCCCGGTGCCGGCGTTTCGACGTCCCTGAGCTCGAGCACCTCGCTGGAGCCGTACGTGTCCTGCACGATCGCCTTCACGGCGTCGCCCCTTCCTCGTCTGCACTGCCTGCGTACTGGAATACCTGTTCGAGCGGCACCGCGAAGACGCGGGCGATCCTGAAAGCCGTCTCCAGGGAGGGCGAGTAGCGGCCCTTCTCGATGGCGATGACGGTCTGGCGGGTCACGCCGATGCGTTCCGCCAGCTCCGCCTGGGTCATCTCCCCGCACTCGAAGCGCAGGATCCGGATCCGGTTCGTGATGCCGGTCGGCTTCACCACGACTGGAACCCCCAGCGGTAGGCGGCGAGCTTGACGACCGACCCGAGCACCGCCGAGAGGACGAAGCCCAGGTAGAGGGCGTTCGAGATCCAGAAGCGGTCCGCCCCGGCCATCGAAAGGATCAGCGCGGTCACCGCGCCGATGACGAGGAAGGACTGCCCGGCGTGCTCGCCGAGGCGGCCGATCTCCCTGTCCCGCTGGTCCTTGACGTCGGCCTCGCCGGGCTTGGCCACCGCCACCGCGATGTTGAGGAGGATCGTGGCGGCGATGGCGCCCCCGACCGTCCAGAGCAGCGGGGTGACGTACGGGACCTCCGCGAGGGGGACTCCGTCGCCGGACCCGCCCAGCACGAGGGCCAGGTAGACCGCGTACCCGATGACCGCGACCACCCCCATGATCCACGCGCGCTTCTCCTCGAAGGCCACGACCGCACCCGCTCTCATGTAAAAGAACTTTGACATCAGGAATGTAAAAGGATCCATACCCGGTGTCAATAATTTCTTACATGCGGTTCTCGGGGCCCCGGCCCCGGCCCCGTGTCACCCGGGCGCGCGGCCCCGCTGGCACCACGGCCGCACCCCGGGCTTGCTGGACGAATGAGACCAGAAGCACCGGGGACGGCCCCGGGACAGAGCCTGAGCACCCCCAGGGCGGCGGGGCTCGCGGGGATCGTCTTCGCCGCCCTCATGGCCGCGGCCATCGTGCTGGCCCGGATCGCCCTGCCGGAGGGGGGCGGCGCGGCCGAGATCGAGGTCACCTCGGGGCAGCGGGACGCGGTGACCACCGCGCTGGAGCTCGTCCCGTTCGCCGGCATCGCCTTCCTGTGGTTCATGGGCGCCCTGCGGGAGCACTCGGGCGAGGCGGAGGACCGGTTCGTCGCCAGCGTCTTCCTGGGCAGCGGGATCATCTTCGTCGCCTGCCTCTTCGGCGCCGCCGCGGCCGCCGGGACGGTGCTGGACTCCGACCAGCCCCAGGAGTTCGGCCGTCACTTCGCCTACACGCTGCTGACCACGTACGGGATGCGGATGGCCGCCGTGTTCGTGTTCGCGACCTCCACGATCGGCCGCCGGCTCGGGGTCTTCCCGCGCCCGCTGGCCCTGACCGGTTACCTGGCCGGTCTGGTGCTGCTGGTGGCGGGCTCCTCCCTGCCCTGGTCCGAGCTGGTCTTCCCGGCCTGGGCCCTGCTCGTGAGCGTGTACATCCTGCGATCGGGCCGGGGCCGCCCCCGGCCGGCCCCCTGAGGGGCGACCGCACACCACTCCGATGGCGGTATCTGACGCGCTCCTTAGCAACATCGCGCGCAGGCTGGTTCGGAAAGCCCAGGGGGGCGCCGAAAGGACACGCTGTGCTGAGGCTCGTCGTCGATCTCAACCGGTGCCAGGGATACGCGCAGTGCGCCTTCCTCGCCCCCGACGTCTTCGCGATGCACGGGGACGAGGGACTGCTCTACGATCCGCAGGCCGCGGCGGCCCAGCGCGAGCGCGTGCTCCAGGCCGCGGCCGCCTGCCCCGTGCAGGCGATCCTCGTGGACGGCCTGGACCTGGCCGCCACCGCCCCTGCCGCCGCCTCCCACGGGGAGGCCTCCGATGGCTGACACCGCCCTGGACCAGCTCAAGCGCTCCGGCCGGGTCGTGGTCGTCGGCGCCTCCCTGGCCGGCCTGCGGGCCGCCGAGGTCATCCGGGAGAAGGGCTTCGCCGGCTCGCTGACCCTGATCGGCGACGAGCCCCACGAGCCGTACGACCGGCCGCCGCTGTCCAAGCAGGTGCTGCTGGGCAAGGCCGACGCCGAGCGCACTCTGCTCCCCCGGCGGCGCGACATCGACGCCGAGTGGCGCCTCGGCGTCGCGGCCACCGGACTCGACATGGCGGCCCGTACGGTCAAGCTCGCCGACGGCGAGGAGGTCCCGTACGACCGGCTCCTGATCGCCACCGGGGTTCGGGCCCGGCCCTGGCCGAACGAGGCCGAGGGCGAGCTCGGCGGGGTCTTCACCCTGCGCACCCGCGAGGACGGGGTGGGCCTGGCCCGCGCCCTGAACGCCGGGCCGCGCCGGGTGCTGGTCATCGGCGCCGGGTTCACCGGCTCCGAGATCGCCTCGGCGTGCCGCGAACGCGGACTGGAGGTCACCGTCGCCGAACGCGGCAACGGCCCCCTGGTCGGCGCCCTGGGCGGGGTGATCGGGGCCGTCGCCGCCGAACTCCAACGGGAGAACGGCGTGGACCTGCGCACCGGCATCTCGGTGACCGCCCTGGAGGGCGACTCCACCGGACGGGTGCGCGCCGCGCACCTCTCCGACGGCACCACGCTGGAATGCGACGTGGTGGTCGTGGGGCTCGGCGCCCAGCGCAACACCGAGTGGCTGATGGGCTCCGGGCTCGGGGCGGGTCCGCGCGGCATCGCCTGCGACGCGGGCTGCCGGGCCTTCGACCTCCGCGGGATCGTCACCGACGACATCTACGTCGCGGGCGACGTGGCCCGCTCCCCGCACGCGCTCTTCGGCTACCAGTTCCTCTCCCTGGAGCACTGGGGCAACGCCGTGGCGCAGGCCGAGACCGCCGCCCACAACATGATGAGCGAGAGCACCGACCGCCGGCCGCACCTGTGGGTGCCGGCGTTCTGGTCCTCCCAGTTCGGGGTGAACATCAAGTCCGTCGGCGTTCCCTCCATGGGCACCGAGATCATGATCACCCAGGGGTCCCGGGCCGAGCGCCGGTTCACCGGGGTCTACGGCTACCAGGGCCGGGTCATCGGTGCCGTCACCTTCGACAACGGGCGCTGGCTGCAGTTCTACGAGAAGCAGATCGAGTGCACGGCCCCGTTCCCGCCCCCGTTCACCACGGTGGACCGCCGCCCCGACGGGCAGCGGCCGATCCCGGCCGACTTCCCCGACCCCTCGGTGCCCACGCACGGCCCGACCATCACCCTCAGCGGGTACTCGCCGGCGGACCGCCGGATCGCCACCTTCACCCCCGCCGGGCACTGACCCGCACGTTCCCGGAGGACCCCCATGGCCCACGGCATCCTGAGCCAGATCCTGGACTATTCCAGCCGCGCGAACCCGTACCCGCTGTACGAGGAGCTGCGCAAGACCCCCGTCTTCCACGACGGGACCGGACCGTACGTCATCAGCACGTACTACGACATCCAGAGCCTGCTGCACGACCCGCGGCTCAGCTCCGACGCCCGCAACCTGGCCGCCACGGCCGGGGACCCGCTGGCCGAGGGCGAGGACGGGGAGGAGACGGCGCTGCCGCCGAGCTTCCTCAAGCTGGACCCGCCGGAGCACGACCGGCTGCGGCGGATGACCAACCGGCCCTTCGGGCCGCCGCACTCCCCGCACCGCGTGGACGGGATGCGCGGCGGGCTGAAGGACATCGTCACCGGCCTGATCGACAACCTCGGGGACACGGAGAACATCGACTTGGTCGACCAGTTCGCGTACCCGTTCCCGGTGACGATGATCTGCCAGCTGCTCGGCGTTCCGCGCGAGGACGAGCCCAAGTTCCACGTCTGGGCCGACACCCTCGCCGCCAGCCTGGACCCCGATCCGGACGCCGATCCCGCCGAACGGCAGCGCAAGACCCATGACTCCCGCATGGAACTGGGCATGTACCTGGCCGGGCTGATCGAACAGCGCCGCAAGGATCCCGGCGAGGACATGCTCTCCCAACTGGCCGTGGGACACGGCCCGGACGAGTCCATGTCCACGATGGAGCTGCTGAGCACGGCGGCCCTGCTACTGATCGCCGGCCACGAGACCACGGTCAACCTGATCACCAACGGGATGCTGACCCTGCTGCGCAATCCGGACGTGCTGGCGAAGCTGCGGCAGGAGCCGGGGCTCGCCGTGCCGCTGGTGGAGGAGCTGCTGCGGTTCGAGCCGCCGGTCCAACTACTGCCGCAGCGCACGCCGTTGGTGGACATCGAGGTCGGCGGGATCACGATCCCCAAGGGCTCCTCGATGTGGCTGATCCTGGCCTCCGGCAACCGGGACCCGAACCGCTTCGAGAACCCGGACCGCTTCGACCCGTACCGCAAGGACATCCAGCACCTGGGCCTGGGCAGCGGCATCCACAGCTGCTTCGGCGCCCCGCTGGCACGGCTCGAGGCCCAGCTGGCGCTGACCGAACTGGCCCGGCGGCTGGAGAACCCCCGGCTGCTGGAGGATCCGCCGCCCTACCGGCAGAACGCGGTGCTGCGCGGGCCCCGGCACCTGCGGATCGCCTGCGACGGGATCCGCGCCTGAACGGGCCCTGAGCAGGACCGCTGAGCAGGCCCCCCTGAGTCGGGCCCCGGACCGGTCGCACCGACCCCGGTCCGGGGCCCGCTCGCGGCTACCAGCCGAAGCGGCGGTCGACCTCGCGCTCGAACTCCTCGAAGGTCAGCACGTCGTCGCCGTCCGCGTTCGCCCGGTCGAAGAGGGCCGAGGAGGTGTCCACGTCGCCCACGGCCCAGAAGGGCAGATCGCCCTGGGCGGCGAGGGTGGGGCCCTTGCTGCGCAGGGCCGTGATCACCTCGACGCGGGTCAGCACCCCGTCACTGTTCAGGTCGAGCGCGTCGAAGAGCTTGCGGGCCTTCTCACTCATGACAGGGTCCTTTCGATGGGCTGCGCGGTGCGGGGGGCGAAGGGGCGCGGGCCCCGGACCGTCAGCTTATGACCCGCCTCCGCGCCCACCGCCGCCGGTGTCCCGCGCTACCGCACACCGTCCGCCAGGGCCGGTACGGACACCGGCGCCTCGCGCTGCTGCGGGACCGGCGACACCGCCGGGGCCGCGCCGAACGGCGCGGACCGGAGGTCCTCCTGCTGGAGCGCGACCGTCCGCGTGGGGGCGGGGATCGAAATGCCCTCCGCCCGGAACCGGCTGTGCAGCCGCTTGATGAACTCGTGCTTGATCCGGTACTGGTCACTGAACTCGCCGACGCCGAGGATCACCGTGAAGTTGATCCTGGAGTCCGCGAAGGTGTGGAAGCGTACGAGTGCCTCGTGATCGGGGACCGCGCCCCTCACGTCCGCCATCACCTCGTCGACCACCTCGATGGTCACCCGCTCGACGTGCTGAAGGTCGCTCTCGTAGCCCACGCCCACCTGGACCAGGATCGTCAGCTTGTCTTCCGGCTGGGTGAAGTTGGTCATGTTGGTGCGCGCGAGCCGCCCGTTGGGGATGATCACCAGGTTGTTCGACAGGTTGCGGACCACGGTGTTGCGCCAGTTGATGTCGACAACGTACCCCTCCTCGCCGCTCGTCAGCCGGATGTAGTCGCCGGGCTGCACCGTCTTCGAGGCGAGGATGTGCACGCCCGCGAAGAGGTTGGCGAGGGTGTCCTGGAGTGCCAGGGCAACCGCCAGACCACCCACGCCGAGGGCCGTGAGCAGGGGTGCGATGGATACGCCCACGCTTTCGAGGGCGACGAGCATGCCCATCGCGAGCACCAGGACCCGGGTGATGTTGACGAATATGGTGGCCGATCCGGCCACTCCCGTCCGTGCCTGGGCCACGGACTGGACGAGGCCGGCGACGACGCGGGCCACGCCGATGGTGGCCACGAGGATCAGCAGCGCCGTCAGCGAGTGGTTCACCCACCCGGAGACGCGCGGACCGAGGGGCAGCGTCGAGGCGGCCACGGCGGCGCCCGCGATGACCGCGGCCGCGGGTGCGAGGGTGCGCAGCGCGTCGACGATGATGTCGTCGCCGCTCCAGCGGGTCCTGAGGGCGTGCTTGGCCAGCCAGCGTACGAGGGCGCGCAGGAGCAGCCCGGCGAGCCCACCCGCGGCCAGGGCGATGGCGGCGATCAGCCAGTCGTGCAGGACGAGGTCCCGGGTCAACGGACGTCCTCCGCATCTCGCCGGACCGGAGATGCGGCGGCCGGGCCTGCGGGCCGCCGGATGAGGGGTGTGGTCACCTTGTCACCTGTCAGTTCGTCGTGCGTGGGGCCGCGTTCGCGCATGCGTGCGCATACCGAACGGGATGCCATCCTGCCCCATGATCAACGCGGCGGCGCAGGTGGGCCACGGGAACCGGGCGGGTGCTCCGCTCGATCAGGCGTCCCCGTCCTGCTGCCGGCCCTCGCCGCGGGCCCCGGGTGCGTCGGTCGCCGCCGGGTCCAGGATCCGGTTGAGGAACTCCCTGGTCCGCTCGTGCCGGGGATCCCCCACCACCTGGGCGGCCGGCCCGTGCTCGACGACGACTCCGCCGTCCATGAACACGACCCGGTCCGCGACCTCGCGGGCGAAGCTCATCTCGTGGGTGACGACCATCATCGTCATGCCCTCGCCCGCCAGGACCCGCATCACCGCCAGTACCTCACCGACGAGTTCGGGGTCCAGCGCCGAGGTCGGCTCGTCGAAGAGCATCACCTCCGGGCCCATCGACAGGGCCCTGGCGATCGCCACCCGCTGCTGCTGGCCGCCGGACAACTGGGCGGGGTACGCCTCGGACTTGTCGGTCAGGCCTACACGGGCGAGGTTCTTCACGGCCACGGCCTCGGCCTCGGCGCGGCCCCGGCGCAGGACGCGGCGCTGGGGCAGGCTGAGGTTGTCGCGCACGCTCAGGTGCGGGAACAGGTTGAACTGCTGGAAGACCATCCCGATGCGGCGGCGTACGGCGTCGATGTCGACGTCCGGGTCGGTGACCTCGGTGCCACCGACGAAGACGCGGCCCTCGCTGGGCTCTTCGAGCAGGTTCACACAGCGCAGCAGCGTCGATTTCCCCGAGCCGGAGGGCCCGATGACGCACACCACCTCGCCGCGGGCGATCTCCAGGTCGATGCCGCGCAGGACGTGGTGGGCGCCGAAGGACTTGTGCAGTCCCTGGACCTCGATCTCCGGGCCGTCCGTGACCGTCGTGTCCACCGCTGGGGCCTCCTGTGGCATGTCTTCCTCACACGGCCTTGTCCGCGCGGGCCTCCAGGCGGCGCACCACGAAGCTCAGCGGCACGGTCACCAGGAGGTAGCACAGGCCCGCGACCAGGATCGGGGTGGAATTGGCGGTCTGGCTGGCGAGGTCCCGCCCGAACTTGGTCAGTTCGCGCTCCGACAGCGTCACGCCGAGGAACAGCACGAGCGAGGAGTCCTTGAACAGCAGGACGAGTTCGTTGGTGAGGGGCGGGATCACGATGCGGAAGGCCTGCGGGATGACGATCGAGACCATGGCGCGCGCGTGCGAGAAGCCCAGCGAACGGGCCGCCTCCATCTGCCCCTTGGGTACGGCCTGGATGCCGGCCCGAATCGTTTCCGCCATGTAGGCGGCGGCCACCAGTCCCAGCCCGATCGCGACCTTGCCGTACGTGCCGCCCGGGATCTCCGTACCGGGGAACGCCAGGGGCACCGCCACGCCCACGAAGATGAAGATCAGCAGCGCCGGGAGCCCCCGGAACAGCTCGATGTAGACGCTCGCGACCCACCGGTACGGGGCCACGGAGGACAGTCTCATCATGGCGATGACCAGGCCGAGGACCAGCCCGAGGAGGAACCCGGACGTCGTGTAGATCACCGTGTTGCGCAGGGCCGTGGTGATGATGTCCGGGAAGAGCCGCAGCGCCAGGTCCTTCTGGGCGAACTGGTTCTGCAGCCTCCCCCAGTCCGCGGAGACGGCGATCAGCACCAGTACCGCGGCGAAGAGCGCGTACTGCAGTCCCTGCGAGACCCGGCGGCGCTGGCGCCGGGTCAGCCGGGAGGTCACGGGGTGGTCTGGGGCAGCGGGCCGATCCACTGCTCGTAGAGCTTCTTGTAGGTGCCGTCGGCCTTGGCGTCGGTGATGGCCTTGTCGATCGCCGCCACGAGGGCGGTGTTGCCCTTCTTCACCGAGAAGCCGTACTGCTCGCCCGTCTCGATGTTCTGTCCGAGGGTGAACTCGGCTGCGTTCTTGGGGTCCTTGAGCCAGCCCTGCACCACGGGGTAGTCGATGACGATCGCGTCCACCTGGCCGGTGCGCAGTCCGTTGAGCACCGCGTCCGAGCTCTCGAAGGCGACGGGGTCGAAGCCCTGGGCCTTGGCGTAGCTCTCGCCGGTGGTCTCGGCCTGCGCGCCCAGCTTCTTCGACTTCGCCTTGAGGTCGGCGAGCGAGGTGACGCCGCTCTTCTTGGTGGCGAGCAGTGCCTGCGTGGCGTCGAAGTAGGGGACGGAGAAGTCGACGTTCTTCTTGCGCTCGTCGGTGATCGTCATACCGGCGGCCGCGAGGTCGCATTCGCCGGAGTTCAGGAAGGCGCCGGTCTTGAAGTTCTCGAAGGGGGTGTCGAGGATCTTCTGCTCCACCTTGAGCCGGGTCGCCACCAGGTCGACCAGGGCCACGTCGAAACCGACGACCTTGCCGTCCTTCTCGAACTGGAACGGCGGATAGGGCAGGTGGGTGCAGGTGGTCAGCTTGCCCTTCTCCACGACGGGCACCCCACCGGCCGCCTCGCCCGGGCCATCACCGCCCGAGGAACATCCCGCGACGAGGAACGCACCCGCGGCCGCGGCGCCGACGCGGATTCGGAGGCTGCCGGGGCGCGTGCGGTTTCCTCTGGCCGTCCGGAACACGGTTGACCTCCACGGGTGCGGGTCGAGCAGCGATCACGGACGGGACCGTCCGCGGCGATCGTAAGGCACGGGCGGTGCCCGCTCAGGGATCTTCCGCCATGCGTTGCGGGGACGCCAGCGCGGATCCGGCCATGATCGCCCGGCTGCCCGGAGGGGCCGGTCGGACCGCGCTCGTGACGGTGGCGCCCCGCGGCCGGGGCGGGTCCGTGCGGACCCGCCCCGGCATCAGGCCCCCGCAGCCGCCGGCGCCGTGAGCGGGTCCAGCTCGCGCCGGCGCCGGCTGATCGAGTCGGGGTCCCAGCCCGGACGGGGTACGGAGGCCAGCAGCAACCGGGTGTAAGGGTGCTGGGGGTCGGTGAGGAGCTCGTCGACCGGACGGTGTTCCATCGTCCGGCCGCGGTACATGACGAGCGCCTCGTCGCAGACGTAGCGGACGACGGCCAGGTCGTGGCTGACGAAGACCAGGCCGATCCCGGTGTCGCGCCGGATGTCCGACAGCAGGTTGAGCACCTGCGCCTGCACGGACACGTCCAGGGCGGACACCGCCTCGTCGAGCACCAGGACGGCCGGTTCCACGGCCAGTGCCCTGGCGATCGCGGCGCGCTGGCGCTGCCCGCCGGAGAGCCGGCGGGGCAGGGCGCCGGCCTCGCGGTCGCCGAGGCCCACCTGGGCCAGCAGTTCCCGTACCCGTGCGGTCCGGGCCGTCCGGTCGGACAGGCCGTGCAGCCTGAGGACGCCGTCGACGGTCTCGCCGATGCTCAGCCGCGCGTCCAGGGAGAGGTAGGGGTCCTGGAAGACGATCTGGACCGCCTTGGCACGGGCCAGCCGGGCCGGCCTCCCCCGTACGGAGGCCGCCAGCGGCCGGCCCTGGACCAGGATCTCGCCCGCGTCGGGGCGTTCCAGGCCGATCAGCATCCGGGCGGTGGTGGTCTTGCCCGAACCGGATTCACCCACGATGCCGAGGGCTCCTCCGGCCCGCACGGAGAACGACAGGTCGTCGACGGCGATCACCTCCGTCCCGCCGGTCCGGTAGGTCTTGCGCAGTCCGGTCACCCGGAGGAGCTCCGGGGCGGTCTTCTTCCCTGGCTCGGCGCCCTTGCCGGTGTCGGTGTCGGTGCGGGTGCTCAACGGTCCTCCTCGGACGCGAACTCGGGCGCGAGCTCGGACGCGAACTCGGGCACCAACTCTGGCGCGACTTCGGCGGCGCGGTGGCAGGCGACCTCGGCCGGGCCGTGCCGCAGGAGCTCGGGCGGGGACTGGTCGCAGCGACCCGGTTCGGCGAACCGGCAGCGGGGTGCGAAGGCGCAGCCGGACGCCGACTCCAGCAGGCCCATCGGGGCGCCGGGGATGGGGGTGAGGCGAGCGAGGGGGCCTTCGAGGGGCGGGGAGGAGCCGAGCAGGCCCGCGGTGTAGGGGTGTCGCGGGGAGGCGAAGAGTTCCGCCACGGGCGCCGTTTCGACGATCCGGCCCGCGTACATGACGTAGATCCGGTCGCTGACGGAGGCGGCGAGCTCGATGTCATGGGTGATGAGGAGGAGTCCGAGGCCGCGTTCGCGCTGGAGCCGGCCGAGGACGGCCAGGATCTCGGCCTGGGTGCTGACGTCGAGCGCGGTGGTCGGCTCGTCGCAGAGCAGGAGCTTGGGTTCGGCGGTGAGGGCCGCGGCGATCACGACACGCTGGAGCATGCCACCGGAGAGCTCGTGCGGGAACTGGTTCAGGTGGCGGACCGGGTCGGGCAGGCCGACCGCGTCGAGCAGTTCGGCGGCCCTGACGTTCGCCCGGGCCCTGGACCAGCCGTGCACCAGGCGCAGCGGTTCGGTGAGGAAGTCCCCGACCCGGCGGACCGGGTTGATGGCGGCCCGGGGGTCCTGGTAGATCATCGCGGCCTTGTTCGTGCGCACCTCGCGCAGGCTCGCGGGGCCGGCGCCGACCAGGTCGGTCCCCTCCACGCGGACCCGGCCGCCGATCTCGGCGCCCTGCGGGAACAGGCCGAGGGCGGCGCGGGCGGTCACGGACTTGCCCGAGCCGGATTCGCCGACCAGGGCGACGACCTCACCGGCCGAGACGGTGAGGCCGACGCCGTCGAGGAGGGGGCGGGCCATCGCGGGGAGGGTGACGCGCAGGGCTTCGTAGTCGAGCAGTGTCATTGGGAGTCCCTCCCCGCGAGCCGGTCGCCGAGGTCTTCCCCGACGACGTTGAAGGCGACCACGACCAGCACGACCGCCACGGCCGGCGCGATCGCGGAGAGCGGCTGCCCTTGCAGGACGGCCGCCTGCCCCTGGTTGATCATGGCTCCCCAGTCGGGGGTGGGCGGCTGTACGCCGAGGCCGAGGAAGGAGAGGGCGGCGAGGTCGAGCAGCGCGTAGCCGAAGTTCACCGTCGACTGGGCGAGCAGCGTCGGCGAGATGTTGGGCAGCAGCCTGCGGACGGTGACGTACAGGGGCGAGTGGCCCTGCACCTGGTAGGCGGCGACGTAGGGCCGGGACTTCTCCCGGACGGCCAGGCCCCGTACGAGGCGTGCGGTGTACGGCATGTAGGCGATGGCCATGGCGATCACCGGGGCCGTCATCCCCTTGCCGAACAGGGCCACCGCGAGGATCGCGAGGAGCAGCGCCGGGAAGGCGAACAGGACGTCGAGGACCCGGCCGACGGCGGTGTCGATCCAGCCCCCGCGCCAGGCGGTGAACAGGCCGACGGCGACGCCGAGGACCGTGGAGAACAGGACGACCGCGAGCGGACCGGCCAGGCTGGTCCGGGTACCGGCCAGCAGCGCCGAGAGGGTGTCGTGGCCGCCCTGGTCGGTGCCCAGCCAGTGCTGGGCGCTCGGTCCCAGGAGGGTGTCGCCGAGCTGTCCGAAGGTGGGGTCGTACGGGGCGATCCAGGGTCCGAGCAGTGCGATGAGGACGAACAGGACGAGGAGCGCCAGGCAGGTCCGCTGGAGCCGGCCGCCGCCGAGGCGGCGCAGCCGGGCGAGCGGGTCGCGCCGGGTACGAGGGGTGAGGGGCGCGGCGCCCGCTTCGGAAAGGGTGCTCATCGGGCGCTCCCCGCTGCCGCCGTGCGCGGATCGATCAGTGGCAGGACCAGGTCCACGAGGGCGTTGACGACGACGAAGGCGGCGACCACGAGCAGCACGACGGCCTGGACGACCTGGAAGTCGAGCTGGTCGACGGACTGCACCAGCAGGGAGCCCACGCCGGACATTCCGAAGGCGGTCTCGACGATCGCGGTGCTGACGAGCATGCCGGAGACCAGGAGGGCGGAGACGGTGACGATCGGTCCGAGCGCGTTGCGCAGGACGTGCCGGCGGATGACGGTCCGCCGTGGCGCTCCGCGGCTCAGCGCGACCTCCACGTGGTCGCGGCCCAGTTCGTCGAGCATGGCCGAGCGGGTCACCCGGGTCACCAGGGCCGTGAAGGTGACGGACAGGGCCGCCGCGGGGAGGATCACGTGGTGCAGCCGGTCCATGAGGCCCTCGCCGTTCCCGATGGTGGGGAACCATCCCAGCTGCACCCCGAACACCGACCTGAGCAGCAGGGCGGCGACGAAGGCCGGCGCCGCCGCGCCCACCGTGACGAGCAGCATCAGGGAGCGGTCGGTGCGCGAGCCCCGGCGCAGCGCGCCGACGATGCCGGAGCCGATGCCGAACACGGCGATCATCAGGCCGGAGACGGCGATCAGCAGCAGGGAGGAGGGCAGGCGCGACCAGATGACGGAGGAGACGTCCTGGTGGAAGAGGTAGGAGCGGCCGAGGTCGCCGTGCAGCACCCCTTCGAGCCAGTTCCAGTACCGGACCAGGAAGGGTTCGTCGAAGCCGTACTGACTGCGCAGCGCGGCGAGGTCCTCGGGGCTGGGGCTGCGTCCCTTGATGAGGAAGCTCGCCGGGTCGCCGGGGGCGAGGAAGAGGGAGGAGAAGACGAGGAAGGAAGTGACGAGCAGGGTCGCCGCCATGCCGGCCAGGCGCCGCAGCACCCGTACGGCGCAGGTGGTCGCGGCCGTCGCCGCGGCCGTCATCCCTTGGCTCCGATCTCGGCCGCCCACGGGTAGTAGAGGTAGGCGATGGAGGGCTGGACGCCGGTGATCTTCTTGCCCATGAAGACGCTGACGGGGAGGGTGTAGAGGGGTAGCCAGGGCAGTTCGCGCGAGGCGATCTGCTGCGCCTCGGCGTTGGCGGCCGCGTGCTGGGCGGGGTCGTAGGCCCCGACGGCCTTCTCGACGGCGGCGTCGAAGGCCGGGTCGGACCAGTTGCCGTAGTTGCTGAAGGCTCCGGTCTCCAGCGAGGCGAACATGTCCAGCGGGTCGGTGATGGACGTGTACCAGAAGGTGAGGAAGAGGTCGATGCCCTCGCGCGCCGCGGGGTCGGTGAAGAGGGTCGTGTACTTCTCCGCGGAGAGGGAGTCGATCCGCGGCTTCAGTCCGATGGCGGTGGCGGCCTGGGCTACGGCCTGGGTGATGATCGTGGTCTGCGAGTCCAGCGGGCTGGTCGCGATCACGACCTCCTGGCCGTTGACTCCGGCCTCGGCGGCGAGCGCCTTGGCCTTGGCCGGGTCGTACGGGTACTTCGGCAGGTCCTTCAGGAGCGCTTCGCGGGTCGCTGGGGGCGCGTCGGCCCACAGGTTGTCGGTGACGAGCGAGTCGGAGACCTCGCCGACCCCGCCGGCGCCGGCCTTGACGATGCCCTTGCGGTCGATGGCCATCAGGAGGGCCTGGCGGACCTTGGGGTCGCCGAGGGGGCCCTTGAGGTTGGCGACCACCTCGTCGGCGACGGTGGTGTTGCGGCCGAAGTAGAGCTTTCCGGCCTGGGTGGAGCCCAGTTGGGCGTAGGCGTTCGGCGGGACCATCCAGCCGCCGTCGACCTCCCCGCTCTGGAAGGCGTTGACCCGGGTGGTGGCATCGGCGAGGAAGACGAACTTCACCTCGCCGGACTTGGCCTTCCGTTCCTGGTTCCAGTACCCGTCGAACCGCTTGAGGGTGAGGGACTGGCCGGAGGTCCACGATCCGAAGGAGAAGGGGCCGGTGCAGTTCACGCCGGTCTGCGGATTGCCGTAGTCCTTGCCGGACTTGGCCAGGGTGGCGGCGGACTCCACGGTGCCGGGGCCCGCGGCCAGGTACTTGTTGAAGGTGGAGTCCGGCTTGGTCAGGGTGACGGTGACTTCCATCGGGCCGGTCTTGTCGATGGACTTGACGTTCTTGTACTGGTTCGCCCAGACGCTGGCGGTCTCCGGGTCGAGGTTGCGGCTCAGGGAGGCGACGACGTCGTCGGCGGTGAGCGCCGTCCCGTCGTGGAAGCGCACGCCGGGGCGGATCTGGTAGACCCAGGTGGTGGGCGCGGGGTTGGTGTACGAGGCCGCGAGCCCGGGGGAGGTCGTCAGGTCGGGGTTCCAGCGCAGCAGGCTCTCGCAGACGTTGGAGAGGATCTGGTTGGGCGGGAAGTCGAAGGAGTACGCGTAGTCGATGGTGGTCGGCTCCGCGTAGACGGACCAGGTGAAGGAGTTCACGTTCCCGGTGGTGGCGGGCGTCTTGTCCGTGATCCGGTACGCGGCGGCGCGGTCCGCGTCCTTGTCGGCGGCGGCGCCGCTGCAGGCGCTCGTGACGAGGAGGGCGGCCGAGGCGAGGGCGGCGGCCGCGGCCTGGCGGATGCGGCTGTGGGTGCGGCGGCCGCGGTTCAGCGGGGATCCCGATCGGGCGGATGACATCGTCTGGCTCCCTGAGGGATGAGCTCGGTGGGGTGGGTGACGCTCGGCCGGTGGCGGCCCGGCCGGTGGCGGTGCGGTGACGGTGCGGGGGGCGGTGCGGAGGGGGCGGTACGGGACGGGCGGCCTGGCGGCCGGGCGCTCAGTCGGTCGCGGCGAAGACCAGTTCGCCGTCGATGTACGTGCGCAGCACGCGGGTGTCGGCGATCTCCAGCGGGGGGTGGGCGAAGGGGTCCCGGTCGAGGACGACGAGGTCCGCGTACTTGCCCTCCTCGACGGTGCCGGTGACCTCGTCGAGGTGGTTCACCCACGCGCTGCCGGCGGTGTAGGCGGTGAGCGCCTGGGAGAGGGTGAGCGCCTGCTCGGGGAAGAAGGGCGGCGCCGGTTCGAAGGTCCCGGTGGCGCCCGGCGCCTCGTCGGGCACGGAGCGGTTGACGGCGACGTGGATGCCCCACAGCGGGTTGGGGCTGCTGACCGACCAGTCGCTGCCCGCGACCAGGCGGGCTCCGGCGCGCTGGAGGTCGCCGAACGGGTACTGGAGGCGGGCTCGTTCCGGGCCGAGGAAGGGGATCGTGAGCTCGTCCATCTGCGGTTCGTGCGCGGCCCACAGGGCCTGGATGTTGGCGGCCGCGTCCAGGCTCGCGAAGCGGGCGATGTCGTCCGGGTGGACGAGCTGGAGGTGGGCGAGGTGGTGGCGGTTGTCGTTGGCACCGTTGGTCTCGCGGGCCTCGGCGAGGGCGTCGAGCACCTCGCGGACGGCCCGGTCGCCCAGTGCGTGGAAGTGGATCTGGAAACCTGAGCGGTCGAGCCGCGACACCGCCTCGGTGAGCACCTTCGGATCGATGAAGCTGAGCCCGGAGTTCTTCGTGGCGCAGCCGCAGCCGTCGAGGTAGGGCTCCAGCATGCCGGCGGTGAAGTTCTCGGCGATGCCGTCCTGCATCATCTTCACGCTGGTGGCGTTGAAGCGGCCGGCCTGTCCGGTGCGGCGGCGCTCCTCGATGTCGGGTATCTGCTCCAGGCCGCGTTCGCGGTCCCACCACAGGGCGCCGACGACGCGGGCGCGCAGGGAGCCCTCGCGGGCGGCGCGCAGGTAGACGCCGTAGTTGTCGGGGTTGCCGGGGAAGGCGCCGATCATGGCGTCCTGCCAGCTGGTGACGCCGAGGGAGAAGAGGTGCTCCTGCGCCGCGAGCAGGCCGGCGAGCGCCTCGTCCGGGGTCGCGATGGGCACGTGGTGCGCCACCAGCTCCACGGCGCCCTCCTGGAGGGTGCCGGCCGGGGTTCCGTCCTCCTCCCGTTCGACCCGGCCGTCCGCCGGGTCGGGGGTGGTGCGGTCGACTCCCGCGGTCTCCAGGGCCCTGGTGTTGACCCAGGCTCCGTGGCCGTCGCGGTTGGTGAGCAGGACGGGCCGGTCCGGGACCACCACGTCGAGCAGGGCGCGGGTGGGCGTGCCTCCGGGGAAGACGTCCATCGACCAGCCGCCGCCGCGGATCCAGTCGGCGTCGGGGTGGGCGGCGGCGAATTCCGCGACCACCGCGAGGTAGCCCTCGACGGTTCGCTCCTCGCTCAGGTCGCAGCCGAGCATCTGGACGCCGGCCACGGCGGGGTGGACGTGGGCGTCCTGGAACCCGGGGACGAGGAGTCCTCCGGCGAGGTCGACGACCTCGGTGCCGGCGTCCGCGAGCGAGCGCACGGCCGCCTCGTCGGCCACGGCGATGATCCGGCCGCCTCCGACGGCGACGGCGGCGTCGATCGGGGTGGGTGAGGTGCCGGTGAAGACCCGTCCCCCTACGAAGACGATGTCGGCACGCTGCCTGATCGGCTGCCTGGTATTGCCCATCGACGCATCCTTCGGCTCGGCGGGCGAGGCCCGCACGGCTGGTTCGTTGAGGAGGAGTGAACGGGAGCGCAACATTGTTGTCAACGGTGTTGCGCTCGCTCTGTTCCACATCGTTACACTGGCCCCACCATGCCGAAGTCATCCGACACACCCGCCCGGTCCAAGCGCGCGGGCAGCCAGCTCACACCCGACGCGATCATCGAAGCGAGCCTGCGCATCGCGGCTCGCGGCAGCGAGGACGCCTTCACCGTGCGGCGCCTCGGCGAGGAGCTCGGCGCCGACCCGACCGCGATCTACCGGCACTTCCGCGACAAGGACGAGCTGCTGCTCTCGGTCGCCGACCGCACGCTCGGCGAGGTGCTCGACAGCATCCCCGAGGGGCTCGACTGGAAGGGCCGGCTGCGGGCGCTCGCCGACGGCTCCCTCGAAGTGGCCCTCAGGTACCCGGTGGTCGGCTCGACCATGGCCAGCCGGACCACTCGCAGGCCCAACGAGTTCCGCGTCGTGGAGCTGATCCTCGGCGCGGTGACGGAGGCGGGCCTCGAAGGGGCGGAGGCGGCCGTCCACTACCGGATGGTCGGCGACTCCCTCCTGGCCTACGTCGGGCAGCGCGCCGCCTACCTCTTGTTCGACCCGGAGGTCCGGGCGGCCGACGAGTCCTCGTGGAACCGCGAGTACCGCCTGGTCGATCCCGCGGGCTTCCCCAACATCACCCGGCTCGGCGCACAGCTGGCCGAGGTCACGGACGAGCAGATCTTCGAGGCCAGGGTCGAGGCGCTGATCACCGCGATCGAGAACCGGGTCCTGGCGCTGCGCGGAGCCTGAACGCGGCGCGGCCCGGGATCAGGTACCGGATCTGATCCCGGGCCGCGCGCACCGCGTAAGAGGCGTCACCTCTGTGGCCTCACCTCTATGCCGTCACCTCTGTGCCGTCACCTCTGAAGGGTCACCTCTGCGGGGTCAGCCGGTCCCACAGGAAGGTGTGGACCAGCGCGTGGTTGAAGGCCGTCTGCCCGTGGTCGGTGGCGCCGGAATGGCCGCCGCCGAGGTGCTCGTGGAACAGCACGGGATGCCCCGACTCCCGCAGCCGGGCGGCCATCTTGCGGGCGTGCCCGGGGTGGACGCGGTCGTCGCGGGTCGAGGTCAGCAGGAGCAGCGGCGGGTACGCGGGCCCGTCCGTCCGGACCTGGTGGTACGGGGAGATCCCCTCCAGGTGGGGCCGGTCGGCCGGGTCGTCGGGGTCCCCGTACTCGGCGATCCAGCTCGCACCGGCGAGCAGCTTGTGGAAGCGCAGCATGTCCATCAGCGGCACGAGGGCCACGACCGCGCCGAACAGTTCGGGGTCGCGGGTGAGCATCGCGCCCATGAGCAGTCCGCCGTTGCTGCCGCCTTCGATGCCGAGCTGGGCCGGGGTGGTGATGTCCCGGGCGATGAGGTCCCGGGCCACGGCCGCGAAGTCCTCGTAGGCCCGGACCCGGTTCGCGCCGAGTGCGGCCTTGTGCCAGTCCGGCCCGTACTCGTGCCCGCCCCGGATGCCCGCCACCACGTAGGTGCCGCCGCGCGCGAGCCAGGCGCGGCCGGTCACGGCGCTGTAGCCCGGGACCATGGAGATCTCGAAGCCGCCGTAGCCGTAGAGCAGGGTGGGCCCGGGGCCGGTGCGGTCCTCGGGGCCGACGACGAAGTACGGGACCTCCGTGCCGTCCGCGGAGCGCGCGAAGTGCTGGCGGACCGTGAGACCGGCCGTGTCGAAGAGGGCCGGGTCCTGCTTGACGGTCTCGTCGGCGCCGGCCGGGGCCGTACCCCGGTAGAGCGTGGACGGCTGGAGGTGGCCCGAGACGTTCAGGAAGAACTCGTCGCTCACGTCCGGATCGGTGCCGGTGACGGAGGCCGTGGACAGCGGCGGTACGCCGGACAGGGGGGTGCGGCTCCAGCCGTCGGGGCCCGGTCCGGGGGTCAGGATCTCGAGCCGGGAGGAAACGTCGGCGCTGGTGGTGAGGATCAGGTGGTGGCGGGTCCAGCTCCAGCCCGCGAGGGCGGTGTGCTCGTCCGGGGTGAAGAGCACCGCCGCCTCCCGCTCCCCCGCCCGGAAGGCCTCGAAGTCGAAGGCGAGAAGACTGCCCGCGACGTGGCCGAGCCACGGGGACTTCGGCGAGACGATCAGCCACTCGCGGTGGACGGAGGCACCGGCGTCGTCCGGGACCTCGATCTTCTCGGGCTCCGCCGGGGCGGCGGTGTCCCCGGGCAGGAGGAACAGCTCCTGCTTCCAGAAATCGATCTGCCGGTGGACGAAGTCCCGTTCAAAACCGGGTGTGTCATCGTGCCATCCGGTGGCGGTCATGTCCGTCGGGCGGCCCTCGTAGACCAGTTCCGCCTCCGCGAGGGGCGTGCCGCGCCGCCACCGGCGCACCTGGAGGGGGTAACCGGACGTGGACATCGAACCGGGGCCGAAGTCCGTGCCGATCCAGACCAGGTCCCGGTCGATCCAGCCGATCTGGGTCCTGGCCTCGGCGACCTCGAAACCGCCCTCGACGAACTCCCGCTCCTCCAGGTCGAACTCGCGCACGACACAGGCGTCAGCGCCGTCCCTGGACAGCATGACCAGGGCGTGGCGATGGTCGGGACCCAGCACGGCGCTGCCCGCCCAGGCCCACTTCTCCCCCTCGGCCTCGGCGAGTGCGTCCAGGTCGAGGACCGGCTCCCAGTCGGGCCGCTCCTTGCGGTACTCCTCCAATGTGGTGCGCCGCCACAGGCCGCGTACGTGGTCGGCGTCCTGCCGGAAGTTGTAGAGGTGACGTCCCCGCCGGCGCGCGTAGGGGATCCTGCCGTCGTCGTCGAGGGCCTCGCGGACCTCCGACTCCAGCACCTTGAACCCGGGATCCGAGGCCAGCGCGGACACCGTTTCCTCGTTGCGCTCGCGCACCCAGGACAGGGCGGCCTCGCCGGTCACTTCTTCCAACCAGAGGTAGGGGTCTTCATCGCTCATCCGCCGATTGTGCAGGATCGGAGGGCAGCCGAAAATCGGTTGCCGGAGGGACGGGCGGGCGCCGACCATGGCCCCTCGTGAGCAGATCCCGTTTCGCCTCCGTACTGCCCGACCTGTCCCCGTTGCGGTCCAGCCCCGATTTCCGGCTGCTGTTCTACCAGGGCACGGTCACCTTCTTCGGCTCGTTCATGGCGATGATCGCGCTCCCGCTGCAGATCAAGCACATGACGGACTCGCCGCTCGCGGTCGGTGCGATGGGCGCGGTGGAGCTGCTCCCGCTGGTGGTCTTCGGCCTCTACGGCGGCGCCCTCGCCGATGCCGTGGACCGGCGTCGGATGATCCTGCTGACGGAGGCCGGGCTCGGGGTGCTCGCTCTGGTCCTCCTGGTGAACTCGGCCCTGCCGACCCCGATGCTGTGGCCGCTGTACGTGGTCGCGGCGTGCGTGTCGGCGCTGACCGGCCTGCAGCGGCCGGCCATGGACTCGCTGATGGCCCGGATCGTGCCGCACGACCAGCTGACCGCCGCCGCCGCGCTGAACGGGCTGCGCTACCAGTTCGGAGCCATCGCGGGTCCCGCGGTGGCCGGCCTGGTCGTCGCGTACGCCGGGTACGCGTCCGCGTACGCCGTCACCGTGGCCGGGTTCCTCGTCTCCGTGCTGCTGTGCCTGCGGCTGCGTCCGGCTCCGCCCGCCCGGGACGCCGAGCGGCCCTCCTTGCGGGGGATCGCCGAGGGCGCCCGGTACGCGTGGAGCCGGCCCGTGCTGCTCGGCACGTACGCCGTGGACCTGGCGGCGATGTTCTTCGCCTTCCCGAACGCCATCTTCCCCTTCCTCGCGGACGAGCTCGACGCGGTGTGGGCGCTGGGTCTGATGTACGCGGCCGGGGCGGTGGGCTCCCTGGTGCTGGGGCTGACCAGCGGCTGGGCCTCGCGGGTACGCCGGCACGGGCTGCTGGTGGTGTGCGGGGCCGGGGTGTGGGGGCTGGCCATCGCGGCCGCGGGCTGGTCCGGGAACATCTGGCTGGTGCTGCTGTGCCTCGCCGTGGCCGGCGCGGGCGACATGCTGAGCGGGCTGGGGCGGGCCACCATCTGGAACCAGACGATCCCCGAGGAGCTGCGGGGCCGCCTCGCGGGCATCGAGGTGCTCTCGTACACCGTCGGCCCGCAGCTCGGTCAGGTCCGTGCGGGCACGATGGCCGGCTGGACCGGTACCCGCTCGGCCTTCTGGAGCGGCGGGCTCGCCTGCGTGGCCTCGGTGGCGGTGCTGGCGGCCCTGTTGCCGAAGCTGATCTCCTACGACGCCGACACGGACGAGGACGCCCTGCGGCGCCGGGCCGCGAAGGAGGAGCCGCAGCCGAGCGGGGCGGCGACGGCCTGATCCACCGCCCTCACCCCTCGGGGGACTCCTCCCCCGGGGTGGGGACGCGGCCCGCGAAGGCAGCCGTCAGCGCCAGGGTCAGCAGCAGTCCGACGGCCGTCACGGCCAGCGCCGGACCCGGGCCCCACAGGGTCCACGCCGCGCCGAAGAGCAGGGAGCCCGCGAACCGCGCCAGGGCCTGCGCCGTCTGGAGCACCGCCAGCCCGGTGGTGCGCAGCCCCGCGGGCAGCAGCGGTCCGGCCGCGGCCATCAGCACCCCGTCGGTGGCGGCGTAGAACAGGCCGAGCAGACCGAGGACCCCGCACACGAGCACGGGGCCGGGCGGTACCGGAGCCAGCAGGATCAGGCAGGCGCCGAGCAGGAGCAGGTGGCCGCCGAGGAAGACGCGGTGGCGTCCCAGCCGGTCGGCGAGCCGGCCCACGGGCAGGGCGGCGAGCAGGAACACGGCCGCGGTGCCGACCGGCAGCAGCGGGAACCAGGCGGCCGGCAGTTCGAGGCGCCGCTGGAGCAGGAGGTAGAGGAAGGCGTCCCCGACGGTGAACAGGCCGAGCACCGCGGCGGTCAGGCAGAGCCGCCGCAGGCCCGGGATCCGCAGCAGGGTCCGTGCCGAAGCCGTCCCGGCCGCCGGTGACGCGGGCGCGGGGCTCTCGCGTACGAAGAGGACCAGGATCAGGACGCCCAGCACCGCGAAGCAGCAGCTCAGGGTGAAGACGGCCTCGTACCCGTCGACCGCCACCCACAGCACGCCGAACGCGGCCAGCGGCCCCAGCAGGGCCCCGGCCGTGTCCAGCGCGCGGTGCACGCCGAAGGCGCGGCCCTGCTCCCCCGGCGGGCAGGACAGCGAGATCAGCGCGTCGCGCGGGGCGGTGCGCAGGCCCTTTCCGGTCCGGTCGGCGGCGAGCACCGCCGCCACCGACCAGGGGGTCGTGACCGCGAGCAGGGCCGCCTTGCAGACGGCGGAGATCGCGTAGCCGGTGCCGGCGACGAGCTTGCGGCGCTGCGTGCGGTCCGAGACCCGTCCTCCGAGGAGGCGCAGCAGTGCGGTGGCGCCCTGATTGAGCCCGTCCAGGGCGCCGAAGGCGAGCGGGGACATCCCGAGTCCGGCCACCAGGTACAGCGGCAGGACGGCGGTGACCATCTCCGCGGAGACGTCCGTGACCAGGCTGACCATGCCGAGGGCGAGCACCGTGCCGGGGACGGCCCGCAGCGGGCCCTTCGGTGCCGGAGGGTCGGCGGCGACGTCCGCCGCGCGGCTGGTCGACAGGTACACAGTGCCTCCTTCACGTTCTGAACAGGTTGGTCAGAACCAGGTGAGGGTGAGGGGGAAGGTGGTGGTGGCTGTGGTGGGGGTGGCGTCGGTGGCGGTGGCGGTGATCTGGATCGTTCCGGTGGCCCAGGGTTTGCCGCTGATGCGGCCGGTGGTGGCGTCGAGGGTCAGGCCCCACGGCAGTCCGGTGGCCGTGTAGCGGACGGGGGGCTTTCCGCCGGTGGTGGTGAGCTGGATGGTGCAGTTCTGGTTGAACTTGCAGCTCTGGGGGCCGGGGTTGGCCAGCTTCAGGTCACCGGGGGTCGGCGTGGAGGTGGGTGTCGGCGTGGGAGTCGGGGTCGGGGTGGGTGTCGGGGTCGGGGTGGGGTTCGTGGGGGTGAACACCTCACTGATGGGCTGGACGTTGGCGGCGTTCCCGGCGTGGGTCGCCGTGCCGAACAGGTCCTCGAAGGTGCGCAGCAGGTGGTGGTGGTTGAAGGCGGTGGCGTAGGTGCCCGTCTTGACGTTCGCCCCGTAGAACACGGTGGCGATCTGGTTGGAGCCGAGGTAGTTGTCCTCGTCCCAGGTCAGCACCAGCAGGCTGTTGTTGGCCTTCGCCCACTGCGCGTAGGCGTCGATGTTGTTCTTCGTCCAGGTGTCGCCCGTGCCGACCGAGCAGGAGTGCATGTCGTTGCACTGGTTGGGGACGACGAACGACAGGTTCGGCAGGGCGGCGAAGTTGTTCTGCGGGAACTGCGTCCAGGTCTTCCCGGTGTTCAGCGGCACGTTCTTGAAGGCGAACCACGGGTTGTGCTTCTGGGCGTACTGGCCGTTGGTGCAGGCCGTGGAACCCTCGCTCGGCAGGTCCTCGTTGTACGTCGCGAAGGTCTTGCCGGCCGCGATCACCTCCTGGCCCAGGTTGGGCGCGGTCATCGACTGCGGGGTGTAGCAGCCGTCCCCGGTGATGCCCTGCGTGGCGCCGGAGAACAGGTTGAAGTAGTTCGGCTGGCTCGGGTGGGTCAGCGCCTTCATTCCGGTCAGGCTCGCGCCGCCGCCCGCGAGCTGGTTGATGTAGGGGGCGTTGGCGCTGCCCATGATCTCGCCGTACTGCTTGTTCTCGTACACGACGACGACCACGTGGTCGTACGCCGGGAGCGCGGCCGCGGCCGCCGGAGCCGCGGAACCGCTTTCCGCTGCCTGGGAGTTGGCGATGGTGAAGGCGCCCAGCAGGCCCAGGGCGCCGAGGGCTGCGACGGCGGCGGCCAGGGCGGAGCGGTGGGCCCGGTGTCTCGGGCGTGCGGTCGCGCCCGGGCTCGTGCTCGCTGTCGTCGGGGGACGGAGGGGCATGGGTGGTTCCTCCTCGTGATGAGTGGGGTGGTGCTCGGGGCCGGGACCGGTGCCGGGACCCGGGGGTGCGGTCTCACACCTCGCGGCGGGCCGCGCCCGCGACGGTGATGTTCAGGAACCGGGGCACGGGCAGCTCGCGGTCGCGGAAGTCCTCCGCGACCGCCGCCCGCACCGCCGCCAGCCGGGCCTCGGGCAGCAGGACCAGGACGCTGCGCCCGGGCCGCTTCCCGGGCTGCCAGGCGCTCAGGGCCCCGGCCCGGCGGGCGCACGCGACGGCCCGGGCCAGTTCGGCCGTACGGTCCTGCGTGCCGTCGCCGAGCAAGAGCACCGAGGTCGGGCGGAGCGCCAGCAGCACCAGGCGGGACCCCGACGGGGCGGGGTCGAAGACCACGAACCGCTGGCGCTGGCGCTGCCGCCGGGGCTCCGGACGGGCCGGACCGTGGCCGAGCAGCAGGGCCCTGCCCGGCCGGGCGAAGAGGGCGCCCCGGCGCAGGGCGTCGTCGCCGTCCGGCAGCGCCTCCGCCATCAGCCGGGCCAGCCGTACCCGGTCCGGGTCCTCGCCCGCCGGTGTGTGGACGTCGGCCACCGCGAGCGCCACCGCGCAGTCGGCGGCCTCCTCGGTGGCCAGCCCGGCGGCGGCGGTGAGGGAGCCCTGCACGTGCAGGTCGGTCCCGCCCCGGCCGTACCCGGCCCGGGCCAGCGCGCGCAGCAGGGCGTACGGACGGGCGGCCCAGGCCGGGGCGGCGGGCGGCGGCCCGGACAGGGTCAGGGGCAGGTCGCAGCCGTCCGCCGGGTGGGCCAGGGAGCTGAGCCGTACGAGGCCGTCCGTGCGCGGGGCCGCCGCGGCCGCGACGGGCCAGCCGGCTGCCGCGACGAGGCCCGGGGAGCCCAGGTGAAAGGTGTACGGGGCGCTCCAGACCGCGGCCGGCGGGCGGCCGTGCGCGGCCTCCAGGGCGTAGGCGACCAGGCGGAAGAGCGGGTCGGCGGTGGCTCGTCGGGCGAGGTCCGCCCCGGCGGGGGCCCCGGGGCGGGCGGCGGCTTCGCCGGTGCCGGTCCCGGTGCCCGTGGTGGCTCCGGCGGGGACGGTGGCCGGGGCCGGGCCGGTCCGCGCGCCCGGGCCCGTCACCGCTCGTCCTTGCGGGCCAGCATCCGGTAGGCGTTGCCGCCGTCCGTGCGGCGGGCCGCGGCGGTGCGCAGCCCGTCGAGCACCGCCGCCGCGGCGAAGCAGGGCAGCGAGGCCAGCCGTACCGCGCCGGTGAGGACGCGTCGGCCGGTGGTGGCCGGGGGTCCCCAGGGCCGGTCCGGGTCGGGGGCCAGCCGGGTCGCGGTCAGGGCCACCGCGCCGAAGAAGTCGTTGCCCTGGTGGGCCGGCCCGCGTTCCTCGGCGAGGACGGTGAAGCCCCGGTCGGCCAGCGCCTCGCGCAGGTTCAACGAGGGGATCAGGTGCTGGTGCTGCGGCTGGAACCAGGGCAGCCAGGCCGGGCCGAGCAGCCGGGCCATCCGGGACTCGGGGTCGGGGAGTTCGATGGTGAGGTAGCCGCCGGGGGCGAGGAAGGCGGCCGCCGTGTCCAGTTCGGCGAGCGGGTCCCGGGTGTGCTCCAGGTAGTGGTACATGCTGACCACCTCGTACTGGCCCGCCAGTTTCACCGCGAACTCCGGGAACTGGCCCTGATACCCCGTCTCCACCCAGCCGCGCAGCTCCGCCTCGCGGACCCCGTCTCCCATGTCCAGCCCGTCGAAGCGGGTGTCGGGCCACACGGCCCGGGCCGCGTTGCAGAAGTGGCCGTGTCCGGTGCCGACATCGAGCCAGGACACGGGATCGGTGTGGGGGCGGAGCATCTCGGCCCGGCCCCGGTAGGCGGCGCCGAGCCGGCCGAAGACGGTGGCCGCGCCCTCGCCGCCGCGGCCGTCGTAGAAGTCGCGGTAGTAGAACTCCAGTCCCTCCGGGGAGAGCCGGGGGTTCTGGAAGACGTGCCCGCAGGCTCCGCACTGTTCCAGGGTGAACCGGCCCGGCTTGCCCTGGAGCAGGTCGGGGACCCGGACCCGGACGGTCAGCTGCCCGGAGCCGCACCAGGGGCAGTCCGGCCGGCGCGGTTCGAGGAACCGGTCGGTCCCGGCGGCCAGGTCGGCCCGGTAGGCCTGGATGGCCTCGGCGCGGACCACCTCGGCCCGTACGGCGGCCTGCTCCACCTCGGTGGTGGTGGCCCGGCCGTCGGCGGTGGCGCGGCCGTTCGCGGCCGGGTCGGCCCCGGGTCGCGGGGTACGGGCCGTCGCGGCGGCCGTACGCAGGGCCGCGCCGAGGGAGCGGACAGGGCGGGCGGCCGTGGCCCGGGCGAGGTCGCCGGGGCGCAGGGGCGCGCCGGGCTTTCCGAAGGCCAGGTAGGGCTGGATCCAGTAGAGCCCCGCCGCGGCGGCCCCCCACCGGCCCTGGCGTGCGGCGACGCCGGCCAGCAGGGCCAGCCCGGCGAGCTGCGCGGCGGCGAGCGGCCCGGGCGGCAGTCCCTGGGCCCGTAGTTCGGCCGCCCGGGCCGTGCCGCGCCCGTCCTCGGACGGGCCGCAGCTCAGGGCGGGTGCGATGGCCAGTCCGGTGGCGTCGGCGGCGTACTCCTTCAGTCGCCGGGTCACCGCCATGAGTTCCGCCGGAGTGGTGTCCGGGCCCGTCGGGTCCACTCCGGCCCGGGCGAGCACCTCTTCGGTGACGAGCAGGGCGAATCCGGCCCCGCGCCCCTCGCCGAGCCGGTCCTGCCGGTAGCCGGCCGGATCGACCAGGCGCAGCAGCCCGAGCAGCCGCTCGGCGGGCAGGTCACCGGGCAGCAGGTCCAGCACCCGCAGCCCCTCCCGATCGGCGTGCGCGCAGGCTGCGAGGAAGGTGGCCGCGTCGGGCTCCACCCCGCGGGCGGTGAGCAGCCGCCACCCGGCGGCGCGCGGTACCCCGGTCTCCGCGGACGCGACCATGGGCAGCACCGGGACGGCCCGCAGCCGACGGGCCGCGCGCACGGTGCCCGCGCCGAGGGCGATGAGCAGCAGGGCGGAGGTCCACCGGATGCCGGACGGGAGAAGGGGGATCCGGGCGGGGGAAGGGGGCGGGGTGGGCGTCACAGGAGTTCCTCCAACCGGTCGGCCGCGGCGGCTGCCCCGCCGGCCGCGGCGAATGAGGCCTGGATCCGCCGGGCGCCCCGGCGGTGGCCGGGTTCGTCCAGTACGGCGGTCAGCGCGTCGCGCAGTTCCTCGGCCCTGGTCCTGCCGAACCGCACCCGCACCCCGGCCCCGGCCTCCACGACCTGCCGGGCGACGATCGGCTGGTCGTCGCGGATCGGGGCGACCACCAGGGGCAGGCCGTGCGCGAGGGCCTCGCAGACGGTGTTGTGGCCGCCGTGGCAGACGACCGCGTCCAGGTGGCGGAGCAGCTCCAGCTGCGGGACGCTGTCGCGCAGCAGTACGTTCCCGGGGACCGCCCCGACGAGTGCCGCGGGGGCCGCCAGGATCAACTGGACTTCCTTGTAGAGTCGTTCGGCGGCGCCGAGGACCGCCCCGTAGAACCGGCCTCCGGCTTCCTGGTTGAGGGTTCCCAGCGAGACGAGCACCCGGCGCCGTTCCGGATCCAGCTGTTCCCAGGGGAATCCGGGAGCGGGCGGACGGGCCCCGAAGGCCGGCCCGACGAAGGCGTAGTGCGGAGGGAACTTCCCGTCTCCTCCCACCAGTTCGCGGCTGGAGAAGACCAGGACCAGCCGCCCCGAGAACCGCGGGTCCCACGGCTCCCCGGCCGGTGCGGGGTCGTCCCCGAACTCCGTCAGCAGTCCGGCGATCTGCGCGGCCACCCACTCCCCGATCTTCGGGAAGTCCGTGAAGGGGAGGGTGAGTTCGGCCGAGGTGCTGGCGGAGGTCACCCAGGGCACCCCGAGCCCCCGCGCGGCCACCGGACCGGCCAGGGCCTGCTGGTCGGCGACGATCAGGTCCGGCCGGAAGGTCCGGACTGCCCGGACCACGCCCGGGAGCATCGCCCTGGCCAGGGGGACCAGAGCCTCCTCCCAGAGGAACCGCAGGGCCCCGACCCCTCGCAGATCGCGCCAGCGGGCGTGGAGCAGGGCGTAGTCGCCGCCCGCCTCGGCGCCCGACGAGAGGATCCGGGCGTGCTCGGGCAGCAGCCGGGCCAGTGTCCCGGGCGGGCCGGTCCAGGCGACTTCGTGGCCGCGGGCGGCCAGTTCGCTGCCGACCGCCACGGTCGGGTTGACGTGTCCCGCGAGCGGCGGCACGGTGAAGAGCACCCTCATCGGACCAGCGCTCCCGCCATGGCCGTGGCCGTCGCCTCGAGGTGGGCCAGTACGGCCGCTCGCAGCGCTCCGCTGTTCTCCTTGAGCACGTCGTGCCCGAGGCCCGGCAGGATCTCGACCGCGGTGACGTGCGGGGCGTGGCGGGCCAGTTCCAGTGCGCCCGGGACCAGTTCGGAGTGCTCGCCGCAGACGATCAGGACCGGGCAGCGCAGTCCGGCGTAGTCGGCCGGGGTGAAGGTGCGGCTCGCCGCGATGTCGTCGATGAGGGTCGTGCGGTTGAGCAGGTCGTCGGCGATGGCCGTGAGGTTGGCCGCCTTGCGCAGCCGCAGCGTGAGTAGTTCGGCGGGTACCGCGCTGTCCTCCAGGCCGAGTGCGGCCGCCGACAGGGTGTCCACCATGTTGTCCACCCAGGCCCCGCTGAGCGGGGGTTCGAGCAGGGTGAGCCCGGCGACCAGGTCGGGCCGGGCGAGGGCGGCGTGCAGGGCCAGGGTGCCGCCGTAACTGTTGCCGACGAGGTGCACCGGGCGGTGCCCGAGGCCGAGCGCGCCGAGCAGGGCGAGGAGGTCCCGTACGGCGGTGCGGCTGTCGTAGCCGGTGGCCGGGCGCTCGGTGCGGCCGTGGCCACGCAGATCGTAGAGGACCACCTCGTGCCCGGCCCGGGCCACCGGGACGGCCAGCGGGCAGTAGAAGGAGGACAGGTTGTCGACGACCAGCCCGTGCAGGAACACCACCAGGGGACGGTCGGCGGCGTCGGGGCCGGCCGCTTGCGCGGTGGCCGGGAGGCGTTGGACGTGGAAGCGGACGTCGCCCGCGGGAAGGAAGGCCATGGCGGGATCAGCCGTCCGATCCGGGCGCGGCGGCGGATCCCGCGGAGGTGCACGCGAGGGACGCGTGGGTGATCCGGCCGATGTGCGTGACGAGTTCGCCCACGGACATGGCCAGGATGCCGTCCATGTCCTTCTCGGACAGGAACCCCATCAGGTCGACGTCGGCGCCGTAGCGGTGGTGGAGGAGTTCGGCGAGGGCGACGAACTCGATGCTCTCCAGGGCGAGGTCCTCGTTGAACGTCGTCTTCATCGTGACCTCGTCCGCGAGGAGGTACTCGTCACCGACGATCTCCACGAGCATGCCGGTGATCTCGGCGAGGATGTCAGCTGCCATGACTGGTCTCCGTGAGGTGGAAGGGGACGGGGGACGGGGTCGCGGGCCGGTCGGTCCAGGCGACGACGTGGCCGGGGTGGATGACGTGGCCGGGGTGGCCCGGGTGGCCGGAGTGGCCGGGGTGGCCGGAGTGGCCGGGGTGGCCGGAGTGGCCGGGGTGGCCCGGGTCTTCGAGTGGCGCGTCCGCGAGCAGGGTGGTGCGGATCGGGTACGGGTGCCCGTCCGGGGAGAGCACGCACAGCTCGCCGGAGCCCGGGTCACCGGTGGTCCGCCAGTCGCGCGGGCGGCCTCCGAGTCCGGTTCCGGCGGCCTTGGCGGCCGCCTCCTTGGCGCACCAGAGTGCGGTGAGCGCGGCCGGCAGTCCGGTGCCCTCCCGGGCCGCCATCCGCTCCGCGAGGCCGAGTTCGCCCGGCGCCAGGGCGATGCGGATGAGCGCGTCCGGGTCGGTGGTCACCTGTTCCACGTCGATGCCGACCGGCAGGCCGGGGTGGGCGAGGGCGACCGCGATCCGGTCCTTGTGGGCGATCGCCAGCCGGACTCCCCCGGCCAGGGCTCCCCCGGCGAAGGGCCGCCCGGCCGGGTCGTTGCCGATCGGCACCTCGGCCGGGAAGACCGGCCCGGCCCCGCCGTCCCAGAGCAGGTGGCGCACCGCGTCCTTGGCGGCGATCCGGCCCAGCAGCCAGGGCGCCCGGGCGCGCGGCGCCAGCCGCTCGTAGGCCGCGCGCTCGGCGGCGCCGAGGTAGCGGCGCATGACCAGCTCCTGCGAGGCGGGGTCGGTCCAGCGGCGCCGGGCCAGGCACCAGCCCTCGGGGCGGGGTTCGCCGATGCCGCAGACCTCCGGGGTGAACTTCATCGGCCAGACCCGCTCGTCGGCGCCGAAGCGGCGGTACGTCCAGCCGTCGATCCGGGCCCAGACCCGGCCGTCGGCACGGAGCAGCTCGACATCACCGCGCACGGTGACATCGCGGACCTCGCGGATCCGGGCCGTGGCCTCGACGAGCTCGTACGGCGAGGGCGGCGGCCCCGAGAAGCGGACGGCGTCCACGGCGGCCGGGAACACCAGCCGGTCCACGGGGAGCCTCAGCTGCATCCAGTGCCCGAAGAGCTGCCCGGCGGCGTCGAGCAGCGCGCCGGGGTCGGGCAGTGCGCGCAGCACCCCGCGGATGCCGTCCGCACCGACGGCCCGTACCTCGTGCACCCCGGCGAAGCGGGGCCCGTGGAACATCCACCGGTCCCGGTAGAGGGCCTCGGCGCTGACGGGGGCCGGCCGCGAATCGCGCAGCGGGGCGGGATCCGGGCCGGGCAGGGGCTCGTACCCCTCGCCGAGCAGCACGCACACGTCGGTGTACTCCCCGAGGGTGACGCGCACACGGCCCGGGCCGGCGGGCCGTACGGTGACCTCCACGTCGAGGGCCGGTTCCACGGGGAGCCAGCGCAGGGCCCGTACCCGGTCGTAGCCGATGACGGCCAGGCCGGGCGGTGCGTCCCGCAGGGCGGCTTCTGCCGCCAGTTCCAGCATGGTCGTCATGGGGACGACGGGGAACCGGTCGGAGTCCTCCGGCCAGCCGTCGGGCTGCAGGTAGACGCAGTGGTCCCGTACGTAGGGCAGCGCGGCGAGGGAGAGGTGCAGGGTGTGGGTGCCGGGCTCGGTCCCGGGCCGGGGGTCGGTCGTCCACGGCGCGGGCGCCGGCGCATCGGTGGGTCCTGCGGCAGGGGCCGCGTCCAGGGCCGAGAGCAGGACCGGGCGGGGATCCGCGGCCACCGGGACGGGAGCGTCGGGGGCGTCGGGGGCGGCAAGGGTGACGGGCGCGGCCGTCGGGGTGGTGGCCTGTGGCAGGAGGCCGGCGAGGGTGGTGCGTGCGGCCTCACCGAGGCGGACCAGCGGCGAGCCGAGGTCCAGGAGCACGCCGCGCCGCCCGGCCGTAGGCTCCGCCGGTGCTCCGGCGGCCGCCCGGTCGGGGCCTCCCGGCCCGTCGGGGGCCAGCCGGTCCCAGCGCGGGGCGTGGCCCCCGGTCCACAGGGCCGCGCAGGTGCGCCGCAGGGCGGCGAGTCCGGTGAGCCGGGGTGAGGAGGCCGCCACCGAGAGGTGGGGGCGGTCGCGCAGGGTGTCCTCGACGAAGCCCGGCAGGCTGCCCGGGCCGAGCGTGACGAAGCCGCGGACGCCCGCGTCCTCGTACAGCCGGAGCGTCAGCTCGCGGAAGCGGACCGGCTCCAGCAGGTGGCGGACGACGAGCTCGCGCACCGCTTCGGGCTCCGGGGGGAACGGCGCGCAGGTGGTCGCCGACCAGAGGGGCAAGGTGCCGGGCTGGAGCGGCAGTCGGGCGAAGGCGGCGCGGACCTGTCCCAGGTAGGGCTCCCACATAGGGGTGTGGAAGCCGGAGCGGAAGGGGAGTTCCTGGCCGAGGACGCCCTCGGCCTTCAACCGTTCGAGTGCCGTCGTCACTTGGGAGGGATCACCGCAGACGACCGACTGGTGCGGGCAGTTGTCGTGGCTGACCACCGCCCCGTCCAGTCCGTGCAGCGCGGCCTCCGCCCGCCTGGTTCCGCATCCCAGCGCCGCGTAGACCAGGTCCGGCACCTTGACGGACCCGGGTCGCAGCGAGTCCAGGAAAGTGTCGGCCGCGTCCTGTCGGTACATCCCGGCGGCCACCATCGCCGCCCACTCCCCCAGGCTGTGTCCCGCCAGCACCTCGGCCCGGATGCCGAGTTCGGGCAGGGCCCGGGCGAGGAAACGGCCCGTGGCGATGGCGTCCAGCGCCCGCTCCGTCAGTTCCTCGCCACGGGTCAGCCGGGGCGGCTCCAGTCCGAGCCGGTCCGCCACGTCGTCCAGTACCGGGGCGAACTCCGGCTCCAGGCCCGGGAAGAGGAACGCCAGCCGGCCGCCCAGCGGCTCGGGCGTGAACCACACCTCCCCGCGTCCCTGCCAGGCCCGGCCCCGCGCCACCACCTTCGCGGCCAGCGCGAGCCGCTGGGGTGTGGGGCCGACTACGGCGAGGCGGCAGGGCCCGTCGCCGACGGACACCGGGGCTGCGGAACCGGACGTCAGGGCACCGGAGCCGGACGCCGGGGCGCCGGACGCGGACGCCAGGAGGGCCGACAGCTCGGCCGGGTCCGGGGCCGCGAGGAGGAGCACGTCCTCGCGTGCGGGCGCCCCCACGGGGGCGGCCGGGCCGCCCAGGGGCAGGAACCGGCGTACGGGCGCGGCCGGGCGGGCGGGCGCCGTCCGACCCGAGGGCGCGGCCCGGAGCGCGGCGCCGGGAGCCTCCTCCAGCACCACGTGCGCGTTGATGCCACCGAAACCGAAGGCGTTCACCCCGGCCCTGCGCGGCGCCGGCCCGCGCTCCCACGGACGGGCCGCCGTCACCGGACGCATCCGGGTCCGGGCCAGGCCGGGGTGCGGATCCTCCAGGTGCAGGGTCGGCGGTAGCACTCCCTCGTGCACCGCGAGCGCCGCCTTGATCAGCCCGGCCATGCCGGAGGCCTGCATCGTGTGGCCGAGCATGGACTTCACCGAGCCGAAGCCGATGGCGTTCCCACCGTCGAGGCCGGCACCGTCGTCGCCGGCATCGTCGTCGCTGGGGTGCGGGCCGAACACCTCGGCCAGGGTGTCCAGTTCGGCCGTGTCCCCCACCGGGGTGCCGGTGCCGTGCGCCTCCAGCAGCCCGAGTGCGCCGGGTGCCCGCGGGTCCAGACCCGCCTCCCGCCAGGCCCGTTCCAGCGCCCGCACCTGGCCCGCGACGAGCGGGCTCATCAGGCTCGCCGCCCTGCCGTCCCCGGCGACCCCGGTGCCGCGGATCACCGCGTAGATCCGGTCGCCGTCCCGCTCCGCGTCGGCCAGCCGCTTCAGCAGCACCACTCCGGTGCCCTCGGACAGCAGGGTTCCGTCGGCTCGCCGGTCGAAGGGCCGGATCCGCTCGCTGGGACTCAGGGCGCGCAGCTGCGTGAACACGCTCCACAGGGTGGCGATGTGGCAGTGGTGCACGGCCCCGGCGACCACCGCGTCGCAGCGCCCGCCGGCCAGCAGCCCCACCGCCTGGTCCACCGCCAGGAGGGAGGAGGCGCAGGCCGCGTCCAGGGTGTAGGCCGGTCCGTGGAAGTCGAGCCGGTTGGCGGTCCGGGCGGCCGTGAAGCTCGGTACGAGTCCGATCGACGCGTCGGGCCGTTCGGGACCCAGGGCCTCCTGGAAGGCGGAGCGGACCGCGGCGATCCGCCGCTCGCCGAGCTCGGGCGCGAGCTCGCGCAGGGTCTGCGCCAACTGGTGGGCGGTACGGACGCGTTGGTCGAGCCGGGCGGTGGCCACGCCCATGAACCCGCCGCGCCCCAGCACGATCCCGATCCGCGAGCGGTCGGTCGGCAGGCGGCTCTCGCCGCCCGCGTCGGCGATGGCCTCGGCCGTGGCGTGCAGGGCGAGCATCTGGTCCGGTTCGGCCTCTTCCACGGTGGCCGGCATGATGCCGAACCGGGTCGGGTCGAAGGCGGCGAGCCCGTCCACGAAGCCCCCGCGCCGGCAGTAGAACCGGTCGCCGGAGACCGGTCCGGTGGCGCCGTCCGGGTCGTAGTACACCTCGGGATCCCACCGGCCGGGCGGGACGTCGCCTATGCAGTCCGTACCGGCCAGGAGGTTGCGGCGGTAGGCGGCGAGGTCCGCGGCGCCCGGGAACACCGCGCCCATTCCGACGATCGCCGCGTCGGTGGGACGCGGACCGCGATGGTGCCTCCGCTGACCGGATCCCCGGCCCTGCTGGCGGCGGTCAGGCACGCCGCTCACTCCCCTCGTGCCCCTCGTGCCTCTCGTGTCCCTTGTGTGCCTCGGCCGCCATCAGGACCACCTGTACGTCCGTCCCGTGCGCGAGTTCGGCGAGGAACGCGGCGCCGCCCGCGTCCGGGTCGATGAGCGGAATGCCGCGGCGGCTGTACGCACGTGCCAGTTCGGGGCTGACCATCCCGCCCGCCTCGGCGGCCCAGGGACCCCAGTCCACGGACAGCACCCGGCCGGGGAAGCTCTCCGACCACAGGTGTGCCAGGCCGTCGAGGGCGTCGTTGGCGGCGGCGTAGTCGGTCTGCCCCCGGTTCCCGTACACGCCCGCGACACTTCCGAACAGGGCGAGGAAGCGGGGTGCGGGAGCCGCGCCGTGCTCGGCCGCCGCGGCGGCGAGGTGGAGTGCGCCGGTCACCTTCGTGGTGAACACCTGGGCGAATGCGCCCGGTTGCTTGTCGCGGAGCAGCCCGTCGTTCAGGGTCCCGGCTCCGTGCACGATTCCGTCGAGTCGGCCGTGGCGGGCCCGCACGGTGGCCACGACGTCCCGTACCGCCTGCCCGTCCGTGACGTCCGCGCAGCGGTAGCCGACGGACGCGGCCACGGTCGCGAGGGTCGCCAGGGTGGTCCGTACCTCGCGCTCGGCGAGGATCCGCGAGGCGGCGGCCTCGATCTCCGCAGGGGTGCGCAGACCGGTGGCGATCAGTGCGGCACGCAGGGCCACCCGGTCGGTGGCGTGCCCGAACTCATCCGCCTGAGCCGGTGGTTGAGGTGTGCGCCCCATCAGTTCTACGTGGCATCCGGTGGCCCGGGCCAGCGCCAGGGCGGTCCGGGCGGTGATCCCGCGGGCCCCGCCGGTGAGCAGGACCACCGAGTCCGCGTCGAGGGGCGGTGTCGCGCCGCCGGGGACCAGCGGTGCGGGGACCGGCCGGCGGGTGACCCGTAGGCCCTCGGCGGTGTAGGCGACGGAGGCGGGTGCCTCTCCGGACGGGGCGGCCGGCTCGGTTGCCGGTGCGCAGCTCAGCTCGGCGAGGAGCTGCGCCGCGATCCGCTCGGGGTCCTCCTTGGAGTGGACCTCCACGGCGCGGATCAGCCGGCCGGGGTATTCGAGGGAGGCGCTGCGGGCGAAGCCGTGCACTCCCGCTCCGGCGGATTCGCCGCGGGCGGTGACCAGGAGGAGCCGGTGCACACCGCCGGTCAGGGCCCGCTGCAGCCCGGGAAAGGCCTCGGGCAGGACGGGCGCCGCGCCCGACCGCAGGGCGGAGAGGTCGAGCAGGGCGTCGAACCCGGCTTCGCCTTGCGCCAGTTGCCGTACGTCCGCCCCGAGGGACCGGAGGGCCCCGGTGACCGCGGGGCCGACACCCTGGGCGTCTCCGGCGTCCCCGACGGCTCCGACGACTCCGATCCGCAGACCGCGCAGCGCCGCCGGGTCCCCGGGCGCGGGTGGCAGGGTCTGCGCTTCCACCCGGAGGCGGTCGAGTGCGGGCGGGGCGGTTGCCGGGGCCCTGACCGGGACCGGGGCCACCGCTTCCGTGGCCGACGGCTCGGGGTGGGCGGTGTGGCCGGAGACCCAGTCCACGATGCCGCGCAGGGTTTTGATCCGGGACAGCTCCTCGATGGCGCTCTCGGCGGAGCCGCCCGCGTCCTGGGGCAGACCGATCCGGTCGGCCAGCGCGCCGATGATCTCCACGCGCTTGATGGAGTCGATGGACAGGTCCGCCTCCAGGTCCAGCTCGGGAGCGAGCATGTCGCGGGGGTACCCGGTCCGGGTGTGGACGATCTCCACGATCACGTCCATCACCTCCTCGGCGGACCGAGGCTCCGCGCCGGCCGCACCCCCAGCGCCTTCGCCGCCGCCACTCACGCTCGCCCCGCCCCCGCGGGCCACACCCCCGAGGACCCCGCCCCCGGGGGCCGAGCCGCCGCCAGCGGATGCGGGAGCACCACCGGATACCCAGTCACCCGGCGCACCACCCCCGACCGTCCCCCCGCCCAGGACCACACCTCCCGGCATCCCCACACCTGCGGGCACACCCCCGCCCAGCCCAGCTCCGCCCGGCAGGCCATCTCCCGGAACCGCACCGGCGGACACCCCGGGGCCCATACCGACCCCATGGGGCATGCCACCCCCCAAGGGCGCACCGCCGGGCATCCCCGCGCCCAGGGTGGCTCCGTCAAACACCGGACCATCTGCCGCCGTTGGCCACGATCCGGGTCCGGCGAAGCCCGCGGCCGCCGGCCAGGACCCGTTCGCGCCGCCCGCAAGGCCCGCGCCGTCAGGCCGGTACCCGGCCCGGGCGGGCGCGGCGGATGCGGCCCCGAACAGCCCCGAGGCCGCCCCCGGACCGCCGGGCAGTCCGGCGCCCGGGACCCCGCCGCCTGCGGCCGGCGGCCATGGGCCGGAGTCCGCGAAGCCGACCAGCGGGCCCGGGACACCACCCTGACCCGTGGACCCGGCTCCGCCGGCGCCCCCGGGCCGGCCCCGGCCGTCCACGCCGGTCCCGGCCCAGTGAGCGGCCGAAGCCGTGCCCGGGAACACCCCGGAGCCGGGATCCGCAGCCACCGGGGCGCCGCCCAACGCCCCGGACCAGGCACCGTCCGCACCCGCGGGCAGGCTCCGGCCGTCCGGTCGACTCCCGGGCCAGAGGGAGAGCGGCGCCGTCGACGCCAAATAGCCGATCATGACGTCTCGTTGCGCCTGTACCAGTTCGCGAGAGCCGCGGAGGTACTCCAGGACGGCTTCCTCCCGGCGGTCGGCCGCGGCGGATGCGATGTGCCCGGCCGGGTGGCCGGAGGGAGCGCCCAGGCCCGCCGGGGAGTCGTAACCCGTGCCGGGGCGGCCGTTCACGCTCCGGCGATACCGGCCGTCCCCACCCCCGACGCCCGGACCGGCCACCAGCGCGCCGCTCCCGGGGAGGGCGAAGACCCCCTCGGGCGCCGGAACCCCGGCCCACCCGTTCCGCACGTCCGCGTGCCCGTTGTTCGCGTGGGCCGCCAGCGGGTCCGGGCCCACGTTCAGCTGCGCCCCGAACTGAACGGGCCCGCCGTTCGCGTGTGCCCCCGCGGAGTCGGGGCCCGCGCCGGCCAGGGCCCCCGCAGGGGCGGTCCCGCCGTTCGCATGGGTCCCCAGGAAGGCCGAACCCCCCTCCGGCCCGGTGCCGTTCGTCGGCTGCGTCATCTGATGGGCTCCCTTTCCTTCGGATACCGCGACGTGGACCCGGCGGGCCGGGCGGAGCCCGCCGGGGACGGGGTTGCCGTCCCGGGTGCGGACCAGGTGGCCGTCCACCAGCCAGCCCGGGCGGCGCGGAGCACGCTCGGGGAGCCGGGAGGTGCGGCCTCGGAACAGGGCTTCGGGGGCCATCGGCACGCCCGCCGCAGCCAGTTCGGCCAGGGCCGTGACCAGGCGAAGCAGCCCGTGCTCACCCGGCACGTCCAGCGGCACCACCGTGTGCGGCCGGTCGTGCAGGATGCGGCCGACCAGGCCGGACAGGACGCGGCCGGGCCCGGCCTCCACGAAGGTCCGTACCCCGGCGGCGTACATGTGCTCGACCTGCTCCACGAACCGGACCGGTTCGGCGACCTGACGGGCCACCAGGTCGCGTACCGCATCGGCGGTCTCCGGATAGGGTCCGGCCGTGGTGTTCGACCAGACCGGGAGGGTGGCGGCGGACAGCTCCGTCCCGGCCAGCTCCTCGGCGAGCGCCGTGGCCGCCCCCGCCACCACCTCGCTGTGGAACGCGCAGGCGACGGGGAGCGGGGTGGCCGTGAGACCCGCTTCCCACAGGGCGGTCACCGCCTCGGCCACGGCGTCCGCCGGACCTGAGATCACGCACTGCCGGGGCGCGTTGTGGTTCGCGACCACGCACCCGGCCCGTTCCGCGATCTCCCGCACCTCCTGCGGCGCTGCCGTCACCGCCGCCATCGTCCCCGGATCCGTTCCGGCCGCCGCGAGGATGGCCTCGGCCCGGCGCGCACTCAGCCGCAGCAGGCTCGCCTGGTCCCACACCCCCGCCGCCCACAGCGCGGTGAGCTCGCCGTACGAGTGCCCGGCGACGCAGTCCGGCCGTACGCCCAGCTCCCCCAGCAGCAGGTGCGCCGCCGAGCCCGCCAGCCCTTGGGCCGGCTGGGCGATCCGGGTGTCGGTGACCGCGGCCCGCTGCGCGGTCCGCCCCTGCGGGGTGAAGGACGCCGGGGGGAACACGGTGGAGACCACCGCGCCCGGTGCCGCGTCGAGGAGTTCCCTCAGTTGGGGAAAGGCCGTGAACAACTCTCTCAGCATCCCGGGGCGTTGGCTGCCCTGGCCGGGAAAGAGGAAGGCCACCTGTCCCGGGTCCGCCGATTCCTCCCGTACGTGGACCCCCTCGCCCGGGGTGAAGGCCCGTGCCCGCTCCAGCCTGGCCGCCAGCTCGTCCAGGTCGGCGGCCACGACCGCCACCCGTACCGCGCCCGCGCCCTCCGCGGCCTCCGCGGCGAGGTCCCGCAGCGCCCACGGGCGTCCGGCCGCGTCGTTCTCCTCCAGCCTGGCCGCCAGCCGGGCCATCGCCCGGCCGGCCGCGCGCCGGTCCTCGCCGCGGAAGCAGAACAGCTCGGCCGGCCATTCCTCCAGTCCGTGCCGGGGCTCCTCGGCCCCGGCGTAACCTGTCAGCACCGCGTGGTAATTGGTGCCGCCGAACCCGAAGGCGCTCACTCCGGCGATCCGCCGCTCGGCGGGCACCGCCCACGGCCGGGCCGCGGTGTCGAAGGAGAAGGGACTGGTCTCCGCGTTCCAGGACGGGACCGGTGCGTCGAGGTGCAGGGTCGGCGGCCGTACACCCGCGTGGACCGCCCGGACCGCCTTGATCAGTCCGGCCAGTCCGGCCGCGCATTTGGTGTGCCCGATCTGCGATTTGACCGAACCCAGTGCGCAGGATCCCGGAGTTGCGCCCGATTCGGCGAACAGGGCCGTCAGTACGCCCAGTTCGGTGGTGTCACCGACCACGGTTCCGGTGCCGTGCGCTTCGATCAGGCCGACCTCGCCGGGGCTGATCCCGGCCCGTGCGTAAGCCCGGTCCAGGGCCCTGCGCTGCCCCTCCGGCCGGGGTGCGGTGAGACCCAGGGAGCGTCCGTCGCTGGCGGCTCCGACCGCCTTGATCACGGCGTACACCCGATCGCCGTCCCGTTCCGCGTCGGCGAGCCGCTTCAGTACGAGCGCCCCCACCCCCTCCCCGAGGGCGATCCCGTCGGCAGCCGAATCGAAGGGCCGGCAGCGTCCGCCGGGGGACAGTGCGCGGACGGAGGAGAACAGCAGGTAGTCGTTGATTCCGTTGTGGACGTCGGCGCCTCCGCACAGCACCATGTCGCTGTCCCTGTCGCGCAGTTGACGGCAGGCGAGGTCGAGCGCGGCCAGCGAGGAGGCGCATGCGGCGTCCACCGTGCAGTTCGCGCCGCCGAGGTCCAGCCGGTTGGCGACCCGGCCGGCGATGACGTTGGCGAGGACCCCGGGGAAGGAGTCCTCGGTGAGCCGCGGGAGCTGTTCGTCCAGGGCGGGAGGGAGCTCGCCCAGGTATCCGGGATAGAGCGCGCGCAGCCCGTACGCGCCCGCCAGCTCGGTGCCGGCCTCCGCGCCGAAGACGACCGAGGTACGGGACCGGTCGAACTCCCGGTCCTTGCCGTATCCGGCGTCCGCCAGGGCGCGTGCCGAGATCTCCAGGGCCAGGAGCTGCACCGGCTCGATCCCGGCCAGCGAGGCCGGCGGGATGCCGTGCGCGAGGGCGTCGAAGGGCATCGGGCCGAGGAAGCCGCCCCAGCGGGACGGGGTGCGCTCGCCGGCCCGCGCCGGGTCGGGGTCGTAGTGGAGCGCCGGGTCCCAGCGTTCGGCCGGGACCTCGCTCACGGCGTCACTGCCGTCCAGGATCCGCGCCCAGTAGGCGGCGAGGTCCGGTGCGCCGGGGTAGGCGCAGGCCATGCCGACGACGGCGACGTCCAGCGGTTCGGGCCGCGCGGCGCCGGTGGCGGACGCCGCGTCGGTGGCGCCGGCCACGGGTTCCCCACCGGCGAGCTCCTGGGCCCGCCGCGCGAGCAACCGGCATGCACCTTCGGTGACTTCGGCGTGCAGGGCGGCGATGGTGGTGGTCCCGGAGCGCAGGGTGGCGGCCTGGCCGAGCATGAACAGCCCTTCCGTGTCCTGCTGTTCCTCGCCCACGAACACCATCGCGGAGCCGTCGGCCGCGCGCCGCAGCCCCTTGCTGGCGATCCGGAGCCTTCCCAGGTTGAGCCGCTCCAGCTCCTCCCACACCTCGCGCGGCTCGGCGCCGCCCTGCGCGAGCCGTTGCCGGGTGGCCTCGAAGGTGTCCACGTACGGGGTGCGCGCACAGCGGGTGGCGTGTCCGGGGGCGGTGTGCAGCAGGACGGTGTCCGCGCACTCCAGCGCCGCCCGCTGGAACCGGGGCAGGACCGCGCCCGCCGCCACCGCCTCCTCGGTGAACAGGTAGGCGGTGCCCATGAGCACCCCGATGCGCGCACCCCGCTCGGCCAGTGGGGCCGCCGCGGCGGCGGCCATCGCCGCGGAGCGGGCGTCGTGGATTCCGCCCGCGAACAGCACGTCCAGCGCGGCCGGTTCGGGGCAGGACAGCAGCAGCTCGATCTGCTCCTCCCAGAGCGGGAACGAGGCGCGCGGCCCGACGTGACCGCCGCATTCCAGCCCCTCGAACACGAACCTCCGTGCCCCGTCGGCGAGATACCGCTCCAGCAGGCCCGGCGAGGGCACGTGCAGATGGGTCCGGGTCCCGGCGGCCTCCAGCGGGGCGGCCTGCCCCGGGGTGCCGCCCGCGATGATCGCGTACGGCGGGCGCACCTCGGCGACGGCCGCGAGCTGCTCGGCCCGGAGCTCGGCCGGGGCGAAGCCGAGCATGCCCACGCCCCAGGGCCGCTCCCCGAGGCGCTCGGCGGTTTCGGCGAGGAGCCGGCGTACCTGCGGCCCCTCCATGACCGCGAGCGCGAGATAGGGGACCGCGCCCCCGGCCGCCACCGCTTCGGCGAAGGCGGCCTGGTCACTGACCCGGGTCATCGGCCCCTGCGCCACCGGGAGCGGGCACCCCGGGCCGTGGCCGCCCCCCAGCGGCCGGGCCCGTACGACGGCCGCCAGGTGTTCCGCAACGGCCGACCGGACGGCCTGGAGGATGCCTCCGGTCGTCCGGTGGCGGGCGGCGAGCCGGGCCGCCGAGGCCCCGTCCTGCCCGACGGGGAGCAGCTGTGCGCGCAGGTCCCGGGCACCGAGCAGGGCGCCGACCGGGCCCTGCGGCGGGGTCAGGTCGGGGCGCGCGTACACCCGGTGTCCCTCCAGCAGCTTGGTCTCGGAGCCGTCCATGGCCCGTACAGCCGAGGCCACTTCGGCGGGCAGCCCGGCCTCCCCCTCGGGCGTGAGGGCCAGTTGTACGTCGACCAGCACCCCGGCGGCTCCGCCCGCGACGGCCGCGGCCGCGGTGTGCGGCCCGATCCCGCCGTACGCCCGTACGGGCAGCACCGACGCGGGCTCGGCGAGCAGCTGTTGGAGGAGAACGAAGGTGGTGGTCCCGCCCACCCGGCCGCCCGCCTCGTGCCCCTTGGCCACGAGCGCGGCCACCCCGGCGGCCACCGCCGCCCCGGCTTCGGCCGGATCGGTGACCTCGGCCCACACCCGGGGCCGCCCGATGGCGGCCGCCCAGTCGGCCACCCCCTCCGGGGTGTGGCCCGCGGGGTCGGCCAGCAACACGGTGTCCACCTCGGCCGGCAGCTCCTCGGGCCCGATCGGGCAGCCCGCGGGCACCCGTACCCCGTAGCGGCCGGTTCCGAGGCGGCGGGCGATCTCGGCCATGGCCTGCCGCGCGGACCGGGCGTCCCGGCCGAGGTCGAGCAGGCCCAGGGCGCCGGCGCGCTCGGCGGCGGTGACGATCCGCGGGTTCGGCTCCTCGAACGGGCTGACCGCGACGACCAGGTCACGGTCGGCGGCGCGCAGCCGTCCGGGCCGCGCGGTGCGCGGGGCTGGCGGGGGTTGCTGGGGCGGAAGTGCACGCGGGGGCTGGGGGGACGGCTCGGGCTGGGGGGACACGGACGCTCCTCTTCCAGTGCGATGTGACATGGCGCAATGCGGGACGGAAGACGGGGGGGGAAGGCGTGTGAAGACCAGAGGAAGACGGGGAAGACGGGGGAAGGCGTGGGAGAACGACGGCGGACGAGGAGTCCTCCCGCCGGGTATCCGAGGCGGGTGACGCGCCGAACGGCCGGGCGATCCGGCGGGGACAGGGTTGAGCGGTGGTCAAATTCCCTGTTGCCGGGATGCATCGTGCGGTGACGGCCCCGCACTGTCAACGGTCATCCGGAGCCGTTCACTTCGCACCCCGGACGGCCTCCACCCACCTCGACGGCTCCGCGGCCACGGCTCCGGCGCACCCCGACCGGGGCCGCGGCCTGCGGTGTTGCACCCGGGAGACTCCTCTCCGGCCCACCGGCCCGCGCACCTCGACCGCCCGGACGCATGCCGCATGGGCATGAGTTGCCACCGGTCCGGCATGAGCACCTTTGTGAAGTCTGACGGTTGTTCACCCGACGCGGTCTTACAGGTACACCCTTGCCCGGTTACCGTCCGGTCATGACGCCCACCCTCGCCCAGCTCCGCTACCTCGTCGCCGTCGCCGACTGCCGTTCCATCACCGAAGCGGCGGCCTCCGTCTTCGTCGCCCAGTCCGCCCTGTCCCGAGCCGTCCAGGCCATGGAACGCGACCTCGGGGTCGAACTCCTCGCCCGCCGGGGAAGGGGGGTGGACCTCACGCAGGAGGGGGCCCGGGTCGTCCGGCTGGCCCGCACCGTGCTCGACGCGGTGGAGGCCATCGACGACATCGGCACCCCCCACGGACTGGGTGCCAGAGCCGCCCTGTCCATGGTCACCACCCCCACCCTGGCCCTCGATCTGGCCTCCGAGCTGGTACGGACCTTCACGGAACGGCACCCCGGCCTCGACGTCAAGCTCCACCAGCACGACAGCCGCGAGGCCGTGGTCCAGGAAATCACGCAGGGCCGCTGCGAGTTGGCCCTCGTGGACCTCCCCCTCGACAAGGAACTCTCCACCCACTACATCCAGGAGCGCGAGGTGGTGCTCATCTCCCCCGTCGGGTCCGCGCTGCCCGACCCGTTACCCTTCCGCGCGCTCGACGGGCTGCCGATGGTGCTGCCCACCCCCGGGACCGGCCGGCGCACCGAGATGGAGGCGATGTTCAGCTGTCTGGGCGTCCGTCCGGTGCCTTGCCTGGAGGTGGACGAACGCCTCGGCTGGGTGACGGGGGTGACCGACGGCCGCGGCTCGCTCATCTGGTACCGCGACGTGGTCGCCCGGGCCTTCGGCAGCCGGGCGGAGATACGTTCCTTCACTCCGCCCCTGCTGCACCCGGTAGGCATCGCGCACGCACGCCGGCCGCTGAGCCGTGCCGCCCGCGCCTTCATCGCGCACGCCCGGCACAAGGCACCCATCCGCGAGCCCTCGCGATGACCGGCGGGCGACGTCCCGGGCGGGCCGACGAGGGGTCCCTCCGGACGGCCGGACATGCCCACCCGGCATTGAACGATGCTCAAACGGGGCGCGATTGACCCTGGCGCCACAACCTGACTCCCCCTCACATGGTGGGCATGTCACGACTACTCCTCACTCCCCCGCGGGCCGCCGCCTTCGCCGCAGCGGCCCTCGCCACGGTCCTGCCGGCCGCTGCCTGGCTGACCGGACCCGCCGCCGGGTCCGCCGATGCCGCCTCCACCGCCGCGGTGTCCGTGTCCGCACCCCGGTTCGGCACTACCGGCACTGCCGGCGCCGCCGCGGCCCCCGAGCGCCAGTGCACCCTCCCCGGAGGTCTGGCCGAGCTCAGCGGGCTCGCCATGAGCCGCAAGCACCCCGGGGTCTTCTACGCCGTCAACGACAGCGGGAACACCAACCAGGTCTTCGCCATCGACTGCAACGGCCCCACCGGCCTGCTCAAGGCCACGTACACGGTCTCCGGGGTCGGCAACACCGACTGGGAGGGGCTGACCATCGGAAAGGACTCCTCGGGCCGCCCCGCGATCCTGGTCGGCGACATCGGGGACAATTTCGGCGGTCGCGCCGAGATCACCGTGCATTCCTTCGCCGAGCCCGACCAGCTCGCCAACGCCTCGGCGACCCCCGTGACGTACCGCTTCGCCTATGCCGACGGGAAGCACGACGCCGAATCGCTGCTCGCCGACCCGGTCACCGGCCGGATCCACATCGCGAGCAAACTCATCGGCGCGACTGGCCAGTTGTACCAGGCCCCGCTGCCGCCGGCGCCCGGGCAACTGAACACCCTGACCGCCGTCCGGCCGGGCCCGGTCTTCGCCACCGACGGCGCCTTCTCCCCGTCGGGGGCCTCGTACACCCTGCGCAGCGGCGGCCCTCTGGGGGTCAACACGGCCTCGGTGTACGACACTTCGGGCACCAAGCTCGCGGACGTGGCCCTGCCCGCCCAGTCCCAGGGCGAGACGGTGACCTACCTCGACTGCGCCAACCTGCTGGTCGGCTCGGAGAACGACACCCAGATCTGGCGGGTGCCGCTGCCCCCGGAGGCCACTCCGGGCTGCGGCGGCACGCCGACCCCGACGCCGACACCCACACCCACACCCACTCCGACCCCGACACCCACCCCGACCCCGACTCCCACGCCGACACCCACCTCCACGCCGACCCCCGGTCACCTGAAGCTGGCCAACCCCGGCCCCCAGAGCTGCAAGTTCAACCAGAACTGCACCATCCAGCTCACCACCACCGGCGGAAAGCCCCCCGTCCGCTACACCGCCACCGGACTGCCGTGGGGCCTGACCCTCGACGCCACCACCGGCCGCATCAGCGGCAAACCCTGGGCCACCGGAACGATCCAGATCACCGCCACCGCCACCGATGCCACCCCGACCACAGCCACCACCACCTTCCCCCTCACCCTCACCTGGTTCTGAAGGAGCCGCGGGGCGGACCCGGACCACCCGGGATCCGCCCCCGCGCGTCAGCCCAGCCCCGACGCGGCCTCCCGGTCGGCGACGACGACGAGGTTGGGGTGCGTGCGCAGGATCGTGGCCGGGAAGTCGCTCGAGATCTCGCGTTCCAGCATGCCGGCGAGGGCGTCCGCCTTGGCGGCGCCGCTCACGATCAGCACGAGGCGCCGTACCTTGGCGAGCATGGCCGCTCCCATCGTCACCACGTGCGAGGGGGCTTCACAGCCGTCCGGCAGCAAGGCCAGGGCGTCCTCGTACCCGGGGTAGGAGTCCTTGAGTTCGTAGGTGTAGATCTCCTGGTCGAAGCGCGTGGCGTACGGCATGTTCCCGCAGAAGTGGCCGTCCGCGCCGAGCCCGATCAGCATCAGGTCCAGTCCGCCGTTCCCGTGCAGTTCGCGGGCGACGGACGCGTGATTGCCGACCGTGAGCGGGTGGATGTGGGACTCCGGCACCCCGCCGGGGCCGTAGAGGTGCTCGTGGAGCGCGGAAAGGGTCAGCCCGTGTTCCCGCCCGGCGAGGGGCACCTCGTCGAAATTGTAGAAGTGGACGTCGGAGAAGGCCCCGGGGTTGCGGCGCAGCCTCTCGGTGACGATCTCGTACGTGCCCGCGGGGCTCGCTCCGGCGGTGAGGGCCATGTTGACGCGGCGGTCGTGCAGCATCTCGCCGAGCACGATGTCGGCCGCGGTGCGGCTGAGGTCCTCGTAGTCCCGCGCGATGACGATCTTCATGGGGTGTCCCCGTTCTCGTGGCTCGTGTGTCTTTGGTTTTCAGGGGTCTTCAGGGGTCTTCAGGGACGCGGAGCGGACTTCTTCACGTACTGCTCGGTCTTCTTCAGCTCCTTCTTCGCCTCGACGGAAGTCCCGTAGGTCCGGTCCGAGGTGACGGGCGTGACCGAGACGGCCCCGCCGAGGGCTGCCGTGGAGTCGGCGTCCTGACGTCCCTCCACACATTCCGTGCTGCCGGGGTTCGCCGACGCGCAGTCGCCGAGGGCGATGCCGAAGCTGTCCCCGCCGCCGTCCTGTACGTAGGCGTGGTACGCGTACGCGCCCGAGCCGACCCGGGTCCAGACGGGTGGCCGGGCCTGCGCGCCGGCGCTGATGTCGGGGTAGTCCACCTTCAGCGCGAACGCGTCCGTGAGCAGCCGGTGTTCCTTCAGTCCGGCGAGGAACTTCGCGCCAAACGCGGCGGTGGCACGGTAGTTCTCCACGGGGTGCGCGCTCATGTCCGCGTTCGCGGAGGCGCTGAAGGCCACGGCCGGGACACCGATGTCGATGGCGGCGATCGCGGCTCCGACCGTGCCGGAGTCGTTGACCGAAGAGCTCACGTTGAGCCCGGAGTTGATGCCGGTGACCACCAGGTCCGGGGCGCCGCTCCAGCCCGCCTTGGCGGCGAGTCCGCCGCGCGGGGCGAGTTTGACGGTGTCGGCGGGGGTCGCGCTCGGCGAGTCCGGGCCGCACGGGCCGTCCGTCAGGCAGACGCCGAAGACGGGGGCTCCCGAGGGGGCGCCCGCGCAGTCGTTCTCGTAGCCGGCCGGCATCCGTTCCCGCTGCTGGACCGTCAGTACGCCGTGGTTGGTGACGGCGGTTCCGCGCCCGCTCTGCACCTGCCACGGCGCCATCACCACGACGTCGGCGCCGGCGGCGCACAGTGCGCGGCGCATCTCGTAGGCCCCGAGTCCGTCGGAGTGGCTGGGCTTGGCGGCCTGGATGCCGTCGTCGTTGGAGATGAGGATCCGCATCCCGTCCAGCGGGCCCGCCCCCGATGCCCGGGTGGGCGCGGGCGCCCGCACGGAGTCGGCGGAGGCCGCCGCCCCGGTGGTGGTGGCGAGCGCGCACGCCGCGGCCACGGCGAGGAGTTTGCGATGAACGGTGCGCATGGGGGGCCTTCCTTCGGGTGCGTCGAGCCCGCGGGTGCGTCGGGCTCTTGCGTGCATCGAGCCGCTCTTGCACGCGTCCCGATGTCGCGGGGGCCCGGGAGGCAACGCCTCGATACCGGGCCTTCCCCGTGCACTCTTCCGCCGTCGGACCCTCCGGGGACAGGGGCTGAAAGTCCCGTCCCGGAGGACCGAACGGCCTGATCCGGGCGATGTCATCGCACAGTGAACTCGCTTGCGGAAAAAGCTTGTTGATGAGCCGGGTCGGTAAGGCATAAAGGTCGCCGCATGAGGGACCTTCGACTTCCTTTGTCTTCCGTTGACCTCGTCAAGACTGAGGGGACCTCGGACCGAAGACGTTCCGGGTTCGTTCCACGCGATGCAGGGAGAACTCATCGTGGATTACGGAAAGACGGCGCCCGCCGTGCTCGAAGGCGTCGGTGGCGAATCGAATGTGGAGTCCCTGGGGCACTGCGCCACACGGTTGCGTTTCGTCCTGAAGGATCCGTCGAAGGCGGACAGAGCGGAGGTCGAATCGGCCCCCGGTGTCATCACGGTCGTCGAGAGCGGCGGCCAGTTCCAGGTGGTCATCGGGAACGACGTGGCCAAGGCCTACGCCGAGATCGGCAGGATCTCCGGGCTCGGAGGCGACAGGGCGCGGACGAAGGACGCCTCGGCCGCGGCCACGGGCAAGGCGGGCGGGAATCCGCTGACGCGGCTGGTCGACGTCATCTCCAGCATCTTCACCCCCTTCCTGTGGACGCTGGCCGGCGCGGGTCTGCTCAAGGCCACGATCGTGCTGGTCACCAAGCTCGGCCTGGTCGCCGAGACCTCGCAGGAGTTCACCGTCCTGAACGCGGCCGGTGACGGCGTGTTCTTCTTCCTGCCGGTGCTGCTGGCGGTGACCGCCGCGAAGCGGTTCGGGTCCAACCAGTGGACCGCCATGGCCATCGCGGGATCGCTGGTCTACCCCTCGATCAGCGCCCTGAACGAAGCCGGTGACCCGGTCTCCTTCTTCGGGATCCCGATGGTGATGGTCGCCTACGCCTCCTCCGTCATCCCGGTGATCCTCGCCGTGTACGTGCAGAGCTTCGTGGAGCGCGGCCTCGACAAGGCGCTGCCGTCCAGCGTCCGCAACTTCATCTCCCCGATGCTGACGATTCTCCTCATGGTCCCGCTGACCCTGCTCACCATCGGCCCCGCCTCGGACTGGGCGGGCCAGGGAGCCTCCAGCCTGATCGGGTGGCTGTTCGGCCTCAGCCCGGCCGTCGCCGGAGCCGTCCTCGGCGGCACATGGCAGATCATGGTCGTCTTCGGCATCCACTGGGGCCTGGTCCCGATGATGGCCAACGACCTCGCCGTCCAGGGTCACTCCCTCCTCTACGGCCCGCTGGTCGCCGCTTCCGCCGCGCAGGGCGCAGCCGTACTGGCGGTCATGCTCCGCACCCGCAGCAAGAGCCTGAAGAAGCTCGCCGGTCCGGCCGCCGTCAGTAGCTTCCTCGCCGGCATCACCGAACCCGCGGTCTACGGTGTCAACCTGCGCCTGAAGAAGCCCTTCGTCTACGCCTGCATCGCCGGCGCGGTCGGCGGCGGCATCGCCTCGGCGGGCGGCTCGGCTTCGACCGCCTACATCGTGCCCGGCCTGCTGTCCCTCTCCGCCTACCTGGAGGTCGGCAGCTTCACCCTCCAGCTGATCGGTGTCGGCGTCGCCACCGCCCTGTCCTTCGGTCTCACCATGGCCCTGGGCTTCAAGGACGTCCCGGAGGACGCCGCCGAAACCGCTGAGGACGGCGAGGCCGGCGAGGCGACCGAGATCGGCGCCGCTCCCGAACGCCCCGCCGCCGAGGCCTTCGAGGTCGCCGCCCCCGTCGAGGGCAGGGTCGTCGCCCTGGCCGACGTGACGGACCCGGCGTTCGCCTCCGGCGCCCTCGGTGACGGCGCGGCCGTGGCCCCGACCTCCGGCGAGGTCCACGCCCCGATCGACGGAACCGTCGTCAGCGTCCTGCCGCACGCCTACGGGCTCCGCTCCCCCGAGGGCGTGGAGGTCCTCGTCCACATCGGCATCGACACGGTGCGGCTCGGCGGGGAGCACTTCACCACCGCCGTCGAGCAGGGCGATCACGTCCGGCTCGGCGACCCGCTCGGCGAGGTCGACCTGGCCGCGGTCGAGGCCGCCGGCTACGACACCACCACGATGGTGATCGTCCTCGACGCGGCCGGCACGGGCGTCGTACGGACCACCGAGCACTCCGAGGTCGAGCACAGCACGGTGCTCCTGTCCCTCGGCCCGGAGCGCGAACTCGCCCCGGTGGGCTGACGCCCTGACCCGCGGCGCGCCCGTCCCGCGCGCCGACCCCGTACGGAACACACAGCACCCCTCGCCCTGATCCACGTACCCCCGAAGGAGATCCGCACATGGACCACAAGACCCCCGCCGCCTTCCGCCCCGACTTCCTCTGGGGCGCCGCCACCTCCGCCTACCAGGTGGAAGGCGCCTGGGACACCGACGGCAAGGGCCCGTCCGTCCAGGACGCCCGCGGCAACTACCCCGAGGGCACCACCGACTTCAAGGTCGCCGCGGACCACTACCACCGCTTCGAGGAGGACGTGCGGCTCTTCTCCGAGCTGGGCCTGAAGGCCTACCGCCTCTCCATCGCCTGGACCCGGATCGTCCCGGACGGCGACGGCGCGGTGAACCCGGACGGCATCGCCTTCTACCACCGCCTCTTCGACGCCCTCCTGGCGCACGGCATCGAACCGGTCGTCACCGTCTACCACTTCGACCTGCCGCAGGCCCTCCAGGACAAGGGCGGCTGGACCTCCCGCTCGACCATCGACGCCTTCGCCCGCTACTGCGAGGTGCTGTTCGAGGAGTACGGCAGCAAGGTCAAGCACTGGCTGACCATCAACGAGCAGAACATGATGATCCTGCACGGCGCCGCCATCGGCACCAGCGCGACCACCTCCGACGACCCGAAGCGCGAGCTGTACCAGCAGAACCACCACATGATGGTGGCCCAGGCCCGTGTGACGAAGATGTGCCACGACATGCTGCCGGCCGCCAAGATCGGCCCGGCGCCGAACATCTCGGTCGTCTACCCGGCGAGCAGCAAGCCCGAGGACGTCCTCGCGGCCTCCGACTACAACGCCATCCGCAACTGGCTGTACCTGGACATGGCCGCGTACGGCACCTACAACCCGACGGCCTGGGCCTGGATGACCGAGCGCGGCATCGCCCCCGAGATCGCCGACGGGGACCTGGAGGTCCTGGCGGCCGGACGCGCCGACTACCTGGCGCTGAACTACTACACCTCCGCCACCGTCGCCGCGCCCCTCGACGACGGCGCCGTCACCTTCGAGGGCGGCGACCAGCAGCTCGCGGTGAGCGAGAGCGGGGTGTTCCGGGCCGTGAGCAACCCGCACCTGGCCCGCACCGAGTTCGGCTGGGAGATCGACCCGGTCGGTTTCCGCACCACCCTGCGCGACGTCTACAACCGCTACCGGCTGCCGGTCATGGTGACCGAGAACGGGCTGGGCGGGTTCGACACCGTCGAGGACGGCGAGATCCACGACGACTACCGGATCGCCTACCTCTCCGAGCACGTCGAGCAGATGCGCCTGGCCGTCTCGGACGGGGTGGACGTCATCGGCTACCACCCCTGGTCGGCCATGGACCTGATCTCCACCCACCAGGGCGTGGCGAAGCGCTACGGCTTCATCTACGTCGACCGCGACGAGTTCGACCTCAAGGAGCTCCGCCGCATCCGCAAGGACAGCTTCTTCTGGTACCAGCAGCTGATCAAGGGCAACGGCTCCCTCTGATCCCCTACGCCCCGGGCCGCCGGCCGTACCGCCCACCCGGCGGACGGCCGGCGGCCCCGCGGCGTTCCCCCGGCCCGGCTTCCCGCCGACCTCCCCTCCCCCACTCAGGAGACCTCTTCCATGACCCGCTTCCCCTACCAGTTGATCGCCACCGACCTCGACGGCACCCTCGTGCGCAGCGACCACACCGTCTCGGCGCGCACCACGGCCGTCCTCGCCGCCGCCGTCTCGGCCGGGGCCCGGCACGTGGTCGTGACCGGGCGGGTCACCCAGTGGACCAAGCCCACCCTGGCCGAAATCGGCTACCGGGGCCTCGCCGTCTGCGGTCAGGGCGGCCAGCTCTACGACGCCGGGCGCGACGCCCTCGTCTCGTCGGTCCCCCTCGACCGCGAGCTCGCGGCGCACGTGGTGGCCCTGGTGGAGGCCCGTACGGGTCCGCTTTCGGTGGCGGTGATGCCCCTGGAGCTGGCCGATCCCATCGTCACGGGCCCCGGGTTCCCGCTCCCGCCGATGGCCTCGGCCGCGATCGAACGGGTCCACGACGCGGCCCGGCTGTGGGACCGGCCGATCGGCAAGGTCCAGATCCAGCACCCGCACCTGACGGACGACGAGCTCACCGAGGCCGCCCGGGAAGCGGTGGGTGATCTCGTCACCGTGGTGATGGCCGGCCCGACCTGCGTGGAGCTGCTCCCCCTCGGCCTGTCGAAGGCCACCGGCCTGGCCCTGGCCGCGGAGGCGCTGGGCGCGACGGCGGAGAGCACCATCGCCTTCGGTGACATGCCCAACGACATCCCCATGTTCGCCTGGGCGGGCCGTTCGGTCGCCATGGCCAACGCCCACGACAGCCTCAAGGCGGTCGCGGACGAGATCACCACCGGCAACGACGAGGACGGCGTGGCTGCGGTCCTGGAGCGCCACCTCCTCCCGCTCACGGGAGCCTCGATTCGGTAATAGCCACATACGATTCTGATCCATTACCGTACGGAGGGTGTGAGCAGGGGGAGGGCCCTCCTCGCGGAGCGCGCGCAGGCATACCGGCCCGTCCGGGCGGCCGCCGGCGGAACCTGGCGTACAAAGAACTCAGCGAACGACCCAGCAAGGAGCCGCACCAGCATGTGGAAGTGTGAACAGGTCATCGGTGGCGCCCTCGACGTGGAGGAGGCGGCCGCCCTGTACCGGGCGTCCACCCTCGCCGAACGCCGCCCCGTGGAGGACGCCCAGCGCTTCGCCCGGATGCTCGCCGGGGCCAACCTGGTCATCGTCGCCCGCGACGAGGACGGCCGGCTCATCGGGATCTCCCGCTCGATCACGGACGGCGCGTACGCCACCTACCTCAGCGACCTCGCCGTCGACGCCGCGTACCAGGGCAAGGGCGTGGGCAAGGACCTGATCCGCGCCACCCGGGAGGCGGCGCCGCAGGCCAATCTGATCCTGCTCGCGGCCCCGGCGGCCGTGAACTACTACCCGCACATCGGGTTCACCGCACACCACTCCGCCTGGACGATGGACGGTCCGGCCGACCAGGCCTGAGCGGTAGCGGTACGGGGAGGGAGTCCAGGCGGCGGACCGCGGAGCGCCGCTGGACCGCCGACAGGACCGCGATCCCCGCGCCGAGGGCCAGCCAGCCCGCGGGCCCGGCCGTCATCACCACCCCGGTCAGGAGCAGCGGCCCCGCGGACTTCTGGACGGACTGGGCCATGCCCGCGACTCCCAGGTACGAGGCCCGCGCCTCCTCGGGGGCGAGCGAGACCGCCAGTTCCCAGGAACTCACCGACCGCAGCAGCTCCGCCCCGGTGACCAGCCCCGCCGCGGCGAGCAGCACCACCGACGCGGCCACGGCCCCGGTCCCGGCGCTGAGCGCCAGGAGGACGCAGCAGGCGAGCATGGTCAGCCCGTACACGGAGAGCGCCGCCGCGGCCTGCCGGGGCCGCTCGAACCGTGCCGAGACGCGGAGTTGGAGTACGACGACCAGCACGGTGTTGATGACGAGGAAGGCCGGAACCAGGACGTGCGGCGCGTCGGTGCGGGCCACCAGCCACAGCGGCAGGCCCACGGCCAGGACCGAGTCGTCGAGGTTCATGGGGATGTCGAGCAGGACGAAGCGCAGGTAGCCCCGGTCCCGCCACGGACTCGGCGCCCGCGTCCGGCCGGTCGCGCCCCCACCGGCCGCCGATCCCCCCGCATCCCCCGCGCCCGCGGCCACCCACCCCTCGGCCCGCGGTTCCCGGGTGCGCCGGACCAGCGCGGCCGCCGCGAGGAACGACAGTGCGTTGGCCAGGATCAGCGCCCGGTAGGCCTCCGGGGTGCCGACCGCCAGACCGGCCGCGGCGATGCCCGCGCCCACCGCGTAGCCGGCGTTCGCCGAGCTGCGCGCCAACGCCTGGTAGGTGCCGCGCCGTTCACCCGCCACCCGCGTGGCGAAGAGCATCTCCAGCGCCTTGGCCGCCCGGTCCCCGAGGCAGGTGACGGCGACCAGGGGCAGGAGCACGTCGAAGCGGGTGACCACGAGCAGGGCGCCGAGGGTTCCCAGGCGCAGCAGGTGACAGCCGATCAGCAGGGAGCGCACCGGGAACCGCCCGGCCAGGTGCCCCGCCAGGGGCGATCCGGCGATGCCCGCCACGGCCGCGGCTCCCAGCAGGAGGCCGATCCGGCCCGCGTCCAGGCCGAGGACGAAGGTGAAGTAGAGGACCGAGGAGGCGGCCCACACGCCCGTACCGGTGCGGTCGAGGAGCTGGGCGAACAGCATGATCCGGGCGTCCCGGCCCCCCGGGGGCCGCCGCAACTGTGCCACCAGCCCGGGGCGCCGCGACTCCCGCCCCCGCCCCGAACACCTCCGCCGGCCACGCCACCCCCGCACGCCCCGCCACCCCTGCGAACCCTTCCGGATCCCCGCACCGCGCCGCCTCATCCCCTGGCCTCCGAGCCCCCGCGAAAGTATCTCGACATCGAGATACCAGCGGAAGCCTGCCCGAGATCAATCTTGACGTCAAGATACTTACCGGCACGGGATCAGCCTCCGGGGTCCACCAGGACTGGGCCGCCTCCCCCCGCATTCCGGCACGGGATCCGGGCAGAAGCAGCCTGCTGGATGCCTGCGAGATGGGAGAACGACATGATCGCGCTTGGCATTGTCCTGTTGATCGTCGGCTGGCTCCTCGGCATTTCGATCCTGTGGACGCTGGGGATCATCCTCGTCGTCATCGGGGTCGTCCTGTGGGTGCTCGGGTCCGTCGGGCACGCCGTCGGAGGTCGGCGGCACTATTGGTAGCGCGAACGCGCACGGGCGCGCCCGCCCCGCACGGACGCGCCCGTGCCGCGTCGGCACGCGCGAACGGTTCCCTGGAGACGGTTCCATGATCCAGATGTCCATACCGCTGATCCCCGCGGACGACGGCGCACTGCTGATCCCCGCCGATCACGTCACCGGCCTCCTGCGCCGGCTCTCGGCCGACTGGGTGGAATCGGAGCACACCGGAGAGATGTTCGGCGACGAGCGGACCGTCCGGGACCTGGCGGGCGTACTGACCGAACTCGCCGATCAGATCGACGTCGAATGCATCGGCTTCACTTCGGCCGCCCCCCATCCGTAAGGACACCGAACCGGGCCGTGAGTCGCCGTCAGCATCCGGGTGCGCGTCAGTATCCGAGTGCGCGCTTCAGCCCGGCCTTGTCCATGGAGGAACGGCCGTGCAGATTGCGCCGCTTGGCCTCCGCGTAGAGCTGGTCGTACGTCGGCCCCTGCGTCCCCCGGTGCGAGTGCAGCCCGCCGCGCCTGGCCGAGGAAATGTCCTCGACGGAGCTCCTGCTCGCCGTCTCCGACTCCCCGGAACGGGCCCGTTCCTTGTTGACGGTCCGCGCGGCGATCTCCTTCGCCCGCTCGGCACTCTCGCCGCGCCGCTCGACGCTCTCCTTGATGTGCTCGTACTGACGTTCCCGCTTGGGACTAGAACCACGGGGCATGACCGCTCCTCGACCTGGGGGACAGGGGCATACGGGTCGCCTACCCGGGGCCGCGCACCGCACTCCTCCCGGACTCCCACCTCTGCGGGCCTCTCCGGCCGACCGGAATACCGGGCGATTCGCCTCATATTGCAGCCCGGTCCCCCCTGTCGCATGGTGGCAGCAGTACCCCCTCAGGAAGGAAGAACGCGTCATGAGCAAGGCGAAGGCTAAGGCGAAGCAGGCCAAGGGAAAGCTCAAGGAGACCCTCGGCGACACGATGGACGACAAGCGCATGCAGGCGGAGGGAAGCACCGAGCGGATGGCCGGCAAGGCCGAGGAAATGGCCTCCGACGCCGCGAACAAGATGAAGAAGGCCAAGGGACAGCGCTGACGATGCCGCACGAGCGCGGTGAGCACGATCCAGCCGGGCCGCCTCCCCCTGCCACGGAGGCGGCCGTGGTCCGCATGTCGGGCGAGATGGACATCAGCCGGGTCGACGAGGTGCGCACCCTGCTGCTGGAAGCGGTCACCCGTGCGGACGGTCCCACCGACGTCGTCGTCGACCTCAGCGGCCTCACCTTCTGCGATTCCGCCGGGCTGAACCTGCTGCTCCGGGCCCGCCTGCTCGCCGCGGAGTCCGGCCACACGCTGCGCCTGGCCGCGCCGAGCGCCCAGATGCTGCGGCTGCTGGAGATCACCGGCACCCTCCCGCTCTTCCCCGTCGACAGCGCCCCGCCCGGGTTGGGCGACCCCTGACGGGGTAGGCGCGGGACATAGCCGCTGTCGAGACCCGAACGACCGGGAGAAGGGGGTGCGCGATGCCCTCGGCGGACGACGACCGCTTCGCCGTCGACGTGCGACCCATTGACGGGGCCACCGTCCTCACCCTGGCCGGAGAGCTCGACCACGACACCGCGGAGCCCCTGCGCACGGCCCTCGAAGCCGCCCGGGCAGGTGGCGGACGACGCGTGCTGATCGATGTCAGCCGGCTGGCGTTCTGTGATTCCACGGGACTGAACGTGTTGTTGCACAGCCGGCTCGCGGCCCGGGAAACGGGCGGCAGTCTCGAACTGATCGGCCTGCACCGGCCGGTCGCGCGCATGTTCCAGGTCACCGGCGCCGACGGGCTCTTTCCGCAGCACCCCGATGTGGAGGCGGCTCTGGCGAGCCACCGGCACACGTAGCACAGGAGCATCGATGAGCGACCGCCGGTCACCGGAGCGGACCCGGCGTCTGCTGTTGCACGGCACCGAGGACGCCGTCGGCCGATGCCGCGATTTCACCCGCCGGGCCCTCACCGAATGGCAGTGGCTGCCGGAGACCGACAGCGCGAGCGGCCCCTCGTACGGGCCCGCCGACGAGGACGAGAGCGCCGAGGCGGCGGACGACGTACTGCTCCTCGTGTCCGAAGTGGTGGCCAACGCCTGCATGCACACGAGCGGGCCGGTTTGCCTGCTCCTGCACTGCACCCCGGAGCGGCTGCGCATCGAGGTCACGGACCCCAGTCCGGTCATGCCCCTCTACCGGTTCCCCGCCGATCCGGCCCGCCCCGGGGGCCACGGGCTGCTCATCGTGGAGCGGCTGGCCGGCGCGTGGGGCGCGGATCCGGTCGACGGCGGGAAGTGCGTGTGGGTGGAGGTCATCACTCCACGGGCCCTGCGGGGGACCCCTCGTCTTCCGTCTCATCCTCCAGCATTCCCGTCCGGAGCCTCGCCATGATGCGGCTCAGCAGGCGTGAGACGTGCATCTGGGAGAGGCCGAGCCGCTCGCCGATCTCGGACTGGTTCAGCTCCTGACCGAAACGCAGCGAGAGGATCTGACGGTCACGGTCACTGAGCGTGGCGAGGAGCGGCTTCAGCGTCTCCAGGCATTCGATGCGGTCGTACGCCGCCTCCTCCTCCCCCAGCGGCAGCCCCCGGGGGGCGGCGTCCGTCTCGGGTCCCACCGGAGCGTCCAGGGATCCTGCCAGGTAGCCGTTGGCCGCCACGCGGCCCTCGTCCAGCGCCTCCGCGGTGATGCCGAGCTGCCGCGCCAGCTCCGGGTCGGTCGGCTGCCGTCCCAGCCGCTGCTCGAGCGCGTCGTGCGTCTTGGCGATGTCGAGGCGGAGTTCCTGGAGGCGCCGCGGAACCTTCACGGACCAGCTGGTGTCACGGAAGAACCGCTTCATCTCGCCGGTGATGGTGGGAATGGCGAAGGTGGTGAACTCGACCCCCCGCTCCACGTCGTACCGGTTGATGGCCTTGATCAGGCCCACCGTGCCGACCTGGACGATGTCCTCCAGGGGCTCGGACCGGTTGCGGAACCGGCGTGCCGCGTACTTCACCAGGCTGAGGTTGAGCTCGACGAGCGTATTGCGCACGTACGAGTACTCCGGCGTGCCCTCGCTCAGCTCCTTCAGCCGTCTGAAGAGCGCGACGGACAGCGTCCGCGCCTCGCCGGTGCTGACGGAGAGCCGGTCCTCCGGCACATCGGGCGTCTCGGTGCGGAGGTCGGTGGGGAACGGGTCCGTGGTGTCGCTGGAAACGGTTGCCATGAGTTCCTCCGACGGATTGTGGGCACCGGCCGCTCCGTGCGGGCGGCGGGAACCGTCGTGGCCTTCTCGAAGGGATATACCCGTACGGGGGAAGGCTGACCCTCTTTTTACGGAACATCCCCGTCCGGGACGTGGACGTGCAGCACGCAGATGTCGTCACGGTGGGCCGTGCACAGTGCGGCGAGCGTGCGGGCGAGGGTTTCGCCCCGCCCCTCCCGCAGGAGCCGCACCGCCGCCTCCGCGAGCCGGCCGAGGCCCGCCTCGATGTCCTCGCCCGGTTCCTCCACGAGCCCGTCGGTGTAGAAGAGCAGGTCGTCACCGGGCACCAGGTCGACGGCGGCCTGCCCGTAGGAGGCCTCGCCGGTCGCGCCCAGCAGGGCGCCCTGGGGCTGTTCCAGGAACTCCGCCCGGCCGGCGCGGATCAGCAGGGGCGGCAAGTGGCCCGCCCGGGCCCAGATCAGCCGCCGGTCCCGGGGCCGGTAGCGGGCCATGACCATGGTGGCGGTGGCACTGCCCGGATGGTCCGAACCGGTGTGCAGCAGGAGGGTGTTGAGCCGGCGCAGGACATCGGGCAGGGGCGATCCGATGACCGTCATTCCCTTGGTCGTGAACCGGAGCTGGGCCATGGTCCCGACGGCGGCCAGCCCGTGGCCGGCCACGTCCCCGACCACGAACAGGGCGCTCTCGTCGGGGAGTTCGATGGCGCTGTACCAGTCGCCGCCCACGTTGATCCCGCTGTCGGCGGGGACGTAGGCCACGTCGACGCACAGGCCGGCCAGTTCCAGGGACTGTTCGGGGATCGGCAGCAGGGTGTCCTGGAGGCTCGCGGCGAGCGCCCGTTCGGCCTGGAGCATGCCCCGCTGGAGCAGGACGGCCCGCTCGCTCTCGTGCAAGGCGAGTTCGACGTCGTGCTGTGCGGTCAGGTCCTGGAAGAAGCCGTGCACCTCGACGGGTGCGCCGTCGGCGTCCGTCTGGGCCTCGGCGACGATCCGCAGGTGGCGCACTCCCCGCCGGGTGGTGATCCGGAACGGCTGGTCGACGGACAGCCCCTCGCTCAGCAGCCGCTCGACGGCCGCGCCCAGCTGCTGGAGGTCCTCGGCGACGACGTGGCGCGGCAGCTCCTCCAGCGGCATCGGCCCCCGGCCCGGATCACGGTCGAAGATCGCGTAGACCTGTTCGGACCAGGTGACGGTGTCGGTGACGAGGTTCCAGCCCGCCCAGCCGAGGTTGCCGAGGCGCTGCAGGTCGGCCAGCCGGCGGATCTCGCGCTGGCTGGTGTCGTGGCAGATCCACGACACGACCAGGTGGTCTCCGAGCCGGGACGCCCGGACCGAGTAGACGGACTGCCGGGGGGCGCCCGCGACCACTTCCTCGTAGGTGAAGGGTTCCCCCTCGTACGTGGTGCCGGTGATGAGCGTCTTGAGGTACCCCTCCCAGAGGGCGGTGCCCGCCACGGTGGGGTACGTCTCCAGGATCCGGCGGCCCACGAGCTCCTTGCCGCGCCGGCCGGCCACGTCCACGGACTCGGGCGCGGCCGCGTCGATGCGGTAGTCCTCCACCTCACCCGTTTCCGAGCGCAGGGGGGTAAGCAGGATCGTGGGGCCGGCCATGGTGTCCAGGATGATCTGGACGGGCTCCGCGTAGTCGCCGAAGGCCCCTCCCGCGTCCCGCGGATCGCGGGGTTCGGGCGCTCCCAGGGGCCCCGCGCACAGCCGGGTCGCCTGGCGCAGCAACACCCTGGTGTCGGCGGCGAAGGGGCCCGGCCTGGTGCGCAGGAATCCGATGGCCGCCCGGGGAGGTCCCGCGCCGGGCACCGGCACCCAGGCGCGCGAGGGCCACCGCTCCGGTGGGTCTCCGATCAGCAGATAGCGCCGGGCGTCCTGTTCGACGTCCTCCAGCCAGAGGGCGCGGCGGCCGGCGATCGCTTCGAGGGCGGCGACCCCGCTCAGCGGGGGAATGTGGCGCCACTGCTCGGCCAGCGCCTCGTCGATTCCGGCGCTTCCGGTCAGATCCAGGCTCCCGGCGGCCGCCACGCTGTAGATCATCACCGCGTTCACGTCGGTGGCCGCACCGAGCACGGTCACCAGCAGCTCCGCGATGCCGTCGCCACCGTGCGCGGCCGCCAGGCCGTCGGCGACCCGCGCCAGCAGGCCGTTCAGCTCGCCGTCCCGGTCGTGGTGGCCTGCGAGATAGCGGCGGCTGCTGAACGCCGAGGCACCCGGCGCGCCTTCCGGGCCCGTGGCCGCGGAGACCGGCACGGCCGTGCCCAGGGAGATCCGGGCGGTCCCGGGCGGCCGGCGCACGCGGACGTTCCCGAGCGCGATCCAGCACTCTTCCAGGAGGCAGCGGCCTCGCCGGGCGGCCCGTTCGAGGAGCAGCGCGTACGCCGTGTCGGCGGAGACCCCCACCGTGGCCATGAGTACGCCCTTGGCCCGCTCGACCACGGCCGTGGTCGCTGCGACGCCTTCCAGGTCGACGACTTCCGACCGGAGTCTGGCCACCACCCTGGCGAGCGCCACCACCTCGGGTGCGGCGCCCTCACCCACGGGTGCGGCATCGCCCTTCACTCCTTGAGCATCCCACGCCGTCCTCGTGCCCGCCCGGGTGCGGCCCGGTGTCACCCACCGCGCGGGCTCACCCACCGCGTGCCCTTCCGGCCCGGCTTCCCGCCCGGCTTCTCCGGCTGCTGCGGACGGTCCATACGACTGGCCTCGTCCGTGTCCGCCGCGGGCGTGGTCCGGTCGTCGCTGCGGCCGGTGCGCTCCGTGTCGTCACGGCGGTAGGAGTGCGTCGTGCGGCGCCGTTCCTGCTTCCCGTGCTGCGCCCCGCCGCCCTCCGGCGGCACTCCTCCCGCGCCACCCTGCTCGTCCATGGCCGTCCTCCTCGGTCGACGGGAGCCGTACGGGAGCCCCCACGGCTCCCGCACGGGCGGCTGCCCCGCTCCGGGTGCCGCAAACCGGGCGTCGACCGCGCCCGGACGGGTAGGCGCCCGCTGCGGGGTGCGGCCTCGGCCCTCATGGCCGCGACGGGGGCCGCACTCCGTCATCGGGGGCGTCCGGCGGCTGCGGGACGTACCGGGATCCGTTCCGGGAGGCGCGTTCCGGGAGGCGCGAGGGCAAGGCAGAACGTACCCACGGAGAGGGCCGGCCCCCTGATCACAGGGTCAGGTCACGGGCTCCGGTGCCGGCACGGGTCCCGGCAGGGGCCCCGGCGGAGGATGCCGGTCGGGCCGCGGTACGGGCGGCGGGTCGGGCTCGGGCCGCGGAGGCGCCGGCGGAACCGGGTCCGGCCCGGGTGCCGGTACGGGACCCGGCAGGGGCCCCGGTCGAGGTCCCGGACCGGGGCCCGGGCAGGGGGTCGGGCTGGGCGGCACCGGGTCATTGGGCGGCGTCCCCATGGACGCCGCCCCTCCCGGTACCGGCTGGCGGCCGGTGGGCGCGAGGCTCTTCGGATGCGTCACGATGCCTCCGATCGTTCGTCGGGAAACCGGCGGCCCGGACCCCGGACCGTCCGGCCGGGCACCGTCGGGTGCCCGCCGCGCGCGGGTCGCCGCCTGACGGCGGTACGCGCGGTGCACCGCGCCTACCCGCGTCGCCGGGCCGTAGACACAGAGCCGCACCCGCCGGGCCGCGGACGCCCCGGACGCATGCGCGCACCGGCCCCCTGCGGTACCAGGGACCGGGGCCCGCCGCGGGTCCTTCCCCGCTGCCGCCGAGCGGCCCTGTGCGAGTGCGCGTACGGGTGACACGGACAGCGGGGTGCGCACGCTCGTCCGCGGCCGTGGCGAAACATCTCTGGCGGCCGGTCACGTACCGGCCCCGCACCGCCGATCCGGCCGGGCAACCTGCCGTGGCACCGGTCCGTCGCAGGGAGTCCCCCGTGCACGTCCTGCTCGTCGCGAGCGCCTTCAACAGTCTCACCCAGCGGGTCCACGCCGAGCTGCGCGACCACGGCCACAGAGTCGCCGTGGAGCTGGCGCTCCCCCGGGCCGATCTGGCGGCGTCCGTGCGGCTGCACCGCCCCGACCTGATCGTCGCTCCGATGCTGACCTCGGCCGTGCCGGAGGAGGTCTGGTCCGCCCACACCTGCCTGATCGTGCATCCCGGTCCGGTCGGGGACCGCGGGCCCTCCTCGCTCGACCGGGCCCTGCTGGACGGGGTCCCGCGGTGGGGCGTCACCGTCCTGCAGGCCAATGCGGAGATGGACGCCGGCGACGTCTGGGCCTCGGTGGAATGTCCCGGTCCGGATCCGGGCCTGTCGAAGAGCGCCTGGTACCGGGGCGAGGTCGCCGACGCGGCCCTGGAGGCCGTCCTGCTCGCCGTGGACCGCTTCGCCTCCGGAACGTACGTCCCCGAGCCGCAGACCGGGGGCCTGGCCCGCCCCCTGCTGCGCCAGGAGCACCGCCGGATCGACTGGCTGCGGGACGGTACCGAGCGGGTGCTGCGGACGCTGCGCGCGGCGGATTCCCGGCCCGGTGTACGGGACGAGCTGCTCGGCGGCGTCTGGTACCTGCACGGCGGCCATCCGGAGGACCGGCTGCGCGGCCGCCCCGGTGAACTGCTGGCGACCAGGGCGGGGGCCGTCTGCCGGGCCACCGCCGACGGCGCCGTGTGGATCCCGGAGCTGCGGGCCCACCGCGCCCCGGGGCGGCAGGCCGCCCCCAAGCTCCCCGCCGCCCTGGCCCTCGGCGACCTGCTGCCCGGGCTGCCCGAGCTGCCCGCCCCGGCGGAATCCGGCCGGGGCGCGGAGCCCCGTACCTGGTCCGACATCGGCTACCACGAGGAGGGCGGGGCCGGCTTCCTGTCGTTCTCCTTCCCGGGCGGCGCGATGAGCACCGCCCACTGCCGCCGACTGCTGGACGCCTACCGCGCGGCCTGCGCCCGCCCGACCTCGGTGCTCGTCCTCGGCGGCGGACGGGACTTCTTCTCCAACGGGATCCACCTGGGCGTCATCGAGGCCGCCGCCGATCCCGCCGGGGAGTCCTGGGCCAACATCAACGCCATGGACGACCTGGTGGAAGCCGTCCTGACCACCACCGACCGGCTCGTAATCTCCGCGCTGGGCGGCAACGCGGCCGCCGGCGGAGCGGTGCTCGCCCTCGCCGCCGACGAGGTGTGGTGCCGTTCCGGTGTGGTCCTCAATCCGCACTACCGGCTGATGGGCCTGTACGGATCGGAGTTCTGGACGTACACCCTGCCCCGCCGGACCGGCCGGGCGGGTGCGGAGCGCCTGACCGCGGAGGCCCTGCCGCTAAGCACCGTGGCGGCCCGGCGGCTGGGCCTGGTCGACCGTACGGTCGACTGCCCGCCCGGGGAGTTCGCCGACCGGGCCGCGGCGCTCGCCGCGCGCCTCGCGGCCCACCCCGCGACCACCGCCCGGATCGCCACGAAGAAGGCGCGCCGGGAACTGGACGAGGCGCGGCGCCCGTTGGCCTCCTACCGGGCGGCCGAGCTGGAGCGGATGCGGCAGACCTTCTTCGACCCGCGGTCTCCGTACCACGCGCTGCGGCGGGCCTTCGTGGGCAAGGTGCGCCCGGACGTCACGCCGCCGCACCTCGCGCGCGCCGTACCGGCGCGCCGCGGCGCGCCGCGGGGTGTGCGGGCGCAGCCCGTCACCGGACCGGGTGTATCCGACGCGGCACCGGATCCCGGTCGGTGCTAGCAAGAAAGGTGGGGCCGATGAGCCCCTCGCGGTGAGGGGCCTCCCCTGCGGGCCCCGCCGCCGCTCCTCCCCCTCCCCCTCCCCAAGGAGGCCCCCGCATGGACGCAGCAACGCCGGCCCCGGTGACGGACGACCCGGCGGCGGACGACCCACTGATCCACATCCTCTGGATCAACGCGGGCCTGAGCTGTGACGGCGACTCCGTGTCCCTGACCGCCGCGATGCAGCCGAGCATCGAGGAGATCGTGACGGGGACGCTGCCCGGGCTGCCCCGGATCGCCGTGCACTGGCCGCTGATCGACTTCGAGTGCGGTCCCGTCGGGGGCGCGGACACGTTCATCGAGTGGTTCTTCAAGGGCGAGCGCGGCGAGATCGACCCGTTCGTGCTGGTGGTCGAGGGCTCCATCCCCAACGAGAAGATCAAGGCCGAGGGTTACTGGTGCGGGTTCGGCGACGATCCGGCGACCGGCCAGCCCATCACCACCAGCGAGTGGATCGACCGGCTGGCGCCCAAGGCCCTGGCCGTGGTGGCCATCGGCACCTGCGCCACGTACGGTGGCATCCACGCGATGGAGGGGAATCCGACGGGCGCGATGGGGCTGCCCGACTACCTGGGCTGGGACTGGAAGTCCCACGCCGGAATCCCGATCGTGTGCGTGCCGGGGTGTCCGATCCAGCCGGACAACTTCTCGGAGACGCTCACCTACCTGCTCTACCAGGCGGCCGGCTCGGCCCCGATGATCCCGCTCGACGACAAGCTGCGGCCCACGTGGCTGTTCGGCAACACGGTGCACGAGGGCTGCGACCGGGCCGGCTACTACGAGCAGGGCCAGTTCGCGGAGACCTATGACTCCCCCAAGTGCCTTGTGAAGATCGGCTGTTGGGGCCCGGTGGTCAAGTGCAACGTGCCCAAGCGCGGCTGGATGAACGGCATCGGCGGCTGCCCGAACGTGGGCGGCATCTGCATCGCCTGCACCATGCCGGGCTTCCCGGACAAGTTCATGCCGTTCATGGACGAACCGCCGGGAGCCAAGGTCTCCACCAAGGCCAGCGGCGCGTACGGCGCCGTGATCCGCAGGCTCCGGGCGATCACCCTGCACACCGTCGACCAGGAGCCCAAGTGGCGCCACTCCGGCGAGAAGCTCACGACGGGCTACCGCCCTCCCTGGTGAACCCCGCCCCGGCGGCCGACCGGCCGCTCCGCACACCTCCTCCACCCGCGCTGATGAAGGGTCACGGCAGACACGATGGAACCGAAGACGAAGGCGGCCGGCGACGGCAGCGGCCTGGTCGAGATGGCCTGGGATCCGATCACCCGGATCGTGGGCAGCCTCGGCATCCACACGAAGATCGACTTCAAGCAGAAGCGGGTCGCCGAGTGCTACAGCACCTCGTCGGTCTTCCGTGGCTACAGCGTCTTCATGCGCGGCAAGGACCCCCGTGACGCGCACTTCATCACCAGCCGCATCTGCGGGATCTGCGGCGACAACCACGCCACGTGTTCCGTCTACGCGCAGAACATGGCCTACGGGGTGAAGCCCCCGCACCTCGCCGAATGGATCATCAACCTCGGCGAGTCCGCGGAGTACATGTTCGACCACAACATCTTCCAGGAGAACCTGGTCGGGGTCGACTACTGCGAGAAGATGGTCCGCGAGACCAACCCCGGGGTACTGGAGCTGGCCGAGCGGACCGCCGCCCCGCACGCGGGCGAGCACGGCTACCGCACCATCGCCGACATCATGCGCTCGCTCAATCCCATCGAGGGCGAGTTCTACCGCGAGGCCCTCCAAGTCAGCCGCTACACACGGGAGATGTTCTGCCTGATGGAGGGGCGCCACGTGCACCCCTCCACGCTCTACCCGGGCGGCGTCGGCACCATCGCCTCGGTCCAGCTCTTCACCGACTACATGAGCCGCCTGATGCGGTACGTGGAGTTCATGAAGAAGGTGGTGCCGCTGCACGACGACCTCTTCGACTTCTTCTACGAGGCCCTGCCCGGCTACGAGGAGGTCGGCCGCCGGCGTGTCCTGCTGGGCTGCTGGGGCGCCCTCAACGACCCCGAGTACTGCGACTTCACGTACGCCAACATGACCGACTGGGGACGGAAGATGTTCGTCACCCCGGGCGTGGTGGTGGACGGCAAACTGGTCACCAACGACCTCACCGAGATCAACCTGGGCATCCGCATCCTGCTGGGCAGCTCGTACTACGACGACTGGCAGGGGCAGGAGCAGTTCGTCACGCACGACCCGCTCGGCAACCCGGTGGACCCGCGCCACCCGTGGAACCAGCACACCATCCCGGCCCCGCAGAAGCGGAACTTCGACGACAAGTACAGCTGGGTGATGTCGCCCCGCTGGTTCGACGGCAAGGACCACCTGGCGCTCGACACCGGCGGCGGCCCCATCGCCCGGCTGTGGTCCACGGCCCTGTCCGCGCTGGTGGACGTGGGCTACGTCAAGGCCACCGGGCACAGCGTGGTCATCAACCTGCCGAAGACGATGACCAAGCCCGAGACGACCTTCGAGTGGCGGATCCCGAAGTGGAGCAACGCCCTGGAGCGCAACCGGGCCCGTACCTACTTCCAGGCGTACGCGGCCGCCATCGCGCTGCACTGCGCCGAGAAGGGGCTGGCGGAGGTCCGCGCCGGACGCACCCAGACCTGGGAGAAGTTCGAGGTGCCGGACCAGGCGGTCGGCGTCGGCTTCACCGAGGCCGTACGGGGCGTCCTGTCGCACCACATGGTCATCCGCGACGGGAAGATCGCCAACTACCACCCGTACCCGCCGACTCCGTGGAACGCCAGCACCCGCGACACCTTCGGCACCCCGGGACCGTACGAGGACGCCGTGCAGAACACCCCCATCTTCGAGGAGAACACCCCGGAGAACTTCAAGGGCATCGACATCATGCGGGCCGTCCGCAGTTTCGACCCCTGCCTGCCGTGCGGCGTGCACATGTACGTCGGTGGCGGCAAGACCGTCAAGAACATGCACGTTCCCACCGGCCTGAGCGGACTGGGCGGATGAGCGCCGCACCCGCGGGCGTCGCGCTCGACGCACGGGAGGCGGGGCGCCGGGTGGACGAGGTCCTCGACCGGCTCGCCGCCACGGGGGACCGGGCGGCCTGCGCCGCCGCCGAGGAACTGGTCCGCGGGCTCATGCAGTTCTACGGGGCGGGGCTCGCCCGGATCACGGAACGGCTCGGGGACCACGGCCTGGCCCCGCTGCTGGACGACGAGCTCGTCGCGAGCCTGCTGGCCCTGCACGACCTGAACCCCGAGGACGTGCACGTCCGGATCGGGCGGGCGCTGCGGTCCGCACCGGAGTCCGCGGAACTGCTCGGCTTCGACCCCGCCTCGGGCGTCCTGAGGCTGAGCGTTCCCGCCGGCGGCGGCTGCGGCTGCGGCGGTGCGGACGCCGGCTCCGCCGGGGTCCCGAGCGGCGTGGCGGACGCCCTGGCGGCCTTCGCGCCCGAAGTGACCTCCGTGGAGGTGGAGAAGGCGGCCCCCGCCCCGGCCCTCCTCCAGATCGGCGCCCGCCCGCAGACCCCGGCACGGGTGCGGTGAGCGCGCCGGCCCCGGCCGCGCGCGGCCTGCGCAGGTTCGCCGGCGCCCGGCCACCGCGCCCCGAGACCTGCGAACTGTGCGGGGTGGCCGTCGCCGAGGACGGGCACCGCCACCTCGTGGAGACCGAGCGGCGGGCCCTGGTCTGCGCCTGCACCGCCTGCGCCCTGCTCTTCGACCGGCCCGGGTCGGCCACCGGCCGGTTCCGCGCCGTCCCCGACCGCTACCTCACCGACCCGGAGCGTCCGCTGGGCGAGGGCGCCTGGGAGGCCCTCCAGATCCCCGTCGGGGTGGCCTTCCTCTTCCGCAACGCCGCGCTGGACCGCCTGGTCGCGCTCTACCCGAGCCCCGCCGGGGCCACCGAGAGCGAGCTCGACCCGGAGACCTGGCAGCGGGTGCTCGGCGCCGGACGCCTGGCGGGCCTGCTGGAGCCCGACGTGGAGGCGCTGCTGCTGCACCGCGCGGCCGGCGACACCACCTGCCACCTGGTCCCCATCGACATCTGCTACGAGCTGGTGGGCCGGATGCGGATGCTGTGGCAGGGCTTCGACGGGGGCGCCGAAGCCCGGGAGGCGCTGCGCCTGTTCTTCGAGCGGGTCGAGCGGCGGGCCCGGGTGCTCGCCCCGGACCCGGCGGAAGCGGGGCGGCCGTGACCGACTTCGGCTTCTCCTGCACCGGGGTGCGCGCGGACCCGTACGCCGCCGGACCCACGCTGGTGTTCCGGCTGCGGCTGACCGCCTCGCCCGAGGTGCGCGTGCACGCCGTCGCCCTGCGCTGCCAGCTCCGCGTGGAGCCCGCCAAGCGGCGCTACGGCCCCGCCGAGGCGGACGGCCTGGCCGACCTGTTCGGCGATCCCTCCCGCTGGGGGACCACGCTTCAGCCGGTGCAGTTCGCGCAGGTCCCGGTCATGGTCCCGAGTTTCACCGGGGAGACCGAGGTGGACCTCGTGGTGCCGTGCAGCTACGACATGGACATCGCGGCGACCCGGTACTTCGCGGCGCTCCAGGACGGTGAGGTCCCGATGCTGATGCTGTTCTCGGGGACCGCCTTCACCGGGGCGGGCGGCTTCCACGTCGAACCGGTGCCCTGGGACCGCGAGGCCTCGTACCGGATGCCCGTGGCCGTCTGGCGGGAGATGGTCGAGCAGCACTTCCCGGGATGCGGCTGGCTGCGACTGCCCGCCGACACCATGGCCGACCTGCTGGCCTTCCGCTCCCGGCACGCCCTCCCCTCGTGGGAGGCCACCGTGCGCACCCTCCTGGACCGGGCGGCCGATCCGGCGCCCGCCCCGTTCCGGCTGGGGACGCCGGCGCCGCTCGTCATCGAGAGGACGGCGCCGTGACCACGACCGCCCCCGGCCCCGGCCCCGTCGACGCCTCGGACTGCCGCTTCGCCACGGCCCGGCAGGTGGCCGACGCCGTCCTCTTCGAGGGGTACGTCCTCTACCCGTACCGGGCCTCCGCGGCGAAGAACCGGATGCGCTGGCAGTTCGGCGTGCTCGTGCCGCCCGCCTGGGCCCCCGCCCACGGGGAGCACTCCTTCCAGCGGACGGAGATCCTGCTGGAGCCCCGGGGCGCGGCGACGCTCTCCCTGGAGCTGCGCTTCCTGCACGCGCAGCGGCGTACGGTCCAACGGGTCCGCACCGACGGCTCGTTCGAGGAGGTCGCCGAACTCCACCTGGACGACCGGGTGCTGGTCCCCTGGGACGAAGGGACCGAGGAACGGGTGGAGGTGTCCGTGCCCTTGGCCGAACTGGCGGACTCCGAGGCGGTCTTCCCCTTCTCCCGGGCCGCCCGCGAGGAGGTCGAGCCGGTGCTCGACGCCGAAGGCCGCCCGGTCGGCCGCATGGTGCGGCGCACGGAACGGATCGACGGGATCCTGCGGCTGCGCGCGGCCGAACTCGAAGGGCCCTACCGGGTGTCGAAGCTCACCGCCGTGGTGGAGAACACCGGCCCGTGGGCCCCGGCGGATCCGTCCACGACGCGGGAGGAGGCCCTGCCCCGCTCCCTGGTCGCCGCGCATCTCCTGCTGGCGCTGAGCGCCGGCTCCTTCCTGTCGATGACCGACCCGCCCGAGTGGGCCAAGGGGGCTGTCGCGACCTGCGAGAACCGGCACACCTGGCCGGTACTGGCGGGCGAGCCGGGCCGCGCGGACGTGGTCCTGTCCTCCCCCATCATCCTGGAGGACCATCCGGCCATCGCCCCCGAGAGCGCCGGGGCCATGTACGACGCCACCGAGATCGACGAGATCCTGGCCCTGCGCACGGCGGCCCTCACCGACCAGGAGAAGAGGGAGGCCCGCGGGACCGATCCCCGGGCCGCCGCCGTGATCGAGCTGGCCGACTCGATGCCCCCCGAGGTACTGGAGCGGCTCCACGGGGCCGTACGGGGCCTGCGCGACATCACCGGCGGGGCCGCCTTCGGGGCCGCCGTCGAGCCTGCCGCGCAGGATCCGGACACGCTGTTCCGGCCGGACACCCCCTGGTGGGACCCGGCCGGGGCGGACGCCGCCGCGCCCGTACCCGAGCACGTGACGGTCGACGGCGTCCGGGTGGGCGCCGGAAGCCGTGTCGTGCTGCGGCCGGGACTGCGCCGGACGGACGCCCAGGACCTGTTCCTCCAGGGCCGCACCGCCCTGGTGGAGACCGTGCTGCACGATGTCGACGGGGGCGTTCACCTCGCCGTCACCGTGGAGGGCGACCCGGGCGCCGACATCCGCCGGGAGCAGGGCCGGTTCCTGTACTTCCAGCCGGACGAGGTCACCGTCGTCCCCGGGGAGCCCCGATGAGCGGCCGCACCCTGGTCGCGGGCATCGGCAACGTCTTCCTCGGTGACGACGGCTTCGGTGTGGAGACCCTGCGGGCCCTGTCGGCGCACCCGCTGCCGCAGGGCGTGGAGGCGGTGGACTTCGGGGTCCGCGGGGTCCACCTCGCCTACCAGTTGCTGGACGGCTACGACACGGTCGTCCTCGTCGACGCCACCGCGCGCGGCGGGGCCCCCGGCACCCTCTACCTGATCGAGGTCGGCGAGGAGACGGCCGCTCCCCCGGGCGGGGCCGCCCTCGACGGCCACGACATGTCGCCCGCCACCGTCCTGGCCCTGCTGGACACCCTGTGCGCCGGTACCGGCGCCGAGGCGCCCCGGCGCGTGCTCGTCCTCGGCTGCGAACCCGCCTGCGTCGAGGAGGGCATCGGGCTGAGCGGGCCGGTGGCCGACGCGGTGCCGCAGGCCGTGCGCGCCCTCCTGGACCTGCTCGGGCAGCTGGACCTGCTCGGGCAGGAGGAAACGTACGCACCCGGGACCCACGACCCGAACCGCCGAGAACTGAGGAGCACCCCATGAAGAAGGTACTCGTCGGCGGGGCCGCCGCCTTGGCCCTGGTCGCCGTCCTCAAGCAGGTCCTGCCCGACATCAGGCGCTACTTGCGCATCCGCGGCATGTGAACGCGTACGCCCCGCCCTCCGAATGGAGTACGGGGCGTACGGGCTCCCGGCGTGCCCGGCCGCGGCGCCCCGGTCCTGCCGGTGTAATGAGCCGCGGCAGGACGGAGACCGAACCCGATGCACGAGATGTCGATCGCCCTGGCCGTCGTGGGCCAGGTGGAGGAAGCGGCCCCGGAGGCCGGCAGCACCGTGAGCCGAGTGGAGCTCCAGGTGGGCGAGTTGGCCGGGGTGGTCCCGGACGCACTCGGCTTCTGCTTCGAACTGGCCTGCGCCGGAACCCTCCTGGAAGGGGCCGAGCTCGTCGTCCGGTCCGTGCCGGCCCGTGCACGCTGCGGCGCCTGCGCGGGCGACTGGGCCGTGGGGTTGCCTCCCGAACTGTGCTGTCCCCGGTGCGGAAGCGCCACGGAGGTCGAGCTGCTCTCCGGGCGCGAGCTGCGCATCCTCACCGTGACCTGGGAGGACGCGCGGTCCACCGAGGGCGCCACCGTCGCGGCCCCCTGCCTCGCCCCGATCTCAGAGGAGGCCTGACCCATGTGCCGAGTGGTCGACCTGCAACAGGCGGTACTCGCCAAGAACGACGGGGCCGCGCAGGCCCTGCGCGCCGAACTCACCGCCCGCGGCACGACGGTGGTCAACATGCTCTCCAGTCCGGGCAGCGGCAAGACCGCGCTGCTGGAGCGGGAACTGGTGCTCGGCGCGGAACGCGGGGTGGCCGTCGCGGCCCTGACCGCGGACCTGGCCACCGAGAACGACGCGGTCCGGCTGGCCCGTTCGGGGGCGCCGGTCAAGCAGGTGCTCACGGACGGGCTCTGTCATCTGGAGGCCGTGATGCTGGGCCGCCACCTGCACGGCTGGCTGCCCGAGGAGACGCGGCTGCTCTTCGTCGAGAACGTCGGCAATCTGGTCTGCCCGGCCTCGTACGACCTCGGGGAGTCGCTGCGCGTGGTCCTCGCGTCCGTGACCGAGGGCGAGGACAAACCGCTGAAGTACCCGACGGCCTTCGGCCTGGCCCAGCTCGTCGTCGTCACCAAGACCGATATCGCGCGGGCCGTCGAGTTCGACGAGGCGGCCTTCCGCGCGAACGTCCAGCAGGTCAACCCGGGGGTGGAGGTGGTGCTCACCTCGGCCCGCACCGGCGAGGGCGTCGGCCTCCTGCTGGACCTGGCGCAGGCGGTCGGAGCGGGAGCCGCGGCGCACACCCCGGTGATGGCCGGCGCCCGCGCGCAGACGCCGAGCCCCGGTGCGGGCGGCGGCGCGGACGGTGTCCATGGGCACAGCCACGGGGACAGCCACAGCCACGGCCACCACCACGACGGCCACACGCACGGGCCGGGGGACGGGCACGATCACGACCACGGGCCCGGGCACGGGCACGGGCACGGCCCGGAGCATGGCCAGGCGCACGCCCATGGACACGGCCCGGAACACGGCCAAGCACACGGCCAGGGGCACACACCGCTGCCGTCCGGTCCCCCAGCGGCAGCGCAAGCGCACACCCGCTGATGGAGTCCGTGCAGCGCCGCCGGGTCACCGTCCAGGGCGTGGTGCAGGGCGTGGGCTTCCGGCCGTACGTCTACGCCCGCGCCACCGGGCTGGGTCTGGCCGGACACGTCACCAACACCCCGGAGGGAGTGGTGACCGAGGTCGAGGGAGCGGCGGCCGCCGTCTCCGCGTTCTGCGAGCGCCTCGCGGCCGACGCACCGCCGCTGGCCGTGGTGGACGCCGTGGAGCACTGCGAGGTGCCGCTGGTCGGCGACGCCGGATTCACGATCATCGCGTCCCGGAGCGGCGGCCCGGCCCGGACCCTGGTGTCCCCGGACACGGCCACGTGCGCCGCCTGCCTCGCGGAACTGGCGGACCCGGCCGACCGCCGCCACCGGCACCCCTTCATCACGTGCACGCACTGCGGCCCCCGCTTCACGATCGTCACCGGACTGCCCTACGACCGCGTGCACACGACCATGGCCGGCTTCCCCATGTGCCCCGACTGCGCCGGCGAGTACGCCGATCCGGCCGACCGGCGCTTCCACGCCCAGCCCGTCGCCTGCCCCGCCTGCGGTCCCCGGCTGCGGCTGCTGGTCGCCGGCGCCGGGCGCGAGCCGTACGAGCCCGCCGGTACGGATCCGGTCGCCGGGGCACGCCGCATGCTGGCCCGGGGCGCGATCCTGGCGGTCAAGGGGCTCGGCGGCTACCACCTGGCCTGCGACGCCACCCGCCCCGAGGCCGTGGCGGAACTGCGCCGGCGCAAGTCCCGCGGCGACAAGCCGTTCGCCGTGATGGCGCGCGACCTCGCCGAGGCGGAGCGGCTCGCGCACCTCGGCCCCGAGGAACGCGCCCTGCTCACCGGGAGCGTCCGGCCCATCGTGCTGCTCCGCAGGCGGCCCGGGGTCGCCGGACCGGCCGAGGAGGTCGCTCCGCGCAGCCCCGACCTCGGCGTCATGCTCCCGTACACCCCGCTCCACCACCTGCTGTTCGGGCTTCCCGGCGACCCCCCGGGGCCCGCCCTGCTCGTCATGACCAGCGGGAACCTCGCGGGTGAGCCCATCGTCACCGAGGAGGACGAGGCCCTGGAGCGGCTGGCCGGCCTCGCCGACGGCTGGCTCACGCACGACCGGCCCATCCACGTCCCGTGCGACGACTCCGTGGTCCGGGTCTGCGACGGCGCCGAGCTGCTGGTCCGGCGCTCGCGCGGCTACGCGCCGCTGCCGGTGCCGCTGCCGTTCCCGGTCCCCGCCACGCTGGCGACGGGGGGCGACCTGAAGAACGCCCTCTGCCTCGGGGAGGGCCGCCGGGCCTGGCTCTCGGCGCACATCGGCGACATGGACGACCTGGCCACGCAGATCGCCTTCGAGCGGGCCGAACGGCAGCTGGAGTCCGTCACCGGAGTCGCTCCCGTCCTGCTGGCCACCGACCGGCATCCCGGGTACCGGTCGGGCCGGTGGGCGGCCCGCAACGCGGCCGGCCGGCCGCTGGTGCGCGTCCAGCACCATCACGCGCACATCGCGTCCGCGCTGGCCGAACACGGCCTGGACGGCGGCCGCCGGGTGATCGGCGTCGCGTTCGACGGCACCGGCTACGGTGACGACGGCGCGGTGTGGGGCGGCGAGGTGCTCCTCGCCGACTACGCCGGGTACACCCGCTTCGCCCACCTCGCGTACGTGCCGCTGCCGGGCGGTGACGCCGCGGTGCGCCGGCCGTACCGCATGGCCCTGTCGCACCTGCGGGCGGCGGGCATCCCCTGGGATCCGGACCTGCCGTGTGCGCGCAGCTGCCCGGAGGAGGAACTCCGGGTGCTGTCGAGGCAATTGGAGCTCGGCTTGAACTGTGTCGCCACGTCCAGCATGGGGCGGCTCTTCGACAGCGTCTCCTCCCTGGCGGGCATCTGCCAGCACTCCGGGTACGAGGCCCAGGCCGCGATGGAGCTCGAATCCGCCGCGCTGCGGGCGGCGAAGGGCCCGGGGCCGCTCCCCTACGCCTTCGCCCTGAACCATCCGGCACCCGGCCGCGAGGACCCCGTCACCGCCGATCCGGCCCCCTTGCTGGCGTCGGTGGTGGCCGACCTGCGGGCGGGGGCGGACCCGTCCGTGATCGCGGCGCGCTTCCACGCCGCCGCCACCGGACTCGTCGCCGACCTGTGCGTCCTGGCACGCGAACGGCACGCCCTGGACACGGTGGTGCTGACCGGCGGGGTCTTCGCCAACACCCTGTTGTCCTCGTCCTGTGCCCGCGCCCTGCGCGAGCTCGGATTCACCGTACTGCGGCACCGCCAGGTCCCGCCGAACGACGGCGGGCTGGCACTCGGTCAGCTCGTGGTGGCGGCCGCCCGCGGCGTCACCGACCCCCCACAGCGAGGAGACGCCCATGTGCTTGGCGGTACCCGGCAGAGTGCTTGACATCGCGGACAGAGACGGCACCCGGATGGCCACGGTCGACTTCGGCGGCGTGCAGAAGGAGGTGTGCCTGGAGTACCTGCCGGACCTCCAGGTCGGCGAGTACGCCATCGTCCACGTGGGCTTCGCCCTCCAGCGTCTCGACGAGGAGTCCGCCAAGCAGACCCTGGAGTTGTTCGCGGAACTCGGCATGCTCCAGGAGGAGTTCGGCGACCCCTGGGAGCTGGCGGCGGACGCCGCCGACGGTGGCGAGGGAGGGCCGCGGTGAAGTACATCGACGAGTTCCAGGATCCCGCACTCGCGCGGCGGCTCCTGGACGAGATCCACTCCACGGTGACCCGCCCCTGGGCGCTGATGGAGGTGTGCGGCGGCCAGACCCACACCATCATTCGGCACGGGATCGATCAACTCCTACCGGATCAGGTCGAGTTGATCCACGGACCGGGGTGTCCCGTCTGTGTCACCCCGCTGGAGGTCATCGACAAGGCGCTGGAGATCGCCTCCCGGCCGGGCGTGATCTTCTGCTCCTTCGGCGACATGCTCCGGGTCCCCGGGACCGGCCGCGACCTGTTCCGCGTCCGCAGCGAGGGCGGTGACGTACGGGTGGTCTACTCTCCGCTCGACGCCCTGACCGTCGCCCGGCAGAACCCGGACCGGGAGGTGGTGTTCTTCGGCATCGGCTTCGAGACCACGGCCCCGCCGAACGCGATGACGGTGCACCAGGCGAAGCGGCTGGGCATCACCAATTTCAGCCTGCTGGTCTCCCACGTACGGGTCCCCCCGGCCATCGAGGCCATCATGCGCTCCCCGAGCTGCCGGGTGCAGGGCTTCCTCGCCGCCGGGCACGTGTGCAGCGTGATGGGGACGGCGGAGTACCCCGAGCTCGCGGCGCGGTACCGGGTGCCGATCGTGGTGACGGGCTTCGAGCCGCTGGACATCCTCGAAGGCGTCCGGCGCACCGTGCTCCAGCTCGAACGGGGCGAGCACACCGTGGAGAACGCGTACGAGCGAGCCGTCCGCCCGGAGGGCAACCCCGCCGCACTCGCCATGCTGGAGGACGTCTTCGAGGTCACGGACCGGGCCTGGCGCGGCATCGGAATCATCCCGGACAGCGGCTGGCGACTGTCCGAGCGCTACCGGGAGTTCGACGCCGAGCACCGCTTCTCGGTCACCGGGATCACCACGCGGGAGCCCGCCGAGTGCCGCAGCGGCGAGGTGCTCCAGGGACTCATCAAGCCGCACGAGTGCGAGGCCTTCGCCACCCTGTGCACGCCGCGCAACCCGCTCGGCGCCACGATGGTCTCCAGCGAGGGCGCCTGCGCCGCGTACTACCTCTACCGCCGGCTAGACCTCCAGGCCGCGCCGGCCTCCCCGACGACGCCGCTGGAGGCGAGCCCCGTTGGCTGAGACCGCACCCGCCGAGACATCACCCGCAGAGACCGCGCCCCTGGACATCACCGGCTGGACCTGCCCGGCGCCGCTGCGCGACCATCCCCGGGTGGTGATGGGCCACGGCGGAGGCGGCGCGCTGTCCGCCGAACTCGTCGAGCACCTCTTCCTCCCGGAGTTCGGCGGCGCCGCCCTCGCCCAGCTCGGGGACTCCGCCACGCTCACCCTCGGGGGCGTGCGGCTGGCCTTCTCCACGGACTCCTACGTCGTGCGTCCGCTGTTCTTCCCGGGCGGCTGCATCGGTGACCTGGCGGTCAACGGCACGGTCAACGACCTGGCCATGTCGGGGGCCGAACCGGCCTACCTCTCCTGCGGGTTCATCCTGGAGGAGGGCATCGAGATGTCCGTCGTCTCTCGGGTCGCCCGCGCGATGGGCGAGGCCGCCCGCGCCGCCGGGGTGGAGGTGGTCACCGGGGACACCAAGGTCGTGGAGAGCGGGCACGGGGACGGCGTCTACATCAACACCGCGGGCATCGGCGTCATCCCGGCGGGGGTGGACCTGCGCGCGCAGCGGGTCGTCCCGGGCGACGTCGTCATCGTCAGCGGTGAGATCGGGCTGCACGGCGTGGCCATCATGAGCGTGCGCGAAGGCCTGGAGTTCGGGGTGGACGTGGAGAGCGACTGCGCTCCGCTGGGAGGCCTCGTACGGAGCATGCTCGCGGTCACCCCGGACCTGCACGTCCTGCGCGACCCCACCCGGGGCGGTCTGGCCGCCGCTCTCAACGAGATCGCCACGGCCTCCGGCACCGGTGTCCTCGTCCACGAGGCCCGGGTGCCGGTGCCCCCGGCCGTCGCCAACGCCTGCTCGATCCTCGGCCTGGACCCGTTCTACGTGGCCAACGAGGGCAAGCTCGTGGCCTTCGTACCGCGCGAGCACGCCGAGGCCGTGCTCGACGCGATGCGGGCGCATCCGCTGGGGCGGGGCGCGACCGTGATCGGCGAGGCCGTGGAGGCCCACCCGGGCATGGTCGTGGCCCGCACCCGGCTGGGCGGCACCCGCGTGGTCGACCTGCCGATCGGTGAGCAACTGCCGCGGATCTGCTGAGCACGGTCCTGGCATCCGCCGCGGCGCGCCCCGCCGCCGCGGATGCCAGGACCGCGGCCGCGTACCGGGTTAGGCTCGGAGCAGGCCGCGAAGGGGATGGTGCGATGTGCCGGTGGCTCGCGTACTCGGGTTCGCCCATGCTGCTCGATACGGTTCTCTACCGGCCCGAGCACTCCCTGATCAACCAGAGCCTGCACGCCAGGATGGGCGTCGAGACGACGAACAGCGACGGCTTCGGCCTCGGCTGGTACAGCGGCAACGGAGACGGCACGCCGGCCGTCTTCCGGGACGTCGCACCGGCCTGGAACAACCGCAACCTGCGCGAGCTCGCCGCCCACGTCCGCTCGCCCCTGTTCTTCGCACACGTCCGCGCCTCGACGGGTTCGGCCGTACAGCAGACCAACTGCCATCCGTTCCGGCACGGCCGGTGGCTGTGGATGCACAACGGGGCCATCGCGGACTTCCCGCGGCTGCAGCGGGACCTCTGCCTGGCCGTCGACCCGGCCCTCTTCCCGTCCATCGAGGGGTCCACCGACTCCGAGGTCATGTTCTACCTGGCGGTGACCTTCGGGCTGGACCAGGACGTCCCGGGGGCGGTGGCCAGGATGACCGGGCTCGTGGAGCGGCTCGGCAAGGAGCACGGCGTCGCCGAACCGGTCCAGATGACCCTGGCCATCAGCGACGGAGAGCGGCTCTGGGCATTCCGCTATTCCAGCCGGGGTGCCTCCCGGTCGCTCTTCTACAGCAGCCGCGCCGACACGATCCGCCACCTCCACCCCGAGGTGGAGTTCCTCGAGGACATCTCCGACGACTCGCGCCTCGTGGTCTCCGAGCCGCTGGGAGACCTGCCCGGAATGTGGAACGAGCTTCCCGAAGCCAGCTACACGGTGATCCCCTCCGACGGCGACCAGGACTACCTGCCCTTCTTCCCCGCACTCGACTGACGGCCGTGCCGGATCCGGCCGCCGGGGTCCGCGAGGGCGTCCCCGGGCGGGTCCCGGTCCTGACGATGGGCGTGGAGGAGGAGGAGTTCCTCCTCGTCGACCGCGGCAGCCGGGCCCCGGTGGGGCGCGGCCCCGGCGTCATAGAAGCCGCCGCCCGCACGCTCGGGCCGCTGGTCCAGCCGGAGTTCTTCACCGCCCAGGTGGAGGTCTGCACCAGCCCCACCTCGGACCCCGCGGCGCTCAGATCGGAGCCGGCCCGGATCCGGGCCGAGGTGATCCGCGCCGCGGCCGCCGAGGAGTGCCTGCTGCTGGCCGCGGGAACCCCCGTCGTACCGCCCGAGCATCCGCCGACCGTCACGCGCGACGAGCGCTACCGCCGGATGGAATCCCGCTTCGCCGCGGTCCTCGGCGACTACGACCAGGCGGTCTGCGGCTGCCACGTCCACATCGGCGTCGACTGCCGGGCTCAGGCCCTCGACGTCGCCAACCGGATGCACCCCTGGCTGCCCGTGCTCCAGGCCCTCGCGGCCAACTCCCCCTTCGACCGGGGGGGAACTCCGGGTACGCGAGCTGGCGGGCCGTGGAGCACGCCCGCCGGCCGACCGTCGAGCCGGCCCCGGACCTCGACGAAGCCGGGTACGAACACTGCGCGGCCTGCACGGCGACGGCCTGGACCCGGTCGACGGCGCCCCGGTGCCCGCGTGGACGCTGCTCGCCCGGCTACGGGACCGGGCCGCGCCCGGACTCGCGGCGTCGGGCGACTCGGAGCTCGTCGACGCCCTGCTGGAGGAGGTCCGGACCGAAGGCACCGGGGCGGCCCGCCAGCGCGCCGCGCACCTGCGTCACGGACGGCTCGGCCGGGTCGTGGACAGCCTCGTCGTGGCCGTGGCCGCGGGCTGAGACCGCTGGGCCGAGGTGATGGACCTGGATGCTGGGCGGCGAAGGTACCGGACCGTCCCGCACAGCCGTCCTGCCCTGGGGCGTGTCGGGGGCCGGACCGATCGTGCGAACGGGTCATGGGGTTGTTCGAGCACCGAACCAGCGCGCCGCGCCGTCCGTGCTCAGACGGCGGGCATAGCGTCCGTACGCGGACCACCGCACCGCCCCACCGACCCGACCCCACCGACCCGGACCGGAGGAACCTCGTGCCGACACCCGAACCCGCCCCACCGGGCCGACAGGCCCCCGCCGCCCGGACGCACGGGCACCCGGCGCCGGCGCCGGCGCCCACGGGCAACTGGGCCGTCGGGATGCTCATGGCCACGACCCCCTGCTCGGCGCGCGACGCGCTGCGCATCCTCGCGACGGCCGCGGACCTGGCCCACGTCGCCGTGCAGGACCTCGCGGCCGCGGTGACCGCCACCTCGTGCGGCACCGCCCTCCCGGCCCGCCTCGAACGCGCCCTGCGCCGCGCCGTCGAGGCCGCCCGGACCCACGGCCCGGCGGGCGCGCCCCGCGACGCCGGGCTCGCGCCGAATCCGGCCCGGACCGAGGAGGTGCTGACCCGGCTGCGCGGCTGCCAGGCCCGCCTCGCGGCCTCCCCGCACGACCCCGGGGCCCTGCGGGCCATGGACGACACCGCGTACACCCTGTGCGTACTCATGGGCAGGCCCACCGCCCTCCAGGCCATCGCCGCCGCGGAGGAACAGCTCGCCGCGACGGGGTAGAACGAGGTGGCCGTACGGCGGCGGTCAGCGGTTGGCGGTGTAGCGGATGCGTGCCCACAGGGGCAGCAGGAACCAGCACAGCACGTACCAGGTGAACACCCCGCTGACGAGCCACGTAGCGAGGGCGTTGTCGGTCGCGACCCTGAGGACGAGCAGCAGGGCCGAGGTACAGGTGGCCAGCAGCAGCACGAGACCGGTGGAGGTCAGGCGCGCGGCCCACGCGACGGCCTCGGGCTTGATCCTGCGCCCCGAGACGAGGCGGTGGAAGGCCACGGGGCCGATCAGGGCGCCGGTCGCCAGGGAGCCCAGGACCACCGTCACCACGTAGATCGTCTTCTCGGTCTGCGCGAGCGACGCGAACACCGGGGCGAAGACCACTGTGAGCAGGAATCCGAACAGGATCTGGACACCCGTCTGAGCGACCCGTATCTCCTGGACGAGCTCCTGCCACTGCCGGTCCGCGCGCTCCTCCGGCGACTCGTCGCGTCCCTGCTGGTCCGTGCCGTTCACCATCGGGCCTCCCGGAATGGTCCTCGTCCCCTCAGGTCCCGTCTGCCCCCGGGCCCGGACCTGATGCGTCCGGCCGACCGCCTCTTCGGTCCGGCAGAGGGCCGCCCGGCTACCTGGTCGGGGGCGCCGGCGACGGTTCGGGCATCGGCATCGGCTCCGGGTCGGGGAGGGGCGCCGGGACCGGCCTGGGCGTGTGCGGTGCGGTCGCGTTCACCTTCGCGTTCGTCATGGCTCCGCTCCTTGCGGACGGTGTGTGCACTGCGGCGCCTGCCCGCTCCCGCCCGGGCCAACCCCGCAGGGGCCCGCTCCCGGATGCCGGGCGGAGCCCCTGATGCGCGCTCCGCCCGGTCAGGCCGCCCTGCGCGAGCCGCGTCCGGAGCCGGTGCTGGTGCTGGAGTCCGTGTCGGAGGCGGTGAGCGCGTCGCGGAGTTCGTCCCGGGTCATGTTCGAGCGACCGGGGATCCCTGCCGCCGCGGCCTTCTTGTAGAGCTCCGCCTTGGTCATGCTCCGCTCCCCCGGTGTGCCCCTGGCCCGCTCGACGCTGGCACGCAGGGCCTCGGAGAGGTCGACCACGTGGGTGGACTCGGCCGCGGGCTCCGCCTCCTCCACGCTCTCGCCCGCCCGCTTCGCCTTGATCAGGGCGGCGACCTTCTCCCGGAACGTGTCGTGGAACTCCTCTGGTTTCCCTTCCATGCTGAGCGCCTCGACCAGCTGCTCGGCCATGCTCAGTTCCTTCTGCCCGGCCTTGACCCTGCGCGGCAGGGAGTCGATCTCCGCACGGGGATCGCGGATCTCGTCGGCCCAGTGGAGCGTGTGGCAGGTGAGCAGCCCGTTCTCCGCCTTCACGGCGACGAGGTACTCGTGGCTGCGCATCACGAACCTGGCGATCCCCGCCTTCTCCGCCTTGGCGAGGGCCTGCTCCACGAGGCTGTAGATCTTCCCGTACTCCTTGCCCTTCGGCGCCAGGTAGTACGTCGCGTCGAAGAAGATCGGATCGACTTCGGCCAGGTCCACGAACCCTTCGATGTCGAGCGACCTGGACCGGCCCGGCGCGATCTCGTCCAGCTCCTCCGGCTCCACGAGCACGTACGCGTCGCCGTCGTCGAAGCCCTTGACGATCTCCTCGAAGGGCACCTCCTCGCCCCTCGATCGTGTCCGGCGCCTACCCGGAGGGGCGGTACGCACGCACGGGCCGGCCCCGCCGAGATCATCGCGGCAGGGACAGCCGGACACCGGTGTGGATGGTCTTGCCGCCCGGCCGGTGCCGGATCCGTACGCCGCTGCCGAGCCGGTGGACCAGGGCCCAGCCCCATCCACCGCCGCCCTCCAGATCGGGCGTTCTCAGCCGCGGCTCCGCGTCGCTGTAGTCGGTGACGGCGATGGCGATCTCGTCGGGCTCCAGTTCGAGGTCCAGCACGCAGCCTGCCGGTGTATGCCGGATCGCGTTGGTGACGAGTTCGCTGACGAGCAGCAGCGTCGTGTCCCTGGCCTCGGGCGCCACGGAGCGGCCGCCGCGCGAGGCGTCGTCGAAGAAGTGCCGGGTGAGGTCGCGGGCCGTGGCGGCCGCGGTCGTCCCGTCAAGATCGCTGTGCTTGCTCAGATGGAGAGTCATCCCCGCTCCTGCGGTCTCCACTCTCGCTTCCCCGGACCCAACCGCCGGAATCGACGGTACCGGCCGCCCGAGGAGGGGTGGTGTCCACATCGGTGCGCGTACCCATTCCACGCGGGTTCACCACGTTCGGCGGCCCCGAGGTGCCCCTACCGCACCGGGATCCGTTCCCGCCCGCGGCGCCGGGGCCCCGCCGGGGCCGTACGGAGCACTCACCGGAGGCCGGGCGTACCCGGGTCCGTCCCTCCTGGTACCTGACCGCCTACCCGGCTCGCCCGCGACCGGACAGGGCTCCCACCCTCTCCGCGCCGGGGGCCCGCGGTGTCAGGGAGGAGGGCGTCGCGGGCGCGGACGGCCCGAGTGCCGCGAGTTCGTCGAAGGGTGCCCGCTGCACGGCTTCGACCAGGCGCCGGCTGTGGGCCCAGACGGCCGCCCGGGCGCGCACCGGGGAGCAGCCGCTGCGCTGGGCGAGCACGGCGCCGAGGACCAGCTTGGGGCTGCCGTCGACGTCCTTGTACGCGGCCCACAGGACGTTGCCCCCGGCCGGGGTGCTCGTGCCCGTCTTCAACCCGGCCACACCGTGCCGGCCGAGCAGCCGGTTGGTGGTGCGCGCCTCGCCCCCGTCTCCCGGGAGGCGGACCGAGGGGGTGGCGACGATGGTCCGGAACGCCTCGTCCCGCATGACCGCGCGGGCCAGGACGAGCAGGTCGACGGCCGTGCTGGTGTTCCCGACGTCCATGCCGCAGGAGCCGGTGAACCGGGTGCGGGCCATGCCGAGCTCCACGGCCGCCTCGTTCATCCGGCGCACGAAGGCCGCCTCGGAACCGGCCGTCCAGCGGGCGAGGAGCCTGGCGATGTTGTTGCCCGAGGGGATCAGCATGTACGAGAGCAGTTGCCGCAGGGGGAACTCCTGCCCCTCCTCGACGGGCACCACCGATTCGATCGTGGAACCCGACTCGCGGGCGGCGGCCCTGTCGACGCGGACCGTGGGGCCGCAGTCCCGCGGGCCCAGGGGATGCTCGCGCAGGACCACGTAGGCGGTCATCACCTTGGTGATGCTCGCGATGGGCACCGGCCGCTGCTCGCCGACCGTGCCGAGGCTGCCGACCCCCTCCACCTCCACCCTCGCCTGGCCCTCGTGGGGCCAGGGCAGCGGCGCCGCCGACACCGCACGGTGGGCAGCGGCGACGGCCGCGTCACCGGCGCGGCAGGCCGCGAGCCGGCCCCGCCCGGGCAGTTCGGCGGACCGGCGGAGGAAGGCGTGGACGGACATGGCACTCCCGGGATCGGGTACGGCGGTGGGGGGAGGTGCCCGGCCGCACCCGGAACGGTCCGGGCCCGGCTCGTCCGGCGGCGGAGGGGCACACACCGCAGCATGGCCGCCCAACCCATCGGAACCCCTGCCGCTGTCCTTCGGTGAGCGCTCCACCGTGTATCGGTTCCACAGCGGGCCCACCGACCCGGGGACGCACCGCACCGGCCCGACCGCGTAGCGCGCGTACGGCCACGGCCTCCGTCACCCGTTCCCGGGGAGGAGGCCGTGGCCGCTCATGCTTCGGTGTCGCCGGAGTCGCCTGCCGCGCTAGTCCTTGAGGACGTCCTTGGCCTTCTCCTTGGCCTGGCGGGCATCACCCTTCATCTGCTCCGCGCGCCCCTCGGCGGTGAGCCTCTCGTTGCCGACGGCACGGCCCATCGCTTCCTTGGCCTTGCCCTTGGCCTGCTCCTTCTTGGCCTTCATCTTCTGCTCACCCGACACGGTTCTCACTCCGATCGTTGGCGATCATCTGACATGGCTCGTCTGTCCGAATGTCCTTCCCGTAAACCTGCGGCTCCGCGCTCTCGGTTCCGCACTCAGGGCTCCCCGCTCCCCGCGCGCGGTTCAGGCCGGGTGTCCGGGGGCGATCTCCCTGACGTCGCCGTACCGGAGCAGCTCGGGCACGTCCCGGAGGGCCGGGGAAGCCTCGGTGGGCGCCAGGAGGAAGCCCGTGTGGTCGCCGCCGTCGACCCGTGCCTCGATCCGGCCGACGAACCATGCGGGTGCGCCGGTCAGCAGGGGGCTGCCGTCCGCGCTGGGCACCCACTCGGCGCGGGCGAACTTGTCCGTCCGGTCGCCCGTCTCGCTCCCGAACAGCTCCGCCAGCTCCCGCTGGTCGCGGCCGAGCACGTGCACCGCGAGGTGCGACGCCCCGCACACGACGCGGTACGTGTGGTTGAGCGTGGACAGCCACACCAGGAAGCGCGGCGGCCTGATCGAGCACTCCGAGGCGAAGCCGGCGAGGCAGCCCGCCCGCTCGTCCGTGGCCCCGGCCTCCCGTCCGCTACCGGTAGCGGACGCCGCGGCCGTGACGACGTACACGGGGCCGTCCCGCGCCTGTGGTTCGGTGATGTTCACGCGGCCAGTCCGATGGCATCGCGCCAGGTGGGGGTCGGGGCGGTCAGGCGACCGGGCATGATCGCGGCGGAAGTCCAGTAGACCCCTGAGGCGGATGTGTCGGGCCAGTGGTCGTACTCGCGGGCCGGACGAACGGCGGTGCAGCATCAGTGCCCCGTTCGTCGGCTCGACCACCCACCGCTTCGGCAGCGGGACAAACCCTTTGCCCTGGTACCAACCTCAGGGCAGCCTCCGGATGCTGATGACGGTCTTGCCGCAGCTGCCGCCTTCCACCTTCTGCGGGCCACGCAGGTCCGAGGAGGGCGCCCCCTGCGGTCGCGTAGCCGGCGGGCAGACGCACGTACTGGTGTGGCGGTGCCGCCAAGCCGACCGCACGCGCTCCCGCGGCGCGTCAGGTCCGTACGCCGCGTTCCCAGGCAGCCGGTGGAGCGTTGAGGTGACACGGCCGCCACCGCAGGCCCGCCTACACGATCCCGGCCGCCCCCTGCCGGGCAGCTCAGCGGCACGCCCGCCGCCGCCGGGACCGGCCGGGACCTACTCTTTCACGGTCACCGCGACGGACAGCGCCGTTCCGGCGAACAGCACGAGCCGGACCTTCAGCATCACCGTCACCCCGCAGAGCGGCGGGGGTGGCGGGTCCATCCTGCCGATCAACCTGAGCGGGGTGGTCACGGCGTTCAACAAAGTCGCGATCAACAACCACGTGAACAGCCCCGGCGGCATCAACGTGGCAGGCGGCAATCGCCGGCGGGCCCGTGCCCCTGTCGGCGCGTCGGGCGGGCCCCACGGCACTCCGCCCGACGTGCCCTTTCGGTGAACCGGAGCTCCCCTACGGCTCCTCTTTCGGGATCCTGCTGGCCAAATGTGGGGGGCAGTCAGGCCGTGAGGGTGAGGTCAAGTCTCGCGAGGTGACTGGTGCGGGTGTGGTCGAGGGGTTGGTTGTTCCACCAGGCGTCGAGGCGGATGAGGTTGAGGGCGACGGCGGAGTAGACGTGTTCGAGGTGGGTCTTCGCGAGGCCGCGATAGCGGGCCCTGCGGTTACCGGTGACGGCTGTGGCCTGGCGGATGGTGCCCTCGACGCCGGCGCGCAGGGCGTATGTGGTCTGCCAGTCGGCGTCCTGCTGGGCGGCGTGGTTCGTGTTGATCAGTTCCTGCAGGTCCCGTGGGCGCAGGGTGAGCTGGCGGCCCTGGCGTGTGGCGTCGGTGCATGCCGCTCTGACCGGGCAGGGGCCGCAGTCGGCCTCGTCGAAGCGGACCGCGATCCCTTCGCGGCCGTGTTGCCGGGCCGGGCTCCAGAACCTGCTGGTGGCGCCCTGGGGGCAGGTGGCTTGCTCGGCGTCCCAGTCGATGGTGAAGGCTTCGCGCTGGTAACCGGCGTTCTCCCGGTCCTGGCGGGAGGTGCCCGCCAGGAGCGGTGCGACCAGGGTGATCCCGAAGGCGGCCCGGGCCCCGGCGAGGAGTTCCGCGCTTGCGTAGCCGGAGTCGAGGTAGTGCTCGGCGGGCAGCAGGCCCCGGTCGGCGAGGGCCCGGTGGACGGGCTCGACCAGCTTCACATCGGGCACGGTCGCGTCCGTGGTCGCGACATGTGTGATCACGTTCGGGATGTCCGGACGCGCCCGGCGTCCCGGCCGCGGGGTCCCTCCGCCGGGCCGGGGCCGCTGGCAGACCTCGCTGATGTGCAGTTTGTACCCGGTCCAGTGTAGGGCGTTCTTGGTGCCGTTGCGGGCGTCGAGGTCGTAGGGCGAGGCCAGGCGCAGTCTGCCGGGCGGGAGACCCTCCTTGTCCGCCTCCCGCCGCTTGACCACCTCCCGCCCGTCGCCGCCGGTGGTGACCAGGTAGTTCTGCACAGTGATCCGGCGCAGGACCTGGACCGCGGGCAGCTCGCGCAGCCACAGGGGCGAGTGAGGGTTGTGGACCGCCCGCAGCAGGGCCACCGCGTCACGGCCGTAGTCCAGTACGAGTTCGTCCCGCTTGGCTTTGGAGCTGGCGGGACGCCAGCTCTCGTCGATGCGCCGCCCGTAGCGGCGGTTCCACCCACGGACGTCCACGGCCTGCGCCACCCAGTGCGGGGCCGCGGCGGACAGCGCCTCCAGCGCGGCCCGCACCGACTCCCCGCACAGCTCGAGGCGGTTCAGGTCCCGCACCGCCGCCAGCACGTGGGTGGAGTCGGTCCGCTGCTTACCCCCAGCCTTGACCAGGCCCTTGCCCTTCAATGCCGCCAGCAGCAGATCCAGTACCCGCTCCTCCAGGCCGTGCTCGACCACCCGGGTGCGGAACTCCGAGAGCACCGAGGCATCGAAGCCGACGTCCTCCAACTCCAGGCCAAGGCAGTACTTCCACGACAGGTCGAACCGGACCCGGTGGGCGGCGGCGCGGTCGGTCAGGTTCTCCGCCATCTGCAGCACCGTCACCATCGCCAGCCGCCCCGGCGACCAGCCCCGCCGGCCCCGCAGACCGAACGCCCCGGCGAACTCGGCATCCGCGAACAGCCCGCCCAGCTCATCCCGCACCCGCATAGCCAACGGCGGCGCCCCACGACCAGCCACCGCCCGCGCGACCCGCACCGTCACCTCAGGGACCTCGGGCCACTGCTCCGGCAGCAACGACATGACTCCCACCCCACCAGCCGGGAACGACAGAACCGGCCACCACCATGCCAACCGCCCGCCCTCACCGCAGGACACGACATTTGGCCAGCAGGATCTTTCGGGCCACGACAAACGTCCGGGGCCGGCGGAGACTCATGAGGCAAGGCGGCCCCACGGGCTCCTTTGACCACCCCACCTCATGAACAGGAACAGGCATGACCTCACCGCCCCCGCCCCCGCCGTCCCCGGCAGCCGAAAGGGAAGTACTCGCGATCACCGAAGAGGGGGTGGTCCGGGCCGCCACGGCGAAGCAGCGAGTCGTCGAGCTGAGCAAGGCGGCCGCTCTGATCCGCGAGATTGAGAAATGGCAGCAGCAGGGGATTCCAGAGCTGGTCACCAGCACCATCCCCGCGCTCCAGGAGGCCGCCGAGGCATTCCAGTCGATCGTCTGGGAAGAGAAGCGGAAGGTGTCGGAGACCCGGCGGCAGGCCGAACAGCGCATCGCCGACGCCGACTCCCCGGCGCCCGAGACCGGAGCGGACCAGCTGACGGGTGCGGAACCGGACGGGCAGCGCGCATTCGACGACGAACTCTCCCGCCGTCTCTGGGAGGTGAGCGAGCTCCAGGCGCAGGAGGAGAACGCAGGGCAGCGCGTCGCAGCCGCCGCCGAGCAGCTCCTTCTGGTGCAGGAGATCGTCGACACGGCGCAGTTCATCCTGAAGTACTACGCCCAGCGCGACGGGGCGTCGGCGGTCGCCGAAGTCCTGGCGAAGGTGCACGGCACGGAGAAGATCCTGGACGCCGTCATCAGCATCGGACCGAACCCGACGCGCAAGGGAATGCTGGTCCGGAAGGCGTGCCTGGAAGGCCATGCGACCGCACGTGAGGTCCGTTCCCTCCTCGCCGGGGGATGGCTGGGACAGTTCCCGGAGCTCCAGAACGAATTCACCCTCAAACTGGCCGTGCTGGAGGAATGCCTGGAAAGGTTCCGGGTGTGCCAGGCCATGATCGAATCCGGTGACCTGCGATCCGCTGCCCTGCCGCTCGTGGAACAGACCCTCCAGACCGTGCAGGAGGAGGTCGTTCCTGCGGAGTCCCGGTGGAACGACCTCGTCGAGGGCGCCCGGAGGACCGCGGCCGAGATCGAGCAGGACATCAAGAAGCTCGTCGCCACAGTGTCCGCAGGCGCCCCGCCCCGCCCCTCCGCCCCTGCGGGGGCGATCACCCTGGACCCCGACGAAAGGTACCTCCTCAAAACCCTCACCGAGCACCTGCTGGAAGAGGAGCTGACCGACGACGCGTACAACGCCATGGTGAGGAACATGGGGCTCGACTCCCTCATGGTCGACGGATCGGGGCACAAGCGGGCAAGCGTCGAGCTGGCCATCGCCCAGGTGAGCCTCGCGGCCGGGGCCAAGGCCGAACAGGTGGGCGCGGACATCGACAAGACCATTGGCGAAGCCAAGACCGCGATCGCCGAGGTGCGCCGGCAGGCCGACACCGGATTCTCGAACTTCGGGAAGATCCTCAAGGGGACGCTCGACGATCTCGCCAACAAGGTGAAGGAGAAGAAGTAGGACCGCGGCCCGCCCACCGGGCCCGCAAAGCCCTGAACCTTCCGGGCAGGGTGACCGCGCTCCTGAAGTGATCGGGTCAGCAGGGCGGGTAAACCGCACCGTCCGGCTTGTGGGTAGCCACGATCGCCGCTTGCTGCCTCGATCGCTCCGTGCCATCCGGAAACAGCGGCGCGATCGGCTCGACGATCTCTCCGAGGTCGGGTACCAGGTCTCCGGGGTACAACGCGGTGACCCGGTTGGTCGGCAACGGGCTGAGAGTGCCCGCCTGCCGTACGAAGGAGACGAAGCTCTCGAAGTCGCGTTCGTGGGTGTAGGGCTCCTCGCAGCTGGTCAGCGCCGGATATCCGTCGTCTCCGAGGAACGTATAAGCCAGTGCGGCCAGGCGGTACCTCTTCCCCGGGGCGAGCGGAACGCCGCCGATGACTACGTCGTCCGGCTCGACGCGAGACCCCACGGACGCGAGCGGGTTGAACGAGTAGTGCACGTTCCCGGAGACGGCCAAGGGAGAGTATTGGATCAGGCCGTCCGGTCTGGTCGTCCACTGCTGCTCGAGTGCGTCGTGGATCTGGGTTCCGGTGACCCAGGCTGTGACGATCGGGTTGCCGTACCCCACGGCCTGCCAAGCCTGCGCGAACGTGATCGCGCCGTTCCTCGCCCGATCGTGGATGAGGCCTCCCACGATCACAGACTCCCCCAACCGGGGAGCGGTCGGCACCAGCGCCAGGTCGGCCGGCACATTGCGGTGGCGGTTGCCGTCGCGCGCCCGGTCCGAAGGACGGCGTCCGGCCCACAGGGCCCAGTCGGCGATGAGGTCGCCCATGGGGCTCTGCCCCGTGTCATTCCTCGTCCGCAGGAAGGAGCCGCTCTGCCTGCCGATGACCGAGTCGGCGCGTCTTGTTGCTTTTCGCTGCCAATAGGAAACCAGCTTCTGCATTTCGGGGTCCGGTGCAATGGTGGTCCGCGAATTCGGATGATTGGTGGAGACAGTGAGTTCGCGAACCACCCCTCCGGTCAGCGGATCGATCTTGAGATTTATTTCGTTGATGAGCTGCCCGTAGCACCCGGCCTCCACGAATGGGCGGAGCCTCCCCAGCGGGTCTGGCAGCATGATGTTGAATTGCGTGTGCCAGTGACCCGCAATGATGACGTCAATATCGGGCGAGGCCCGCAGCGCGATCTCATAGGCGGGGCCCGACGGGTTCACTCCGCCAGTGAAATCCCCGTCGGCGTCGGCACCCTCATGCATGCTGAGCACGATGGCATTGACACCTTGGGCCCTGAGCCGGGAGGCGATTCGATTGATGGCTTCAATTTCACTGGTCGCGGTCACGGCGGGCAGGTAGGAGGTGGAAAATCTCGGAGTCCCGATGGTGGTCACGTGAATGAAGCCGATGGGAATATTCCGACCGCACGGCCCGATGACGTAGCGAATATTGCACCCGGGAAGCACACTGGCACCGCTCGCCAGCCACTTCACATTCGCCGAATAGTGCGAGAAGTTCGCGCCCCGGAAAAGGCGCCCTGATGAATCCACGAAGGACGCGTCTCGGCCGACAACAAGGAATGGAACCCCCTCTTCCATATGTTGCGTGATCATCGCCGGAGACCTATCAAATTCATGATTGCCTGCGGTGGAGAATTCAAGTCCCATGAGGTTCAGGGCTTCGATGGTCGGCTCATCGCAGAATATCGACGTATCGAACTGCCAACCGGAGAAGTTGTCGCCCGCGCTGAAGAAGATGGAGTTCCGCCGGCCGTCCCTGAGGCGTTTCAGATGTGCGGCCATGTAGGCCGCCCCGCCCACTTCGTAGGCCCGGCCGTGACGACCGTGGATGACGGAGTGGTCGCCCGGCGCCCCCAGCAGAAAACCGTGCCAGTCGGTGATGCTCAGCAACTGCACGTCCACGTAGCGGTGAGACCCATGCGCGTCACGCGCCTGGTCGGACGCATGTGCCGGGGCGCCGACCGCGACAGCCGCACCGACCGCACCCGCCGCAGCGAGCAAGGAGCGGCGGCTCACCTTCGCCTGGGTCCACGCCTCTGTGGAGCTGGCCATGGGATCATGATAGGCGCACCCTATCCGGCAAATCCATTGATGATCACTGGGTGGGCGAGGTTCTGACCTCTGGATCAAGCGATCGTTTCGGGGTGGATCCCGGTCGCGGTGACGACCGTGTCGGCGGCGGTGCTCTGCAGGACGGTGAAACTGATCCGGTCCATGTCCACCTCCGGGCGGGTGCAGACGGTATCGGCGGCTGCCCGGATCAGGGCCTGGTAGGTGGTCAGCAGGGCGTGGACCTCCTGGTCGAGCCCTTGCAGGCTGCGGGAGCACAGAACGCGGCCGTCGAGCATCGTCGCCTTGATCGAGAAGTAGGTCGTCTCCGACCGCCACCGCTCATGGTAAAGATCAACAAGCTCGGCGGCAGGGAAGGCAACCGGTCCCCGCACGTCGTGGACTGCTTCGCCCAGGCCCTGCGCGCGCGTCCGCGGCTGCGGCTGGCCGCCGTCGTCCCCACCGTTCGGGAGCAGGACGGCCTGCTCACCGGCCCCATGAACCTGATCGGACGGATCACCGCCCTGGAGGAGCTGCGCCGCGCCGGAGGTGACCGGGTCGCGGTGTACGGCCTGGAGAACCGTGCCGGGACCCCCGTCTACGTACATGCCAAGGTGTAAGTGATCGACGACGTCTGGGCCGCCGTCGGGTCCGACAACGTGAACCTGCGGTCCTGGACGCACGACTCCGAGCTGAGCTGCACCGTCCTCGACCGTTCCACCGATCCGAGGCCCCCGCGCGATCCCGGCGGCCTCGGTGACGGGGCCCGCCCGTTCGCGCGGGAGCTGCGCCTGGAGCTGATGCGCGAGCAGGGTGGTGCCGCGGTCCGCGTCCGGCGGGGCGTCTGCGCCGCTACGTCGCTCCGCGGCTGCCGGCCGTCCGGCGCCTGCTCGCGGCCCCGCTGCACCACGCCCTGGTGGACCCGGACGGCCGCCCCCTCGGAATGCTCAGGTCTTGAGCAGGCGGTTGAAGAAGGAGCGGTAGTGCTGCAACGCCTGCCGCAGGTCCTCCGTCTCCACTTGCTCGCCCCGGCCCCACTGCGCCTCCAGCTCCTGCTTGTGCGCGGCGAAGCTGCCCGCCAGGGTCTGCATGACCTCGGCCACCAGGGCGTCCGCGGACCTGACCGCCTCCTGGGGATCGTCGACGAAACGACCTTGGACATCGGTCCAGGCCTGCCGGAACTCCTGCGTGTCCGAGGTGCCGAGGAGCGGTTCGGAGTCGCCCTCGGGAGCGGGAGGCGCTACGGGCGCGTCCGCTCCCTCGGGCACCTCCCGGGCCTCGGGGACGCCCCGGGCCTCGCGGGCCTCGAAGTTCTCCGCGTTCTCCAGGCTCTCCGGGTTCTCCAGGCTCTCCGGGTTCTCCGGGTTCTCGCGGACCTCCCGGTCCTCCGGGTTCTCCCGGTCCTCCCGGCCCTCCCGGTCCCGGGTGGCCTCTCCCGGGTACACCGGGGCTCGTTCCGCGTCCTCCGTCACGGGGTGGGCGAGGTCTTCCGTGGTCAGTCCGGCTCCGGTGAGCCGGCTGTCGTGGTCCGAACGGGGCTTCATTTCACCGGTTCCTCTCGTTCGTGAGCAGCTCCGTGAAGAGGGCGCGGTAGTGCACCATCGCTCCCCGGAGTTCCTCGGTGGTCGCCTGCCCGCCGGCGCTCCGTACCTTGACGTCGTGGGCAGAGCGATAGTGGTCCAGGGTTCCCGCGTGTTCGACGGACAGGTCGCGCAGTTGGCCGCCGTACCCGTCGGTGGGGTAGCCGCGCTCGCTCATCAAGCGGGACACCAGCTCGTCCGCCTCGGCCACCGAGCCGTCCGGCCGGTCCACGAAGTGCTCCTGGACGGTGGCCCACTCGTGCGCGTACTGGCTGCGCCGCTCGGCGGGGAGTTCCTTGATCTCCAGTCGTTCGTGCCGCTGCTCCCGGGCACGCAGTTCGCGCTCCGCGGCCAGCGCGCCGCCCTTCTCCTCGACGGTCCGCTCGTACTCCGTCCCGAAGCGGTCGCGCAGGCGTCGTCGGCGCGCCAGCATGGTGAGGATCAGGGTCAGCGCCACGACCACGACAACGGCCGCGACGATGATCGCTATCAGTGTGTTGGTAGACATGTGCCGCCTCCATCGAGCGGTTCCAAGTGGTCGTCGCCCCTCGGCTACCCCCTGGGAGAAGGTGAAACCTCCCCGCACGGCTTCAGCGGTGCGGCGATGCACCGCTGCGGCGGTCGATGGTTCGACGGGCCGTTCCTGGGCAGACGCCGGGCATGACGTTGGAGCATCCGGCCGAGAAGGGCAGATCGGGGCGGCTGGGCCGCTTCGAGAAACTGGCGGAACTCGCCTCCAATTTCACGAGTTCGGCGCTCTTCTCCTTCCTGTGCGTCCTCCTGGTGGCCGGCTTCGTCGTGGTGCACCTCCTCCACCTGCCGATGGAATGGCAGCACCTCGCCGGTGACGCCATGGCCGCGGTGTCCCTGCTCCTGCTGGCCCTGCTCAAGAACTCCGAACGCCGCGCCGAGCACGCGATCCAGCGCAAGCTGGACGCCATCGCCAACGCCCTGCTGGAGGAACACGAGGGCTCGCGGAGCAAGGCTTTCCGGGAACTGGAGGAGGTCGTCGGGATCGAGGAGGAGGAATGACCCCGGTGGAGGTATCGGAATCGAATCAAGGAGCAGAAACCCCTGTCTGACTCCGGCTCCGGATGACAGGCTCTACTCCTCTGAAGCACGTCCTGGGGGGGATCACACGTGATGGAGCCGGGTACGGGCATGGGCCTGCGCGGTCGCAGCGGCATCCTGTCGCTGGTCGACTCGTGCCTGCAGGAGAGCCCGGCGGCCGAGCGGCCCCTGACCATGCTCCTCGGGCCGGCCGGCAGCGGAGCCAGCGAGGCGCACAGCGCGCTCATGGAGCGCTTCGGGCCCGACTACCCCTTCGCCTTCGTCAACTTCGGCGGGGCCCAGTCCCTGCTGCCGCGCTACGCCCTCGGACTGCTGGCCCGCCAGCTCGAACGCAAGCTGCCCCGCTACGGCCGCTCCCGCTTCCCGCTGCTCAGCCTCGGCCTGCTCGCCTCCGACCAGGAGCTGCGCATGCGCAGCCTCGCGGAGGGGCGCCGCGCCGTACAGCGCCAGCTGGACCGGTTCCAGGAGGAGAACGAGGCCCGCCACGGCGACTACCTGGCGGCCTTCTTCGAAGTGGGCATGGGTGCGGTCGGCATGCCCGAGGGCGCCTCCAGCGCCGCGCTCGCCCTCTTCCAGGACGCCCTGCGGCGCGGCCGCCGCACCGTGCCCGGCCTGCTCGCCGGCAAACTGGGCAGCCGGCTGACGACCGGGGCCCACTGGTACGGGCGCCACCCCATGATCCGCAGCGCGGACCCCATGGAAGCCCTGGTGGAGCTCAACCTGTGGCGCCACGAGGGCGACGAGAACGAGCAGGAGCGGCTCGACCTCGTCCTCTTCTCGGCCTTCCTGGAGGACCTCCGGCGCAATACCGCCCGCAATTTCATGCCGCGCTCCTACCTGCTGCTCCTGGACAACTCCCACACCGAGTACGGACGCCACTTCCTCGACCTGTTACTGCGCTCCCGGCACGACCAGACCGTCGTCGCCGGACACGCCAGTGATCCGCTGACGGTCGTCGCCAGCTCCAATCGCTGGCTGCCCCGCTGGGGTCCGGCCACCGGGGATTCCTGGCCCTGGCAGCTGCGCGGCCCCGACCGGGCCTCGCTGGCCGACTGGCACGCCCACCGGCCTCCCCGCGACAGCGAGGACAGCTGGTGGTACCCGCTCCGCCTGCGCGACCTCAATCTGGACGAGGTCCGGATCCGCATAGAGCTCCAGCTCGGCGGGAACAGCGACCTGGCCCCGCTGACGCGCCTCACCCCCTTCGTGCACCGGCTCACCGGCGGCCTGCCGCGCGCCGTCCACCAGGTGCTCGACGTGCTGCGCCAGGCCGGGCCGCTCCCGGACTCCGGCCCCCAGCAGGACCGTTGGCTGCGCACCCTGCCCGACCGGCCGCTGCGCACCGGGGAGTACTCCGCCAAGCTCGTCGACACCGCCCTCGGGCACCTCCTGCGCGACTTCGACGGGTCCCAGCAGGCGGCCCTGGCGGAATGCGCCGCCGCCCGGGACTTCTCCGTGGGCACGCGTCTGCTCAGCCCCGACGACTCCCTGTTCGGCGACATCCGGGCCCGCTGGCTGCTGACCGGGCCCGTCGCCGTGGTACCCGTACTCCACCCGTGGCTGCGCCGGCTGCTCCTGTGGCGGCTGGCCGAGCGCCCCGACGGGTGGGACGCCGCGCACGAGCTCCTCGCGGAGTACTACCGCGCGGAGGGCAAGCCGGTGCAGGAGATGTACCACCAGCTCGCCCGTGGGCGGACCCAGGAGGTCACCGCCCACCTGACCCGGCGCTTCACCGCCGTTCCGGCCGCGCAGTGGATCTCCGAGTTCGACGCGATCACCACAGCTCCGAACCGGCTCCCTTCGGGCAGCGGGCCGCTGGAGCTCCTCTCCGGGCTCGTCCCGCGCCGACCGGGGCACGTGGTGGACACCGAGTCCGTGATCCACACCCTGGTGACCACCCGCTGGGTGTGGAGCGATCCGCTCGCCGACCCCGCCATGCGGCTGGGGAACCTGATCGCCGACGGCTACACCCAGCTGTCCCAACTCCGGAGGAACGACATCGTGACGCTGTTCAACGAGGCCGAGCGGTACCGGCATTGGCACGATCCCCAGACCCCGGGCTGGGAAGGCTGAGCGCGTGCCCAGACTCGAATGGCCCCTGCACGTCGTCCGCCGCGTCGCGCTGGCCGCCGCGGCGGCCGTCACGCTCGTCGCGGCGCTCTGGCTGGGCGTGGGCTGGATCCAGGAACGCCAGTCCAGATGCGCGGACGGGGTCGTCGAACGGGGACCGGCCGACGAGTGCGTCGGAGTGAGCGACGGCTCCTACGTCTTCGCGCCACACCTCGACGCCGTCAGCGCGAAGATCGAGGAGGAGAACCGCCGGGTCCTCGCCAACGCGGACAAGGAGCCGTACGTCAGCGTCGCCTACTTCACCTCGTTCACCACCAGCACCTCCGACAGCAACTCCGCCGAGGGCGTCCGGCACGAACTCCAGGGCGCCTACCTCGCCCAGTACCGGCACAATCAGGGCGACTTGGCCTCCACTCCCAAGATCCGGCTGCTGATAGCCAACCCGGGCAGCAAGTCCGCGCAGTGGAAGCACACCGTCGACGAACTGATCGCCCGCAAGGACTCCCCGGACCGGCTCGTCGCGGTGGCCGGGCTCGGCCCCAGCACCAAGGAGAACCTCGAGGCCATAAAGCGCTTCTCCGACAACGGGATCGCCATGGTCGGCGCCACCATGACCGGTTCGGCCATCCAGGACATCAAGGGCTTCGTCCGGATCGCCCCCACCAACGAGGACGAGGCGTACGCGGGGGCCGCGTACCTCAAACGGCGCGGGGTGACCACGGCCGTCGTCGTCCAGGACGTGGCGGAGGGAGACCTCTACTCCTCCACCCTCGGCACCGCCTTCACCAAGGCGTTCCAGGACAAGACGCACCAGCTCGTCGCCGAGCACATGACCTACGACTCCTCCGTCAGCAGCGCCTGGCAGAACGAACTGCACTTCATGCCAGGCCAGTTGTGTCAGCAGCGCCCGCAACTCATCTACTTCGCGGGCCGCGGCCTGCACCTCACCCGGTTCCTCGACGCGCTCGCCAACAGCAGCTGCACCGGGCAGAAGTTCACCGTGTTCACCGGGGACGACACGACCAACCTGAGCCCCGAACAGCTCGCTCGCGCCGCCGAGACGGGCATCGAGGTGCTCTACACCGGCCTCGCCCACCCGGACATGTACAGCAAGGCGCCGCAAGCGGTGTCCGGGCCCTCCGCGAAGAACTTCCAGCCGGGCGGGGTGCTGGAGCAGTGGTTCCCGCACGATCCCCGCGGGGACGGCGGGGCCCTGATGGGCCACGACGCGGTCCTCGCGGCGGCGCACGGCATCCAGATGGCCGCCCACTGGCAAGGTCAGGTCACCGGCGACGCCGTGGGCCGGATGTTCCACCAGATGGACGGCGCCCAGCAGGTGGCCGGGGCCAGCGGGTTCATCTCCTTCCAGAACAACGGCAATCCGCGCAACAAGGCCGTCCCCGTCCTGCAGCTCGACGCCAGGGGCCAGGTGGTGTTCGTGGAGGTGTCCGCGGCGGAGGGCAAACCGCCGCAGCAGCAATGAAGCGGGCCGCGGACGGCCGTGCGGTGGATCAGCCGCGGTACCGGGCGAGCGGATTCTCGCGGCGGGCGACGTCCGCGGCGGCGCACCACAGGGTGCCGGTCCCGGCTGCCCCGAAGAGGGCCGCGCACATCAGCAGAAGCAGTCCGATCCGGTCCGTCGGATAGGGCATCGCGCCGGAGCCCCAGGCGTCGAGGACCTTCCCCACGAGCGGGATGTTCGCCCGGTCCCCGCGCCACCACACCCCTGACGGGCAGCCGGCCAGGAACCCTCCGGCCGAGAGCCACGCCCCCGCCCGTACGGCGCGGTCCTGCCGAGCCCGTCGGGCCGCCGCCCCGTGCACGATCTCCGTGGCCCTGGCCACGACGTCCGCCGCCTCGTCCTCCATGAACGTGCCACCCCTCGTCGCCCGTGACGCCCTCAGGGCCCGCCGGGACCGGGACTCGGAGCCGACGGCCGCCGGCTCCGCTCACGCCCCCGGGAAGGACCGTCCGGCCATGGTCGGACACGAGGCGCTCGCCCGGTAGACGTCGGTCACGACGGAAACTCCCGCACGGGGAACCGGGACGGCCACCGTGATCGCGGCAGGTACGTGGGGGCGGAACAGTCCGCGGTGGACTGGTTCCGGTCCCTGCACGAGCACGCGGTGATCGTCCGTGCGAACGGCCGGGCCGATCCGTGCGGGCGCGCCCCGGGGGGGGCGGTCGAACCGCGGGACGCGTAGACGTCGAAAGTGAACTCGACTAGCGTTTCGCGCAGGGCACCGGAGCGTGCCTCACGGCTCGACAACTTCCGTACGCCGCGCGGTCGTTTTGCGAAGGAGTTCCTCCTTGACGCACGGACAGGGCCACCGTCTCCCCCGCAGGCTGTCCCGCTGGGTCCTCGTCGGTGCGATCGGCGCGGCACTGACGCTGTCGGGCTGCACCCGCGGCGGTGACGAGCCGAGCCCGCGGGGACGTACGGCGTCCACACCGGTACCCGAGGGCGACGCGTTCTACGACCCGCCGCACCCGCTGCCCTCCGGCAAGCCGGGCACGGTGATCCGCCAACGCCCCTACGCGCCGACGGAGGCGACGCTGACCGCGCCCTCGCACACCTTCCTGGTGATGTACCTGAGCACCGGGACCGACGGCAGACCGGTGGCCGCGAGCGGGCTGGTGACCGTTCCTCACGGCCCCGCACCCGCCGGCGGGCGGCCCGTCGCCGCCGTGGACCACGGCACCATGGGCATCGGGACGGCGTGCGCCCCGTCCCGCATCCCGGCCTTCGCCGGTCTCCAGGACGCGAGTCCGGTCGGCAAGCTGCTCGCGCGCGGGTTCGTCGTCGTACAGCCCGACTACATCGGCCTGGGGGTGACCGGGGTCAGACACCCGTACCTCGACGGGGAGTCCGCCGCGTACGCCACCCTCGACATCGTCCGCGCCGCTCGTTCGATCGACCCGGGATCGGGCACGACCACGCTCCTCTACGGAGGATCCCAGGGCGGGCACGCCGCGCTGTGGACCGCGCACCACGCCCCCGCGTACGCCTCCGACGTCGACGTCAAGGGCGTGGTCGCCAACGCGCCGGCGGTCGGGTTCGAGTGGATGCCCGCCCTGTTCGCCCAGCAGGACGGGACGGCCACCGCGTACACCGGGATCCTGCTACTGCTCATCAACGGGGCCGCGGCGGGCGACCCGGCGGTCCGGCCCGCCGAACTCCTCACCCCCGCGGGCCTCGCCGCCGCGGAGCGCGTCTGGACGCAGCCCTGCATGGCCGCCGACCCCCAGCTCCCGCCCGCCTCGGACATCCTGCGGCCCGGCGCCGATCTGGCACCGCTCGACGCCGCCCTCAAGAGGAGCGCCACCGGTGAGGTCGACATCAAGGTCCCGGTGCTGTTGCCGCAGGGCGGGAACGACGTGCTGAGCAACCTCAACCAGACGCTCGCCCGGGAGCTGTGCGACAAGGGCGTGGACCTGGAGTTCGCGTACTACCCCGACCAGGGCCACACGATCGACGACGGTCCGCTGGACGATGCCATCGCCTGGATGGACGCCCGGCGCCTCGGCACTCCGCAGGCCCCGAGCTGCCGTTTCTGAGCGGATCCGTCCTGCAAACGGGTGAGTTAGCGCCACGTGTGCCCCGCTCAGGCGTTGCCAGAGCGAACCACCCGACGGGCTCCGACCCGCTCCGACCGCTCCAGCGAAGGATTGCCAGCTCATGCTGAAGAAGATGATGGTCACCGCTGTCACCACTGCTGCCGCCATCGGCGCCGGCGCCGCCATGGCCGCTCCGGCCATGGCCATCGGCAACGACAACGGGATCAACACCGTCAACGGCAACGGTGCCGTGCAGGCCTACGGCAACCAGAAGACCCAGGGCGACAAGAGCCCGCAGCTCTCGGTGATCCAGGGCACGGCGAACAAGCCCTGCATCGGCCTGCCGGTCAAGGTCAACGCGCAGTCGCTCGTCGCCATCCTCGCGAACGTGGGCGTCCAGGACGTCAACGTCCTGTCCAACCCGCAGAACCAGCAGTGCACCGAGAACTCCACCCAGGCCAAGGGCGACGAGGCGCTCTCCCACATCCTGGACAACATCCCGCTCCTCTCGGGCAACGTCTCGAACGGAAGCTGACGCCCGGGTGCTCCGCGGCCGCGGTCCCCGGCCGCGGAGCACCGGCCCGGATCAGTTGCCCGGTGCCATGTCGTAGGTGACCCACATCGTACGAGCGGCCACTTGGTCGTACTTGGCCCGGGCGCGGTGGTTGTCGTCGGCCGTGATCCAGCGGACCACGCTCCAGCCGCGTTCGGCGGCGATCTCCCGCAAGGCCGCGAGCAGCCGGTCGGCGGCGCCGGAGCCGCGGTGGGCGGGGTCGACGAACAGGTCGTCCAGGTACCCGCCGGTGGTGGCCGACAGGGGACGGGCGAAGGGCCGGTAGTGCGCCAGGCCGAGAAGACGGCCTTGCGCGTCCTCGGCGACGAGGCCGCTCTCCTCGTGGGCGGGGTCGTGCAGCCACCCCCACACGCGTTCCGCGGCCTCCTCGGTCTGCTCGACGCGGTAGAAGTCGGCGTAGCCGCGGTACAGGGCGCGCCACTGCGGGAAGTCCGCCGAGCGGACTTCCCGGACGGTGATGGTGGTCGGCATGATGCGCACTTTCGTCGTCGGGAAGGGTCCTCGACGAGGGATCATGCCCGGTCCGCCGGATCCACGGCATCGCCGGAATGTCGAACCCCGTGCTCGTCCGACGACGCGGCGTCCACCTCAGAGGCCCGCCGCGCCCTCCTTCTTCAGGACTCCCCGGGCGGTGCCGCGCAGGGCGTGGGCCGTGTCGATCGCGGCGACCCTCGCGCGGTGCGCGGCTTCCCGGACGGGGCCGAGCGAGCGCCGGCCGGGGCCGCGCCGCAGCAGTTCGCCGTAGAGGTCCAGATGCCGCTGCGCGACGTACGCCGGATCGAAGCGGGCCGAGTTCCTCAGCGCCGCTCCGCCCATGCGCCGGCGCAGCTCCTCGTCCGCCACCAGTTCCAGCAGGGCGGCGGCGACGGCTTCGGTGTCACCGGGGCGGACGAGGCGCCCGTCGACCTCGTCCTCGATGATCTCGCGCGGTCCCACCGGGCAGTCCGTGGAGACGACGGGCAGGCCGCAGCGCATCGCCTCGACGATGGTCATGCCGAACGACTCCCGGTCCGACGTGGACGCGGCGATGGACGCCTTGGCCCATTCCGGCTCCAACGGGTCGGCGTTGCCCATGAGATGGGCGCTGCCGCTCAGGCCGAGCTCCTCGATCAGCGCGGACAGGCCGGCCTTCTCGTTGCCGGTGGCGTCGCCGCTGCCGAAGATGCGCAGCTTCCAGTCCGGGTGGTCGGCGGCGACCCGCGCGAAGGCCCGTACGAGCAGGTCGTACCGCTTCGCCGGAGTGAGCCGACCCGCCGCCACGATGACTTTCCCGGTACCGTCGGCCGGTGCGACGGAGGCGGCGGGAACGCCGTTCGGTATGGCCTCCACCCTCATCGAGGACGGACCGAACCGGCGGTGGGCCCGCGCGTCGGCCTCGGTGACGGTGGTCAGCGCGTCCAAGAGCGGATAGCGGTGGCGTATCTCGTGGCGGACGCGGAAGCCGTGGTGCGAGAGCGTGAGGTGTTCCTGTCCGACGCGGACGGCGGCGCGCCCGGCCTGCCGGGCGATGTGCACGTTCAGGCCCGGCCTGGTCCCCACGACCACCTCGGCGTCGAGCGCCGACAGGTACCGGCCGACGCGCTCGTCGGTGAGCCGGCTGTACTGCCGGTGCCGGCCGTCCGCGCGGGGGAAGACCCTGGCGGGCCGTGCGTGGCGCGGGTCCTCGCCGTCGTGGTGCGGGGAGCCCGGGCGCAGATCGACCAGAGGGGTCAGGACCACCCCGGGAGGCGCGCCCATGGTCGGCACGTCACGGTGACGCAGGACCGAGACGATCTCCACGTCGTGGTGTTCCGCGAGCGTCGCGGCGAGGTTGAAGGTCGACCTGATCGTCCCTCCGATGCCGTAGGCGTTGTGGAGCAGGAAGGAAATGCGCATGCGGCACCGGTCCCTTCGGCGGCGGAGGCAGGATCGTTCCCCACTGTGCGCAGTTCATGCTTAACCGTTCCTGAAGGCCTGGTCGCAGGGGGCCGGAGGTCTCGGGTGGCATGCTGACATCGTGGACATTCTGCTGGTGGAGGACGATCCGCTGATCGCGGGCGCGGTGCGCGAGGGTCTGAGGGGCGAGGGGTACACGGTCACCCTGGTGTCCGACGGCCTGGCCGCGGTGCAGCTCGGGGCCACGGGCGAGTTCGCGGCGATCGTGCTGGACGTCATGCTGCCTTCGCTGGACGGGTTCGCCGTGTGCGGACGGCTCAGGGCCCTGGGTGTCGACACCCCGGTGCTGATGCTGACCGCCAGGGACGGGGAGCTCGATCAGGCCCACGGCCTGGACATCGGGGCGGACGACTACCTGACGAAACCGTTCTCCCTGCTCGTCCTGACGGCGCACCTGCGCGCGCTGATCCGCCGCAGCGCCCGGGAGACCGCGGGCTCCGGGGAGCCGGAGGTGCTGCGGGCCGGCGACCTGTGGCTCGACCCGCAGGCGCGTACGTGCGGGCGCGGGAGCGAACGCATCGAGGTGACGGGCCAGGAGTTCGCGGTACTGGAATGCCTGATGCGCGAGCCGGGCCGGGTGCTGTCGAAGGAGACCATCCTCGGCGAGGCCTGGGACATCGCCTACCGGGGTTCGGCGAGCATCGTGGAGGTCTACGTCAGCCTCCTGCGCCGCAAGATCGACCAGCCCTACGGCACCCGGAGCATCGTGACCGTCAGGGGACACGGCTACCGGCTGGACGACGCACATGCCTGAGGCCGCTGCCGCTGCCCGCAACCCCGCCCGGGTGTCCGCGTGGTGGCTGCGGCTGTCCACCCGGACCCGTACGGCGCTTGCCGCGGGTACGGCCGCCCTGGTCCTCTCCGGCGCCGGCGCCTGGTGGCTGCACCACCACGTGTACGCCACCGAGATGGAGGCGACGCGGGGCCGCGCCCTGGGGCAGTCCCGCGCCACCGCCCTGGAGTTCGCCGGTGTCCAGGCCAGGGACCGGGAGGCCACCACCGACATCCTCGCCGCGTCGCCGGTCCTGGTCATCGGCCCGGACGGCCCCTTCGATTCCTGGCTCCCCCGGGCGTTCCCCGAGGCCGTGAAGGAACTCCCGGCCGCGCCCGCGGCGGCGCGGCCCGGGTGGGCGACCGTCCAGTCGGTCCGCTTCGGCGACCCGGCCCCCTCCTGCCGGAAGAACCCCTCCCGCACCTCGACCGGGGAGCCCGTCCCCGGCTGCCTCACCCAGGCGGCGGAGCTGGCGGGGCAGACCGTCGACATGGCCGGCACCAGCATCGAGGTCCGCTCCCCCGCCGCCCCCAGTCCGTCTGCGCCACCCGCCGGGCGCTACACCGTCTACGTCGCCGTCACCCGGTCCGAGGCGGTCCGGTCCGCCGACGCGCTCGTCCCGGCCCTGGGCTTCGCGGTCCCGCTGGCGGCCCTGCTCGTCGCCCTCTCCGCCTGGGTGGCGACCACCCGCGCCCTGCGGCCGGTCGAGGCCATCCGTACCCGCCTCGCCACCGTCGACCAGCCTGGCTCCGGCACACGGGTTCCCGTACCCGCGGCCGAGGACGAGATCACCCGGCTCGCCCGCACGACCAACCGGACCCTCGACGTCCTCGACGCCCATGCCCGCCGCCAACGCCGGTTCATCGCCGACGCCGCCCACGAACTGCGCAGCCCGGTCACGGGCCTGCGCACCGTCCTCGAGGTGGCCGTGGCCCATCCCGGGCGGACCGACCCCTTGAGCGACGCCCTCGAGGCCACGACGAGACTGCAGTACCTCGTCGACGACCTGCTGACCCTCGCCCGGCTGGACAACGCCTCCGAAGCGATGCCGGACCAGCCGGTGGTGGACTTCACCGCGCTCGTCCGGGACCTCCTCATCGAACTCCCCCACACCCGGCCCGGGGCCACCGCGGAGCTCGTCCTCGATGCCCCCGAGGAGCCCGTCACCCTGCACGGCGATCGGGACCAGCTGCGGCGCCTGCTGCGCAACCTCCTCGACAACGCGGCCCGGCACGCCGACACCCGGATCACGGTCACGCTCGCCGCACCGCCCGGATGGGTGGAGTGCACCGTCCACAACGACGGCGCCCCGATCCCCGCACCGGACCGCGAACGCGTCTTCGACCGCTTCACCCGCCTCGACGAGGCCCGCGCCCGTGACACCGGCGGCAGCGGGCTCGGTCTCGCCATCGCCCGGGACCTCGCCCGCTACCACCGGGGAACGCTCGGCGTCGCCCCGGGCGGCGAAGGAACGGCGTTCCTCCTGCGGCTGCCCCGGTAGGGGCGCGGGTCACGGCCGGTAGACCTTGCCGGGTACGGGGTGGGCCGGCGAGAGGAGTTCGGAGACGGTCACGAAGGTGTACCCGCGGTCGTGGAGTTCACCGACGATCGTCGGGACGGCGGGAATGGTGCCGGCGTACCGCTCGTGGAGCAGGATGATCCCGTCCCGCTTCGTCTGGTCGAGGACGCGCTTCACGATGAGTGCGGTGTCGGTGGTCGCGTAGTCCTTCGCGGTGACGCTCCACAGGACCTGCGCGAGTCCGAGCTCCTTCATCACCTTCGACACCCTGTCGTCGGTGGCGCCGCCCGGGGGCCGCATGAGCGTGGGCGCGTGGCCCGTCGCCTTCTCTATGTCCCGCTGGACCGGCTCCATCTCGGCCCGTATCGCGTCATCGCTGAGCTCGGTCAGGTCCTCGTGCGACCAGGTGTGGTTGGCGATTTCGTGCCCCTCGGCGGCCATGCGGCGCACGGTGTCGGGATAGGTGTCGGTGTGCCCCTTCCCCTGGAGGAAGAACGTGGCCCGGATCTTCTCCCGCTTCAGGAAGTCGAGCAGGCGCGGGGTCGGTTCGCTCGGGCCGCCGTCGAAGGTGAGGGCCACGCACTTGGCGACGGTGCAGTCCACGGGTCCGGAGGCGGGCTTGCCGGCGGAGTGAGCCGCCGCGGCGCGGACGGTGGCCGGTGCGACGACCCCGTTGAGGGAGGAGCAGGCGGTGAGCGTGGTCAGCGCCAGCACGGCCGCCACGGTACCGGCGCGCCGGCAGGACGAGAAGGAGGCGCCGCACGCACGGCGCTTCAAGGAGCGAATCATGAGGGGAGGTCCAGGATCGGTCGGAGGGCACGGGGGACGAGCGTGCACAGACCGTCCTTAATGGACCCTGAAGGCCACCGTCCCGCGGCTCGTGCCCGCCGGCAGGTCCCGCCCGCGAAAAATCACTGTCCGATCACCGGATCATGGTGATAGACATCCGCCGTGGAAAAGAATCTTGAGTTCGCTGACCTGCTGCGCCTGATCGACGAACGGTCGACCGCCTTCCGCACCGAGGTCGCCGCCGCGCCCAGTCTCGACGCGCAGGTGCCGACCTGCCCCGGATGGACGCTGTTCGATCTGGTGAAGCACCTGGGCGGGGGAGACCGTTTCTGGGCCGCCATAGTCGGCGCGGGGCCTGCCGACGGCCCCCCGGCCGAGGCCGTCGCCGCGCGCGCCGCTCTGGAAGTGCCGCGGGAGCGCGAGGCCCTGCTGGCCTGGCTGGCCGATTCGACGCAGGTTCTGCTGAGCGCCCTGCGCGAGGCAGGGCCGGAGAGCGGTTGCTGGACCTGGTGGCCCGCGTCGCAGACACCGTCGACCTCCGGCGGTGCCGCCCGGCACCGGGTCCAGGAGTCCGCGATGCACACGTACGACGTCCAGCGCATCGGGGGCGCCCCGCAGCCGCTGCCGCTCGAGGTGGCGCTCGACGGTGTGGAGGAGTTCCTGTTCACCGTCTGCGCGACGCCGAGTGCCTGGCCGCACAAGCCCACGGCCTTCGACTTCCACGCCGCCGAGGGCCGCTCCTGGCGCCTCACCGTCGACGGCGACGGCGCACGCATCACCCGCGTCCCCTCGCCCGCTGCCGCGGCCGGCGAGGACTCTGACGCGGCCGGCGCCTCCGTCCACGGCACGGCCAGTGAGTTGGTCATCTACCTGTACGACCGCATCCCGGCCGACTCCTTGCGCGTTGACGGAGACGCGGGGCTGCTCGACCTGCTCCGCGCCTGGGAGCCGGAGGAGAAGTAGGAAGAAGCGGGGGCGGTTGGCCGCGACTCGAGCCCGGCAGGACACGACTCCGCGCCGGGTTCGCCGGTCGCGGCCCCGCCCGGACCGGAGTTCCGTGCCGGGGAAAAGGCCGAGCGGCCGGTTCGCGTGCTGCGGCATGATGACGGCATGGACGATCAGGTCTTCGAATGGGTGACCCTCTTCCGCTACGAGAACGTCGCCGGCCGCCCGCGGCCGGGCCAACTCACGGCGGTTTGACTGCGGGACCGGGGTATCGACTGGCACCCGTTCGCCGACGAGGAGATCAAGGTCGACCTGATGTGCGGCGTGCGCTCGGACGGGCACTGGCACGGCACGTTCGCCGTCAGCTTCCGCGCCGAGGCCCTTCGTCGGCTCGGGCTCCATCCCGACCAGCCGACATCGGCACCGGCGGACCCGCCGCCACCGAAGTGGTGGGGACCGTGGGCCCGGTGAGCGGGCACTGACAACGGGACCGTGGCGATCTCTGTGCCGATCCTTGACAGCCGTTGATTAATTCCGCTTCTATTCAAATTAATTGACGCCCTGTTGTGAGCAGAGAGGAGTACCCGTGTCAGCCCCTCCCGCGACGAGGACCGCCATCGCGCTCGCCGCCACGGCCGCGGTCCTGTTCGCCGCCCTGGCCACCGCGCCGGCTTCGGCCCAGTCCCCCGCCGCCACGTACACCGTCTCCATCGGCGCGAAGGGTCCCTGGACCCACCCCGACGACACGCCCGCCGCCACGTACATCGACAAGAACGGCGCCTTCTACTACCAGTCGGCCCACGCCCTGTACGCGGCGAACGATCCCCGCAAGTGGACCTTCTACACCGGCAAGGACTTCGACTCGGCCACCCGCTCGGCCTCGCTGAGCACCGCGGTCAATCCGGCGAACGCCCAGGACCGCAACGACGACACGACGTGGCGCTGCAACAACAGCCCGACCGGGCGCGAGGCCACGTACGCCCCGGACACCACCCACTACGCGCAGAAGAACTACTGCGACCTGATGGGCGTGTGGGTGGATCCCGACACGGGCGACTGGTACGGGCTGGTCCACAACGAGTTCACCCCGCGCCCCTTCGGCGACGGTCTGCACTACGACGCGATCGACTACGCCGTGTCCAAGGACCAGGGCAGGACGTGGGCCATCAAGGACCACGTCCTCACCTCGCCCTACAGCACCCGGCGGGGCGACGCCGCGGCCTTCCCGCACGAGACGTACCACTACGGCAACGGCGACGCCCGCCTGTTCGTGGACACCGCCTCCGGGTACTTCTACGTCTACTACAACTCCCGCGTCATCCCGAAGGGCGGCGTCCCTGGTTCGTGGACCGCGGGCAGCCGGGCGCACGTCGCCCGCGCACCCATGTCCGGGAAGATGGCGCCGGGTTCGTGGCAGAAGTGGTACGACGGCTCGTGGTCCCAGCCCGGAACGGGCGGCCTGGAAAGCAACATGGAGCCCGTCGACGCGACCCACACCACCGGATACACGCCGGTGGCGAAGGACTATGACCCGTCGAACGCCGGCCATGTCCAGGAGCAGCAGGCCGCCGGTGAACTTCCCGCGAAGTCGGACCTGTTGACGATGAACATCGCCTACAGCGCCTACCTGGGCATGTACGTGGGCCAGCCCGAGGCGGTCAACCAGGACGGCAGCGAGCCGCAGCGGTTCTACGTCACCGACAACCTCGCCACCCAGAAGTGGCGCCTCGCCGGCGACTCCGGCGCGTACCGCACCGGCTCCTGGTACCGGTGGGTGCTGGACGCGGTGAACAAGACGGGCTCCACCATCGTCGGCAAGAAGTTCCGGTCGTACTGCTCCTTCTTCTGCTCCGAGGGGGCCGACGGCGAGTACTACGACACCGTGATCGACACGAACACTCCGGCCGCGGTCATCGATCCGGGCAAGTCCTACACGATCGCCGGCGGCACCGGCCGCCACCTCGCCCAGGTCCAGGGCAGTACGGCGACCACGTCCCTCCCCTCCGCCGGCGGGTCGGCCCTCAGCCGGTGGGTGTTCACTCCCAACGGCGACGGCTCGTACCGCATCGCCAACGCCTCCACCCGCCAACTCCTCGGCGTCGACTCGAAGGCGAACGCGGGACGCGCCTGGGCGGCCAAGCCCACCGTGACGAAGGCACCGCAGAGCGGGCCCACCGTGGGGCAGCAGTGGTTCGTCATCCCGAACTTCACGACCGACGGCCGGCCCACCGGTACCCATCGGCTCGTGAACCGCTACAGCGGACTCGTGATCGGCCTCTCGGACGTGTCCGGCCGCCTCGCCGAGACCACTCCCACCCGCGCGTGGACCGACACCACCGGCAGCCCGGTCGGCGGCGCCCGCACCTCCGCCGAACAGACGCTCACCCTCACCGCGGCCGCCTTCTAACCGCTCAGGCGCGAACGAAACCCCGGTCCGCCGAGGAAGGCGTCACATTCAAGTGGAAAATATGAGACAGAGAAAAGAAGTTACCTGCTCGTTACAAAACTGAGGGTGGGGTGGAAATGTCGGCATTTTTCGCAGCATACCTTGCGCATTGCCGACGCTTTCGCGACCCTGGGGAGGCGTTTCCATATATCACGGATAACGCCCTCCCCGTAACCTCTCAGGGCCGTGCAATCCGCTCCAGCCCTCGGTAACTTCGGCCCGCATGACCGCTCATGCAGAACTGGCCCATTACCGGAAGACACCGCCCACCACCCCGACCACCTCGTCCGCCCCGAGCACCGCGACGGCGCGCATCGACCGCCCCCGCCCGGGCGACGGCCGCCAGCTGTGGCGCCTCGCCCGCGACTCCGGGACGCTGGACCTCAACTCGGCCTACAGCTATCTCCTCTGGTGCCGTGACTTCGCCGGCACCTCCGCGGTGGCCCGCGACGCATCCGGGCGCGCCGTCGGATTCGTCAGCGGATACCTTCGGCCCGAAAGCCCCGCCACCCTGCTCGTCTGGCAGATCGCCGTCGACGAATCCGTCCGGGGCCTGGGCGTCGCCGGTGCCCTGCTCGACAGCCTCTCCGCCCGCGTGGCGGCAGAGCACGGACTGAGCTCCCTCGAGGCCACCGTCGCGCCCGGAAATCTCGCCTCGGAGCGCCTGTTCGCCTCGTACGCCGAACGGCACGGCGCCACGCTCACGCGCGAAGTGCTGTTCGCCCCGGAGGAGTTCCCCGACCACGGGTCCGCCCCGGAGGTCCTGCACCGCATCGGGCCGCTCACCTTCTGAGCGCCGGGCCCCGAACACGTCGTGGGCCATGCCCCGTAGGCACCACCTCGTACCGAAGAACACCCCACGATCATTGGAGAGTTCCCTTGACCATGACCGAGCCGGTCCTGTCCGTCTTCGAGACCCTGGAGTCCGAGGTGCGCAGCTACTGCCGCGCCTGGCCCGTCGTCTTCGAGCGCGCCACGGGGAGCCGGCTTTACGACGAACACGGCAGCGGCTACCTGGACTTCTTCGCGGGCGCCGGGTCCCTGAACTACGGGCACAACAACCCCGTCCTGAAGCGGGCCCTGCTCGACTACCTGGAGCGGGACGGCATCACGCACGGGCTCGACATGGCGACGACCGCCAAGCGGGCCTTCCTGGAGACCTTCCGGTCCCACGTCCTCGAACCCCGCGCACTGAACTACAAGGTGATGTTCCCGGGGCCCACCGGGACCAACGCTGTCGAAGCGGCGCTCAAGCTGGCGCGGAAGGCCAAGGGCCGCGAGTCGGTCGTCTCCTTCACCAACGCCTTCCACGGCATGTCGCTCGGCTCCCTCGCCGTCACGGGCAACGCCTTCAAACGGGCCGGCGCCGGTGTCCCCCTGGTCCACGGCACCCCGATGCCCTTCGACAACTACCTCGGGGGCAGGACCCCCGACTTCCTCTGGTTCGAGCGCCTGCTGGAGGACCAGGGATCCGGCCTCAACCACCCGGCGGCGGTCATCGTCGAGACGATCCAGGGCGAGGGCGGGATCAACGTGGCGCGCGCGGAATGGCTCCGCGCGCTCGCGGACCTGTGCCGGCGCCGCGACATGCTGCTGATCGTCGACGACATCCAGATGGGCTGCGGCCGCACCGGCGAGTTCTTCTCCTTCGAGGAAGCCGGCATCACGCCCGACATCGTGACGCTGTCGAAGTCCATCAGCGGGTACGGACTCCCCATGTCCCTGTGCCTGTTCAAGCCCGAACTGGACCTGTGGGAGCCGGGCGAGCACAACGGCACCTTCCGCGGCAACAACCCGGCCTTCGTCACCGCGACGGCCGCCCTGGAGACCTACTGGGCCGACGGGGTCCTGCGCGAGCGGACCCTCGCCCAGGGCGAGTACGTCGAGGGAGCGCTGCGCGGGCTGTGCGCCGAGCACGTCCGGCTGGGCGCCTCGTACCGCGGCCGCGGACTGGCCTGGGGCATCGAGTTCGCCCACAAGGAGCGCGCGGCGGCGGTGTGCCGGAAGGCCTTCGAGCACGGTCTGCTCGTCGAGACCTCGGGCCCCGAGAGCGAGGTCGTGAAACTGCTCCCGCCGCTCACCGTCACCGCCGACGAACTCGACGAGGGCCTCGGCATCCTCGCCCGCTCCGTCCGCGAAACCGTCTGACCGGCACCCCGCCACACACCACGAAGGGCACCACCATGATCGTCCGCTCGTTCCGGGACCTCGAGGGAACCGACCGCCACGTCAGGGCGGCATCCGGCACCTGGGAGAGCAAGCGCATCGTCCTGGCCAAGGAACGCGTCGGCTTCTCCCTGCACGAGACCGTCCTGTACGCCGGGACCGAGACGTCCATGTGGTACGCGAACCACGTGGAGGCCGTGGTCTGCACGGAGGGAGAGGCCGAACTCACGGACGAGGAGACGGGCCTGACCCACACGATCACGCCGGGAACCATGTACCTCCTGGACGGCCACGAGCGGCACACCCTGCTCGTGAAGCGGGAGTTCCGCTGCCTGTGCGTCTTCAACCCGCCCGTCACCGGCCGGGAGGACCACGACGAGAACGGCGTGTACCCGCTGCTCACGGAGCCCGGCCATGGCTGAGCCGCGCAACCCGTACGCGGTGGAGAGCAGTACAGCAGGGCAGTAGAGCAGCACAGAAGAGCAGTTCAGAGAGGAGAGGCAGGCACCACCATGACCTACGCATCCGCACGCACGGCGAAGGACCTGTATCCGACCCGGGGCTCCGAGGAGGTGCTGACCGGCCGCGTGGACCCCGTCGTCTGGTCCGAGCCCGGTACGCCGGGCCCGATATGGGCCCACGAGCTGGAGAGTTACGAGCGCGACGGCTTCCTGTCCGTCGGCGAACTCATCACGCCCGAGGAGACGGAGGTCTACCGGGCCGAGATGGACCGGCTGCTCCGTGATCCCTCGACGCTGGCCGACGACCGGTCCGTCGTGGAGCCGAAGTCCCGGGAAGTGCGCTCGGTGTTCGAGGTCCACCGGATCAGCGAGGCGTTCGCGGCCCTCGCCGCCGATCCGCGCGTCGTGGGGCGCGCGCGACAGATCCTGGGCTCCGACGTGTACGTGCACCAGTCCCGGATCAACGTGAAGCCCGGTTTCGGGGCCAGCGGCTTCTACTGGCACTCCGATTTCGAGACCTGGCACGCCGAGGACGGCCTGCCGAACATGCGCACCGTGTCGGTGTCCATCGCCCTGACGCCGAACTACACCAGCAACGGCGGCCTGATGATCATGCCCGGCTCCCACCGGAGCTTCCTGGGCTGCGCCGGTGCGACGCCGAAGGACAACTACAAGAAGTCCCTTCAGATGCAGGACGCGGGCACTCCGTCCGACGAGGCGCTGACCACGTTCGCCTCGGCCTGCGGCATCAAGGTCTTCACCGGCAAGGCGGGCTCGGCCACCTGGTTCGACTGCAACGCGATGCACGGCTCGGGCGACAACATCACGCCCTACCCGCGCAGCAACGTGTTCCTCGTCTTCAACAGCGTCGACAACCGCCCCGAGAAGCCCTTCGCCGCCCCTGTGCGCCGACCCCGGTACATCGCCTCGCAGGACTTCACCCCGGTGGGCTGACGAAACCGGCCGACTTGCGGCGTGGCCTCGATCTTCCAGGCCCTTGGGGTCTGGAAGATCGGCGCTGGGCGGCGTCCTCACCTCGTTCCCGTACGCGGCGTTCGCGGAGAGCATCGGCCTGATGCGGCTGACCAAGATCATGAGCCTCCCCCGCCCGGCCCTCCTCTGGCTCTAACTCTCTTCGCCGACCAACTCCCAGAACCGGTCGGACAGTCGTCTCAGGACTCGGCCGCGCGGTACTCGCAGGGATCCATGCCCAGGCGGTACTCCAGCCGTTCCGCACCGACCCGGCGGGCCAGCCGGTACTCGACGAGCGTCTTCGGCAGCTGAGAACGGAGCGCCGTACACGTACAAGACCCCTCGCGACAACTGGGCCCGTAGGCGCATGATCCTGACATTCTTCGGGGTGTCCGTACTTCCGGAGGTGTTCAGCGGAACGCCGCCCCCGACGGAAGCGGGGACGGCCGGCCCGGCTCTCGGGCATGAGAGCCGGGCCCGTCGCTCAGAGGTTGGGCTCCTGCATGGTGACGCAGTGCGCGCCACCGCCCCCGTTGCCGTAGAGATTGTCGAGGTTGAGTTGTACGACGGGCCGGCCGTAGGCGGCCGCGATGGCCGTCTTGGCCGCCGCGTCCTTGGCGGTGTCGCCGAACTGGGTGGTGATCACCGCCTGGTTGGTCACCGCCCAGTTCAAGTAGGAGCTGAGGAACGCCGCCTGCTTGCCCCGCGAGTTCCGGGGCAGGGTGTCCGGGCCCTCGATGGTGAGGACTTGGAGTCGGCGCCCCCTGGCGTCGGTCGCGTTCGCCAGCACGTCGCGGATGGCGTTGGCGTTGGCGGTCCAGACGGCCGGCCGCACCGCACCGGCCAGTTGCACCATCACCACGCCGGGCTTGATGTAGCGGGCGGTCCCGTCGATGTGGCCGTCGGTGACGTCCTCTCCGGTGACGCCGGGCAGCCAGATCATCTTCGTGGCGCCGAACCGGGAGAGCAGCTCCGCCTCGATCTGGCCGCGCGTCTTGCCGGGGTTCCGGTTGGGGTTCACCCAACAGCTCTCCGTCGCCATCAGCGTGCCGTCGCCGTCGTACTCCACACCGCCTCCTTCACCGACCACGGACGCCCTGGCGAACGGGACCCCGTTGTAGGCGGCGAGGTTCTGTTCGACCACGCGGTCCTTGTTGTAGGCGGAGGCGGGGATGCCGTAGAAGTCGTGGCGTTCTCGCCCCAGGCGTTGAAGTTCAGGCCGATGGCGTCCAGACCACCGGCGCCGTCGACGCGGAACAGCGGGCCGGTGTCCCGCATCCAGCAGTCCGACACGGGAACCGAGCTGATCACCGTGACGGTGGACCCGCACATGCTCCTGGCCGTCGACTCGGCGGAGGAGCCGTCCGCGCACATGATGACCTGCTCGTACTTGGCGATCTCCTTGGCGAGCTTCGCGATGTCGGCCTGGATCTTGGACAGCACGCTGCCCAGATCGTGGAGCTGGACGGCCAGGCCATCCAGGTCCGCTTGTGCGACGTCTCCTCCCCGGGTACCCGCCAGGACGCGGCCATGGCGGGCTGAATGCCACCGAGGACCGGCCCCACCGCCAGCGCGGCCGCGGCCGCTCCGGTGCGGGCCAGGAGGGTTCTGCGGCTGATGGGCGACTTGTGGCCGTCGTTCTCTGTCATCACGTGGTGCTCCCTGTTCATGGCAGTGCTGTCGGTGCGGGCGCGGGGTCGCTCAGTGGAGTCGGTCGAGCAGCCCTTCCTCTCGGACCATCCGGCGCTCGGTGTCCAGGTCGAGGCTTCGGGCGAAGAGCCAGTAGAGGCAGCCGGACACCGGGAGGCCGACGAAGATCGAGTAGTCGACGCCCCCGAGGGACTCCGCGACGGGCCCGACGTAGAGGCCGGTGATGACCATGAAGGGCGCCATGCAGGCCAGGCCGATCACGTAGGCGAGATTCCCCCGCCATCCCCATCGGCCTTAAATGCCGTCCGGGTTGAAGATCTCCTTGACGACGTACTGGCCGCGCCGGACGAAGAAGAAGTCGACCAGGTTGATGGCCTTCCACGGGATGAACAGGTACGTCAGCACCACGACCACGTTGGCGAAGAACCAGTTGAACTGATCGATGCCGACGAGGATGGAGACCGTCCCGACGGCCACCATCATGATCCCGATCGTCGCGATCCGGATGTTCCGCGTCGGCTTGACCGGCCGGAAGGAGTCCACGATCGAGATCATCGTGAGACTGCCGCCGTACTGGTTGATCGCCATGATGGAGAGCAGCCCCACCAGCAGCACGACCACGGCAACCGTGCCGAACCCGCTGAACAGCCGGTCCGCCGCCAGCTTCAGGGCGGTCACCGGGTCGGTGCCCTCGGGGGCGCCGGCCGAGACCACGGCGCCGAGGACGAACACCCAGATGCCGGAGACCGCACTGGGCAGGTAGGTCCACCAGAAGGTGCTGCGCACCGGGACGTCGGGCCTGAGGTAGCGCGAGTAGTCCGAGACGTACGGCGCCCAGCCCAGCTGGAAGCCCGCGACGAAGACGAAGACGAGCATGAACGGGGCGAGCTCGAACGGGCCTGCGTCCCAGACCCCGTCCGGCAGCCCGCCGCCGAACAGGTCGGCCCCGGTGATCGCCGCGGTGATCACCACGAAGGGCCAGGTGAGCCACTTGTTCAGGCGGTGGATCCACTCGTATCCGAACAGGGCGATGACGGCCGCCACCACGGCGGCCAGCGCGTAGCCGAGCCCGTTCGGTATGCCGGTGAGCGTGTTCAGGGCCTGCCCGGACAGCAGGGCGTCGGACGTGTTGAAGGCCACGTAGTTGACCAGGGCGAACACCCACACGGTGAACGCCGCACCCAAGTAGCCGAACTGAGGTCGCGACTACACCAGTTGGGGAAGGCCCAGCTGGGGGCCCTGGGCCGAGTGGAACGCCATGAAGAACGTTCCGAAGAGCGAACCGAGAACCGTGGCGACCACCGTCCAGAGGAGCGAGGCTCCCATGGAGAGGGTCACGACGCCGGTCGCCAGGCCCGTGAGGTTGAAACTGCCGACGAACCATATGGCCCCGACGCTTGAAGGTTTGCCGTGCCGTTCCTCGAGGGGCACCCAGTCGATCGAGTGCACTTCGATGCCCGCAGGAGGTGTTGAATCCGATACCTCTGAGGCAGTTGTTCCCATTTGATCTCCCATATACGGGCATTCGCACGGCCGTTGAGCCGCCTCGCCCCTCCAGAGCCGATCAGGCTGCGCTCACCGTAGGGACTGACTGAAATTCCAGTCAATGGCCAAGGCGCATGTTCCTTGCAAGCAAGTCCAGCCTGGGTCCACATGCGCGACCGATGAGCACGAATGTCTGGATTTGGCGCATCAGACCTTGGATATAGCGCCCCAGAGGCCCTCGGTACCATGTATTCGTGCTGACGGAATTTTCAGTAGCCGTGTGCGAGCGTCTCCGTGGCAGGGACGAGCCGGCTGAGGAGCAGGCGGTGGCCGGGGGCGGCCCTATCGGAGCAGCAGGTCGACGCCTGCCGCCACGCCCTGGATCCGCTGCTGGAACGGCGGGGCTCACGCCGCCACGGACACCGGCTCCCGGCGCCACGGCCTCAGCAGGACGACGGCCAGCGCGGCGACCGCACTCAGGCACAGGAACACCGGCCGGATGCCGACCATCGATGCCATCAGCCCTCCGAATGCCGCACCGAGGGGCGCCGACCCGATCCCGACGAACTGGAACGCGGAATGGACGCGGCCGAGGAGCTCGTTCGACACGGATCTCTGCCGCATGGAGATGACCTTCACCCCGAAGAGCGTGCCCACCGTGCTGCCTGCGGTCATCAACAGCGCGATGACCCACACGCTGTCCGAGAGGCCGGGCGCCGCGATGGTGGTGAGTAGTCCCCCGACGCCGACCGCCACCGCGTGGGACTTCCCGAGCAACCGGGAAACCCGGGCCGCGACCGCACTGCCGATCATCGACCCGATCCCGAGGGCGGACAGCAGCAATCCGTACTCGCCCGTCGTGAGCTGGAGCGGACCTGGACTCACTGCGTACGTGACCAGCATTGCGGCATTGGCACCCGACGCGAAGTTCATGACACCCACCGACAGTGCGGCGCGACGCAGCCAGGAATTACTGGTGACGGCCGACACCCCGATGCGCAATTCCCGCCAGATCTGCCGGGGAGACCAGGGCTCCGGGGAGTCCTGGTCGCTGTCGGGAGTGGCCGGGACCGACAGCCCGGCGATCACGTAGCAGGCGCAGATGAGTCCGATCACGGCGGCCTGCGTCCGCCCGAAGAGAAGTCCGGCCACCGCCGGCCCCACCAGCGTATTCGCGACCACCTGGGACACGGATATCCGCCCGTACGCGCTTTCCAGCTGCTCGTTCCTGACCACCTGGGAGACCGCGCTCTGCGAACTCAGATCGGCCGCCACCTCGGCGACCCCGTGCACCAGGGCCAGCGCGATCAGCAGGGCGACGCTCGCCAGGTCGGCGACCGTCAAGGACAGGAGGGCGAAGGTCGCGAGCACGCGTATCGCGTTCGCCGCGCGAATGATCGTGGACCGGTTCAACCGGTCGACGAAGACACCGATGAGCAGGCTTCCGAACAACCAGGGCAGATAGCTCGACGCGACGACGAGGGACACCTCGAAGCCGGAGGCACCCCAGGCCAGGGCCAGGAGCGGCAGCAGGACACGGAGCAGCCCGTCTCCGAAGTTCGAGGACGCGGTGGATACCCAGAGGCGGTAAAACTTGATCACGTTCGACTCTCTGAAAGGTGTCGCCGGCCGCCGGGAGGTGGGAGCGCGCGGGCAAGGATCTTACTGTCCTCGCACAGGACAAGTCCCAGACCGGCCAGGTCGGCGACCAACCCCCAGGACCGGCCCTTCGGAGTGACCCATTTCTCGGCTGACCGCGCGAACTGATCGAGGTTTGCTGAAACAACGGCGGTAGAGGTCGGCGTGCACTCCGTCGACGACGTACGAGCGGTGTGCGGATCCTGGACGCCGTTCGTCCATCTTCATGAAGCCAGGACCGAACTGGCATATGGGACTGAACCGTTCGAGCCACAACCGACCGTCGCCGCCCGGCGGTTGCAGATGAGGAATTCTTTCGAGCACGGCGACTTGGGCGGAGTAGTGCTCCGCCAGCTCGCCGGGGAATCCCCCCACAGGAGATTCCAGCCGCCTTCGATTCCATGGAACCTGCTCCACCTCAGAAGGTTCATGTTCTGAACTTGTCGTTTATCCAGTTCGGCGGGGTTTGGTCCCGATTTTGTGGTGTGCTGGTCGGGTGTAGGGCTCGCCGGTGGCGAGGACGCGTCCGACGTCGTAGCGGGTGGCGGGACGCTGGTTCTTCGAGCCGGGAGGTCGGCCGGGGCCCGGGCGGGTCGGTTTTGGTGCACGGGCTGGTGTGCCGGTCCGCGCGTGCAGGTTCCTGAACCCTCTGCGGACGCGGGCCGGTGTCAGCCTGTTCGGTTCCGCTGGCTTCTCCCACGGCCGGCGGAGGTCGGCGGCCAGCGGGCGGGCAAGGCGGAGCCGGGCATGTGCGGCCAGGATGATCCAGGTCCAGCGGTCTGCCGCGTCCGAGCTGCGGAGCCGGGGCTTGGTCCAGCCGAGGGTCTGTTTGAACAGGCGGAAGGTGTGCTCGAGGTCGAATCGTCGGAGGAAGGACTGCCAGCAGCGGTCGACGTCCGCGGTGGTGGCGCCGGTGCCCGACCACCACAGCCAGACCGGCTTGTTGACCCCGCCGCTGGGCAGTTTCTCCACGGTCAGGCGGATGACGGTCCCCTCGATCACGGGCAGTTCAGCCCCGTGGGCGAGCCAGGCGGCCCGCCGGGTCAGCCTGGGGTGCAGCCGGTCCCACGCCCGCGCGGTCGCATTCCCGTAGAGGCGGGTGTCCGTGGCCGTCACGACATGCTCAGAGCCCCAGGTCTCGGGCTGGCCGAAGACGAACTCGCCGCCGTGCCTCGGTGGGCGTCCGCCGGCGGGATGCTGCCTGTGGAACTCCTCGCGGGTGGGAGCCGGCCGGCACATCACCCGGTCCGAACGCATCCGTCCCAGGATCTCGACGGGCAGGCCGGCCAGCAGGTGAGCGATGCGCGGAGCGTCGTATCCGGCGTCCAGCACGACCAGGATGTTCGGGTCGCCTGGCTTCCACTGGCCCGCTGCAACGAGTCGCTCGAGGACCTCGCGAATCTGGAACGTGGTCACCGCTGCCACGTCAGCGCCGGGCCGGAGACGGACCGCATCGAGCACTGCCGTCCACGAGGTGCGGCCGCTCTCCAGCGCGGCCACTACCGAGTACGGCCAGCCGGGCACCATCTGGTGTTTGCCCACGCCACGGCCGAAAGTGTGGCAGAAGGCCCGGTCACCGCCAGGTATTGGCGTCCGGCCTCAGCCACGGCGAGACGTCCACCGCCAGGACCAGCCTGCCGTCCGCCGCCCTCGGCAGTGGCATCCCGGCCAGGGCCCGGCGCAGCCGGGCGACATCGATCCGGCCCTGGTTGAGACCGCCGTACAAACCACCGTGACCACGGCGGTGTTCAGGCGCGAGCGCGAGATCTACGAGCGTCCGCACCGGTCCGTCCGTGCACAGCAACGCGTCGCACAACTCGAACAAGGCATCGCCCCGCACGGTCAGACACGCGTACAACTCCGACCGGAAGTGTGACACTTCCGCGAACGCGTCCCGCAGGACGTCCTGCTCCATCAGACTCATGACCACGGCCTTCGCGCTGATCCGCTCTGTGACGGAGCCCAGGATCAAGCGAAGGCCGCCTTCGCGTCCGCTGAACTGCGAAAACGCCGACCAAGTGCGAGTCGCGTTCGACATCGGACCATAAACGACAAGCTGAAGCGCGGTGACGCCCTTTCGCATCAACTTCAGTACCGGTGCGGAGAGTGACTCGATGCCTGGTTGGATCCTCTTCACGCCCGCGCCGGCAAGGCGTTCCACCTCGGCCGGGGATACGTTGCTCTCCATCCTGAACTGCATGCCGCTCGCGTTGAGACCGCGGAAGACGCAATGGTTCTTCTCGCCCCACCAGCATCCTCATGCGCTCTCGAACGGGAGATCCACGTGGGAGCGGGACATCTTCTTGCAGGGCCTTTTGCGCCGTCTCGAACGCGAATCATGAGCGTCGGCGCCGTGCGGTCACGGCGCCCCGTGGGCCACGCGCCGGAGTCGACCGGTCGGCAAACAAGTGATGACGAATCGTCAAAGATGCATGCTCGCCCGGATGTTTGGGAGAACTCCGGTACAGATCGACGCGCACATGGCGGCCCATTCCGGGCAATGGACACCCCTTGACGCCCCATGGGCGTTGTGCGAATCTCTCGACAGGTCTGGACCAATTGTCTTCATCGGGTGGGGGCCCGAGCCGAGGCACCGGACGTCCCGGGAGATCCCTGGACGTCCGGCGGTCCTGACCGTTCACGGCCGTCGGCCGGTCCCCGGGGGAGGGCCGGGCGCCACACCGTGGCCGATGCCGTCACCGAACCCGCTTGCCGCAGCCTGCCGTTGGTGCCCCGGGGGGGCCACCGTGTGGCAGCCCGCGCCCCATGTCGCGTCCGCACGCTCACCCGTGCAGCTCCGCCACCCTGCTCCGACGTCCTAAGTGAGCCGCCGATGTCCGAAGTACTCCCCCTGCCCGACCCTGCGCCGGCCTCGCCGGCCCAGCACGGCGTCTGGCTCACCGAACGGCTGGGGCTGGCCCGCGAGGCGTTCCACATGCCGGTGCGGATCTCCTTCGACCGGATCGACACGGCGGAGCTGGCCCGCGCGGTGGCCGCGGTGACCAACCGCCATCCGGTCCTGTCCGCCCGGCTCGTGGAGCGTGACGGCAAGGTCCGGCAGGAACCCGCGAGGCGACGGCCCGAATTGGTGCGGCTCGAAGCGCCCACCGACGAAGCCGACTTGGAGAAGCTGCTGGAGGGGGAGGCCGCCCGCCCGTTCGTCCTGGAGACCGGACCGCTCAGCCGCTTCACCCTGTACCGACGCGCCGACGGCAGCGCGGAGCTGCTGGTCACCGCCCACCACGCGGTCTTCGACGGCAACTCCAAGGACGTCCTGACCCGGGACCTCGCAGCCGCGTACGCCTCGGCACCCCTGCCCCTCGCCCCGGCCGACACGCCGGGCAGCGCACCGGCCGGACCGGCCGCCGATCCGGACGCCGTACGCGGAGCCGCCGAGTGGTACGGGCCGCGCTGGGCCGCCGCCACCGACCCGGTACTGCCCGGTGCGGCGCATGCCTCGACCGTCGCCGGGGCCGGTGAGGCGGTCGAGTGGCGCCTCGACGGCGCCGAGGCCGAAGAGCTGGCCGCGGCGGCCACCCTCGCCGGTACCACCGTCTTCGAGTTCCTGCTCGCGGCCCTGCACGGGCTGCTGCGGCGGTACGGCGGCGAAGCGGTGCCGATATCCGTCCCGTTCTCCACCCGCACGGCTGAACTCGCGGACGAGATAGGGCTGTTCGTCAACGAGCTGCCCGTCCACGCGCCGCCGGGCGATGCGTCGCGGACCTTCGCCGATTTCGCCGCCGCCGTCCGGGCCGAGCTGCGGGCCGGTTACCCGTACCGCGGCGTGCCCTTCGGCACCGCCGTCCCCGGACTGAGCCCCCGCGTCGGCCTGACCGCGGTCTCGCTCGGCTACCGCCGGCGCGGACCGGACCCGGAATTCGCCGGCACCGGTGCCCGGGTCGCGTGGGCCGTGCACAACGGCACCGCCCGCAACACCCTCCACCTCCAGGCGGTCGAGGCCCCCGGCACCCCCGGCGCCCCGGGCGGCGGCATCGACTTCAGCCTCCAGTACGACCCGGCCGTGCTCGCCCCGGACGCCGCCCGCCGGATCGCCGGCCACTACCGCACCCTGCTCGCCGGCGCGGTCGCCGCCCCCGGCACCCGGCTGGTGGATCTGCCGCTCCTGGACGCCGCCGAGCTCCGGGCCGTCACGGCCGTGCCGAACGCCACCGACCGGCCCTATCCCGCCGACCGGACCGTGCTCGACCTGGTCCGCTCGCAGGCGGCCGCCACCCCCGGGGCGATCGCGGTCAGTGCTTCCGGCCGCCACCTGTCCTACCGCGAACTGATCCTCCGTAGCGAACAGTTGGCAGAGGCCTTGCGTGCCGGCGGCGTCCGTCCCGGCGACCTGGTCGCCCTCCACCTGGACCGCACCGCCGACCTGCCCGCCGCGCTGCTCGCAGTCCTCGCCACCGGCGCGGCCTACCTGCCGCTGGACCCCGGCTATCCGGCCGAGCGACTGGCCCTCGTCCTGCGCGACTCCGGAGCCGTTCTGGTGCTCGCCGACCGCGAGCCCTCGCCGCTCGTGGAGGCTGCCGCCACCGCGGTGCTACGGGTCCCCGCGTGGTCGGCGCAGGACCCGGGCGGGGCCGCCCCCGGGGTCGGCACCGAGGCCGCCCCCGGCCCGGAGGACGTGGCGTACGTCCTGTACACCTCCGGCTCCACGGGCCGTCCCAAGGGCGTCGCGGTCGGCCACCGGGCGCTGGTCAACCTCCTCACCTCCTTCGCCGACCTGCTCGGCTCCGGCCCCGAGCACGCCTGGCTCGGGTTGACCTCGCTCTCGTTCGACATCTCCGCGCTGGAGCTCTACCTGCCGCTGATCACCGGCGGCCGCCTGGTCCTGGCTCCGGACGGCCTCGCCGTCGACGGCCCCGGCCTGCTCGCGCTCATCGGCACCGAGGGCGTCACCCACGTCCAGGCCACCCCGTCCGGATGGCGGGTGATGCTCACGGCGGCGACCGGGGCCGGCGGGCGCCCCGCCCACGCCTTGGCCGCCGTCACCGGCCTGGCCGGCGGCGAGGCACTGCCGCTCCCCCTGGCCCGCGAACTGCGGGCGCTCACCGCCCGGTTGTTCAATGTGTACGGGCCCACCGAGACCACCATCTGGTCCACCTGCGCCGAACTCCCCGCCGATCCCGATCAGGTCCGGATCGGCCGACCGATCGCCAACACCCGGACCTACGTCGTGGACGAGCAGCTGCGCCCCACCCCTCTCGGGATCCCCGGAGAACTGCTGATCGGCGGGGACGGCGTCGCCCACGGCTACCTCGGCCGGCCCGAACTCACCGCCGAACGGTTCGTGCAGAGCCCGTTCGGCCCGCCCGGCGCCCGGCTCTACCGCACCGGGGACCGCGCCGTCTTGACGGCCGACGGCGATCTCGAGTTCCTCGGCCGCATCGACGACCAGGTCAAGATCCGCGGCCACCGGATCGAGCTCGGCGAGATCGAGTCCGCCCTGCTGGAGCACCCGGCCCTCGCCCAGGCCGCCGTCGCCGTCCGCACCGAGGAGGACGGCGAGCCCTTCCTGGCCGGCTATCCGGTACCGGCCGCCGGCGTCCCGTCGCCCACCCCCGCCGAGCTGCGCGAGCACCTGATGCGCACCCTGCCGGCCGCGATGGTGCCGCAGCGCTGGCTCACCATGGAGCGCCTGCCGCTCACCCCGAACGGCAAGCTGGACCGGCGGGCCCTGCCCGTTCCGCCGCCGCGGGAGGCTCCGGCGCCGCAGACCGCCGAAGCCGCATCGGGCACCGAGGTCCGCGCCGAGGACGAGACGACCTCAATCGTCCGCCGGATCTGGGCCGAGGTGCTCAACCTGCCCGATGTCGGCCCCGAGGACGACCTGTTCGACCTCGGCGGACATTCGCTGACCGTGATCCAGATCGCCGCCCGGATCCGCGACGCGCTCGGCGTGGAGCTCGACTTCGACGTCTTCTTCGACGTCCCGACCCCGGCCGGCATCGCTGCCGCCGTCCGGGAACGCCAGTAGCCCGTCACCTCCCGCGCGACCCTGCGCCCGGTACGCCGGACGCAGGGCGCCGTGCCGCGCCCGGCCCCGCCGCGCCCGCACTCTCCGGCTCCTCCCCCGCCGCACGCCCGAACAGGAACTCGATGACGGATACCCAGGACCTGCCCACCGACTGGTCCGCAGCCAAGCGCGCCCTCCTCAGCCGGCGGCTGCGGGGCGCCTCGGCCCCCGCCCGGGTGGTGGACCCCCGCCCGGCGGACACCGCACCGCCGCTCTCCAGCGGCCAGGAACGGCTCTGGTTCATGGACCAGCTCGCTCCCGGATCCACTGCCTACACCCTGGCACCGGCCCGCCGGCTGCGCGGCCCCTTCGACCGCGCAGCGCTCGACACCGCTCTGACCGACCTGGTGGCCCGGCACGAGAGTCTGCGGATGACCTTCGCCACCACCGAGGCCGGCACCGCCGAAGTCCGGGTCTGCGAGCCCGCGCCGTTCGCGGCCCGGCACCTGGACGCCGGTACGGACCCGGACCCGCAGGCGCGCGCCGCCGCCGAACTCGGCGCCCTGATCGCCGAACCCTTCGACCTCCAGGCCGGCCCGCTGCTGCGTGCCCTGGTGGTCCGGATCGCCGAGGACGACCACGTCCTGGCCCTGGTGATGCACCACATCATCTGCGACGGCTGGTCCATCGACCTCCTCAACCGGGAGCTCGACCTCCGCTACGCCCACCACGCCCACGGCGCTCCAGGTGAACTCCCCTCACTGTCAGTCCAGTTCGGTGACTACGCGGCCTGGCAGCGCGGCCGCCTGGAGAACGGGCAGATCGCCGCCTCGCGCGAGCACTGGCGCAGGGAGCTCGACGGCGTCCCGGCGCTGGAGTTGCCCTCCGACCGGCCCCGACCGCCGCTGTTCACCTTCGACGGCGCCGCGACCGAGTTCCGCTGGAGTCCCGAACTCTCCCGCCGGATCGCCGAGGTGGCGCGGTCCTTCGGCGCCTCCACCTACATGGTGCTGATGGCCGCGTTCCAGGCCCTGCTGGGCCGGCACTCCGGCCAGCGCGACTTCGCGGTCGGCTCCGCGGTCGCCGGCCGTCTCCACCATGAACTCGAAGGCGTCGTGGGCGCGTTCGTGAACATGCTGCCGATCCGCGCCCGGCTCGGCGCCGACCTCGACTTCGGCCGGCTGATCAGCCGGGTCCGCGAGACCACGCTCGACGCGTACGCGCACCAGGAGGTGCCGTTCGAGCAGATGGTCAACGACCTCGCGGTCGAACGCGACGTCAGCCGCGCCGCCGTCTTCCAGACCACCTTCGCATTCCAGAACTACGGCGACCGCGCCACCGCCCCCACAGCCGGCCTGGACACCGAGGGCTTCGGCTACGAAGCCACGACGACCCACGCCGACCTCTCCCTCTACATGCGCGAGGAGCCGGACGGCGGCCTCTACGGTCTGTTCACGTACCGCACCGACCTCTTCGACGCCGGCACCGTCGAGCGCCTCGTCGAGCGCTTCGAGCTGCTGACCGCGGCCGGCGTCGCCGACCCCGCAGTGCCGGTGGACCGGCTCCCGCTGCTGACCGCGGCCGAGCGGTCGGCCGTACTGGGTGATTGGGCCGTCGGTCCCGCGCTACCGGACGGCGGCCCCGCGACGCTGACCGGGGCACTGGCCGAGGCAGCGGCCCGGACGCCGGAGGCGCCCGCGCTGGTCTTCGAGGACCGCACGCTGACCTACGGCGACCTCGACCGGCGCGCGAACGCCATGGCCCGGCGCCTTCGGGCGCTAGGCGTGGGTGCGGACGACCGGGTCGCCGTCTGCCTGGAGCAGTCCGCCGAGCTGGCGGTGGCCCTGGTCGCCGTACTCAAGTCCGGCGGCGGCTACCTGCCGCTCGACCCCGAACAGCCGCCCACCCGGCTCGCCCACCTGGTCGCCGATGCCGGGGCCAAGGTCCTGATCACCGACACCGAGCTGCGAGCCCGGTTCGGCGACCACCCGGCGGCCGACCTGCTGACGGACGGCGACGAGGACGGCGCGCCGGCAGGGGACGGGACTGCGCTGGAGGAGGTCTCCGGCCCCGGCCACCTCGCGTACGTGATCTACACCTCGGGCTCCACCGGCACGCCCAAGGGCGTGGCGGTGCAGCACCGCCAGATCCTCAACTACCTCGCAGGTGCCCGCGAGCGGCTGCGGATCGAACCCGGGGGCTCCTACGGGCTGCTGCAGTCGCTCTCCTTCGACTTCAGCATGACCATGCTCTACCTGGCGCTCACGACCGGCGGCCGGGTCCACCTGCTGCCGCGACGGATCGCGGGCGTGGAGCTGGCCTCCGAGATCGAGCGGGCGGGCATCGACCACCTCAAGATGACGCCGTCCCACCTGGCCGCGCTGACCGCCGACGCGCCCATCGAGCGGCTGCTGCCGCGCCGCACCCTGGTCCTGGGCGGCGAGGCCAGCAGCTGGTCCTGGGCGGCGGGCATCGCCGCACTGGGCCGGTGCGCGGTCTTCAACCACTACGGACCGACCGAGGCGACGGTGGGGATCACGGTCCACGAGGTCACCTCCGACGGCCTGGACGCTCCGGGCAACACCCCGATCGGCAGCCCGCTGGCCGGTGGTCGCTGCTACGTGCTGGACGAGTCCCGCAACCCCGTTCCGCCGGGCGTCACCGGCGAGTTGTACCTGGGTGGGGACCGGCTGGCCCGTGGCTACCTCGGGCGCCCGGACCTGACGGCCGAGCGGTTCCTGCCCGATCCGTACGCCGCCCCGGGCCGCGTCGACCCGTATGCCGCCCCGGCCGGCGTGGACCCGTACGCCGCCCCGGTCACCGGCGGCCCGCGGATGTACCGCACCGGCGACCTGGCACGCTGGCGCACCGACGGGACCCTGGACTACCTCGGCCGCGGCGACGACCAGATCAAGGTCCGCGGGTACCGGGTCGAGCCCGGGGAGATCGAGGCCGCGCTGACCGCCCTGCCCGGCATCACCCAGGCGGTGGTCCTGGCGCGCGGTGAGGGCGTCAAGCAGAACCTCGTCGCCTACCTGGAACGCCCCGCCGGCGGTGAACCGCCGACCGCTTCCGAACTGCGCGCCACGCTGGGCGAGTTCCTGCCGGACTACATGGTCCCGGCCCGGTACGTGGTGCTGGAGCGGCTGCCGCTGCTCGCCCACGGCAAGATCGACCGCAAGGCGCTGCCCGCACCCGCGGACGGCCCGGCCGCCGGAACCCACGTCGATCCCGAGGAAGGGGCCGAGCAGGTCATCGCCGCCCTGTGGGCGGACCTGCTGGAGCTCCCCCGCGTCGGCGCGCTGGACGACTTCTTCGAGCTCGGGGGCCACTCCCTGCTCGCCACCCAGGTGGTCGCCCGGATGCGCCGGGCCTTCCCCGAACTGGCCGCACCCGTCGGCGTGATGGACCTCTTCAAACACCCGACGGTCCGCCGGCTCGCCGCACTGGTGACCGCGCCCGAGGCCGACCGCGGCCCGCGCCGGCTGCTGCACCTGCTCACCCCCGAGCGCCGCAAGGCGGCCGCCAGTGTGGTCTGCGCCCCCTACGGAGGCGGCAGCGCACTGATCTACAAGCCCCTCGCCGACGCCATGCCCGCGGACTGGGCCCTGCACTCCATCGCCGTCCCCGGCCACGAGCTGGGCGAGGAGGCCATGGACATCGACGAGGTCGCCCGGCTCTGCGCGGAGGAGATCGTCGCCGACGTCGCCGGACCCCTGGTGCTGTACGGGCACTGCGGGGTCGGCGTCCGGCTGACCGTGGAGATCGCCCGCCGGGTGGAGGCGGCCGGCCGGAAGATCGACGCCGTCCACCTCGGAGGCATCTTCCCGTTCGCCCGCCCGAAGGGTCGCGGCGCCGCGTTGGCCGAGCGGTTCGCCGAGCTGGCCGCCCGGCTGCGCAGCGACCAGGGCATGATCAACGCCCTGGCCGCGGCGGGCCTGGACGTCGATGAGGTCGACGAGGAACAGCTGCGGCTGATCGTGCACAACCGCCGGGTCGGCACCAAGGGCGCCGAGCGCTACTTCGGCGAGCTGTACGAGAGCGAGGGAGGTGCCATCACGGCGCCGGTGATCGCCGTGTGCGGCGACCGCGACCCGGCGACCGAGTTCTACCAGGAGCGGTACCGCGAGTGGCACCGGATCACCGGGACCGCTGCCGTGGTGGTCCTGGACGAGGCCGGGCACTTCTACCTCAAGTACCGTGCCGAGGAACTGGCCGGCATCGTGACCGGAGTGCACCGCTCGATCGCCGCCGGCGAGGAGGTGCGCCACGAACGCACCGCCGATGCCACCTGGTGGCTGGCCGGCCTGTCCCGCGACGCCGCCGGGACGGAGCCGGACTCGGGGCCGGAACCCGGGCAGGAGCCCGATCGGGCGGAGGATCCGGAGCCGTCCGGGACGCCGGGGAGGTGGTCCCGCAAGGCCCGCCCGCGCCGCCGACCCGTCCGCCCGACCATGGGCCGCTTCCTGGCCGTCGCCACCGGCCAGCAGCTCTCGATGATCGGCTCGGCGCTCACCGAGTTCGCCCTGCCGATCTGGATCTACCTGCAGACCGGTTCGCTGTTCCAGCTCGGTCTGCTCGCCGCCTTCGGCCTGGTGCCCGGCATCGTGGTCGCCCCGCTGGCCGGGGCCATCGTCGACCGGGGCGACCGCCGCCGGGTGATGCTGGGCGGCGACATCGCGGCCGGTCTGTCCCAGGCGGCCCTGCTGGCGCTCTACCTCAGCGACTCGCTGGAGATCTGGCACTGCTACATGATGATCTCCCTGCTCTCCGCCGCGCTCGCCTTCCAGCGCGTCGCCTGGGGCTCGGCGGTACCGCAGCTGGTGCCCAAGCGGTTCCTCGGCCGCGCCAACGGTGTGGTCCAGATGGCCCTGGGCCTCGCGCAGTTCCTCGTTCCGCTGATCGCGGTCGGCATCCTGCACGTGATCGGCCTCGGCGGCATCCTGGTCTTCGACGTCGTCAGCTACCTGATCGCCACCGGAGTCACCCTGGCGGTGCGCTTCCCCGACGTGATGGCCGCCACCCGACGCGAGAGCGTCGCCGCGGAGATCCGCGCGGGCTTCCGACGGGCGCTCGGAAGCCGCCACTTCAGGGCCATGCTGTTCTGGTTCGCGGCGCTGAACATCTTCCTCTCCCCGCTCTTCCTGCTCATCACCCCACTGGTGCTCTCCTTCTCCTCCACCGCCGCGGCCGGCTGGGTGTCCACCGCGGCCGGCCTGGGCGCCGTCCTCGGCGGCCTCACCCTGCTGGTCTGGGGAGGCCCGCGCAGGATGCGCCTGCGCGGCGTCCTGTTCGCCGCCCTGGGTCTCGCCGCCGCCTGCGTCATCACGGGGCTGCGGCCCTCAGTGGCCGTGGTCGCCGCCGGTGCGTTCGGCATGACCTACGGACTGGCGCTGCTCAACGGCATCTACGCGACGGTCATCCAGACCAAGGTGCCGATGCGCTTCCACGGCCGGGTGATCGCGGTGAACACCCTGGTCGCCTGGTCCACCCTGCCCATCGGCTTCGCCCTGGTCGCCCCGGCCGGTCCCGAACTGCTCCAGCCCCTGATGGACGAGGGCGGTGCGCTGGCTTCCAGCGTCGGCGCGCTGATCGGCACGGGCGACGGGCGCGGCATCGGGCTGCTCTACCTGGTGTTCGGCCTCGCCATGGCCGCACTGGTCCTGATCAGCCTCCGCATTCCCGTCCTGGCCCGCTTCGACCGGGAAGTCCCGGACGCCGAGTCCGACGACCTGATCGGCCTGGAGACCCTGCAGGCCCGCACGAAGAGCGAGATGAACAGATGACCACCTCTCCGACCCCGGCCCCGATCGCCCGCCATCCACTGACCGACGAGCAGCGCCGTCTCTGGTTCCTCCAGCAACTGGGTCCGCAGGACGCCGGGTTCAACATGTACCTGAACCGACGCTGGAGCGGTCCGGTCGATCCGCGGGCCATGGGCGCGGCGCTGACCCGGCTCACCGCGCGGCACCAGGTGCTGCGCACCCGGTTCGCCCTGGACGGTGAGCAGCCCGTCCAGCTCGTGGAGCCCGTACGGAACGTCGAGCTCACCCTGGTCCCGATAGCGGACGCCGCGGAGGAGTCCTTCACCGCGGCCTGTGCCCCCTTCGTCAACGCCCCCTTCGACCTGGGCGAGCGCCCGCCCCTGCGGGCCGTCCTGGTCAGCGCCGGAGAGCACGAGCACGCGCTGAGCGTGGTGGTCCACCACATCGTCTCCGACGGCTGGTCGTTCACCGTGCTGTGGCGCGAGCTGCTCGCGCTGTACCGCGAGGAGACCGGCGAGGGTCCGGCCGAACTACCGCAACTCAAGCTCCAGTTCGGCGACTTCGCCCTCGCCGAACGGACCAGGCTGGACGGCGGCGCGGCGGAGGAGGCGGTCCGGCACTGGAGCGGACGACTGGCCGGTGTCAGCGCCCTGCGGATGCCGCTGGACCACCCCAGACCCGCCGACCCCGCCCATCCGGCCGGCTTCGCCGAGCTCGCCCTCGGTCCCGAACTCGTCGCCGGACTCGACGCCCTGGCCCGCGGGCAGCGCTGCACGCCGTTCATGGTGCTGCTCGTCGCCTACCAGTTCGTACTGGCCCGCTGGAGCGGCACCTACGACTTCGCCGTCGGCACCCCGCTGGCCGGCCGCAAGGAGACCGCCCACGAAGCCCTGCTCGGCTACTTCTCCCGCACCGGGGTGATCCGCGCGGACCTCACCGGCGAACCCGACTTCCGCACCGCGCTGCGCCGGGTCCGCTCCGCGACGATGGCCGCACTGAGCCATCAGGACGTCCCGGTCGAGCGGGTGGCAGCCGAGCTGGAGCTGCCCGTATTGCCCGGCGTCGGCCCGCTCTACCAGGCGGTGTTCGTCCACCAGAGCCAGTACGAGCTGGCCGGCGCCGACGAGCGGACCTCGCTGCCCGAGGGGGTCCGCACGGCGAGCATGGACTCCGGCTTCGACCGGGCCAAGACCGATCTGCTGCTGGACAGTTGGCGGACCCCGGACGGCGGGATGACGCTCTCGTTCTGCTTCGACCGGGAACTCTTCGAGCGCGCCACGGTCGAGGCCCTGGCCCGCCGGGTCCGCGACCTGCTCGCGCGAGCCGTCACTGACGTGGAGGTCCCGCTGCACGGCGACTGGCTGCTGCCGGCCGGCGAGGAGCGGGCCGCGGTGCTCGCCCTCGGCGCCGGACCCGCCGTGGCCGAGGACGCCCGCCCTGTCCTGCGCGGCTTCGCCGACCAGGTCGCCGCCCGCCCCGACGCAGCCGCCCTGGCATGTGCGGGCAGCATCCTCACCTACGCCGAACTCGACCGCGCGTCGGACGAGCTGGCCGGGCGACTGGGTCCGGTGGCCGGCCGTGCGGTGGGCGTCCGGATCGAGCCGTCCTTCGAACTGGTCACCGCCCTGCTCGCGATCTGGAAGGCCGGCGCCGGCTATCTGCCGCTCGACCCCGCGCACCCGGCCGAACGCCAGCGGCTGATGCTCGGCGAAGCGGACGCCGCCCTCCTCCTCACCGGAGGCGAGCGACCGGACCTGGGGTTCCCGGTACTGGCCGTCGGCGATCCTGCCGGCACGGCCGGACGGGCCGGGGCGGGGCAGGCATCGGCCGGGCAGGCATCGGCCGGGCAGGCATCGGCCGGGCAGCCGTCGGCCGGACAGGCCGGAGCCGAGCAGGCCGGGGCCGGACAGGCCGGAGCCGAGCAGGCGTCCGTCGGACAGGCCGGAGCCGAGCAGCCATCGGCCGCACAGACCGGGGCCGTGGGCATCACGTCCGGGAGCTCGGTGGCCGCAGGGGCCGCGCTGCCGTCCGGGACCGGCCCCGGCGGCCTCGCGTACGTCCTCTTCACCTCGGGCTCCACCGGTGCTCCCAAGGGCGTCGTCGTCGAGCACGCCGCTCTGGCCGAGCGGGTCCGGTGGATGGCCGGACCGGAGGGGTACGGGCTCGGGCCGGGCGACCGGATCGTTCAGTTCGCCTCCATCGGCTTCGACACCCACGCCGAGGAGATCTGGCCCGCCCTCACCGCGGGCGCCTGTGTCGTCCTGCTGCCCGGCGGCGGCCGGATGCTGCCCGACCTGCTGCGCGGCGAGGCCGGACGGTCCGTCACCGTACTCGACCTGCCCACCGCGTACTGGGAGGAACTGGTCTCGCTCGGAGACCAGGCCCCGTGGCCGCCCGCGCTGCGTCTGGTGGTCCTCGGCGGGTCCGAGGCGCGCGCCGCCACGCTCGCCCGGTGGCGGGAGCGGCACGGCGACACCGTCCGGCTGGTCAACACGTACGGCCCGACCGAGGCCACCGTCATCGTCACCGCGGGCGAGCTCGCCGGCGAGCGCGCTGGCGACCCCGGTGGCGGGCCCGGCAGCGTAACCGGCGGCGTGACCGCGCCCGGACAGCGGCCTCCGCTCGGCCGTCCGCTGCCGGGGGTGCGGCTCTACCTCCTGGACGAGCGCGGCAGCCTGCTGCCCGCCGGCTCCGAGGGCGAGCTGTACATCGGCGGCGCGGGCCTCGCACGCGGCTACCTGGCCCGGCCCGACCTGACCGCGGAGGCCTTCCTCCCCGATCCGTTCAGCGACGCCCCGCACGGCCGGATGTACCGCACCGGCGACCGCGCCCGCTGGCGCATCGACGGGCAGTTGGAGTTCCTCGGCCGCGCCGACGGCCAGGTGAAGATCCGCGGATACCGGATCGAGCCCGCCGAGATCGAGGCCGCCCTCACCGCCCATCCGGCCGTCGCCCTGGCGGCCGTACTGGTCCGGGGCGGCCGCCGGCTGATCGCCTACGCCGTCCTGCGACCCGACGCCGGACAGCAGCCCGCGGCAGCCGCGCCGAAGACGGGCGCGCCGCAGGCGGGCGAGCTGCGCGAGCACCTGGCACTGCGACTGCCGGCCTTCATGGTGCCGGACACCGTGGTGCTGCTCGACGCCCTCCCGCTCACCGCCAACGGCAAGCTCGATGCGGCGGCGCTGCCCGACCCGGAGCCGGCGGGCGCCGGCGCCGGGTACCTGGCACCCCGTACCGATGCCGAGGCCTTGGTGGTGGACCTCTGGCAGGAGGTGCTCGGCGTACCGAAGGTCGGCGTACTGGACGATTTCCTCGCCCTCGGCGGTGACTCGCTCCTCGTCACCAGGGTCGCCGCCCGCATCCGGGCCGGCGTCGGCCTCGACGTGTCGATCCGCGACGTCTTCGACAGCCCTACGCCGGCGGCCCTGGCAGCCCGGATCGAGGCACTCCTGATCGCGGAGATCGACGCCCTCAGCGAGGAGGAGGCCGCCGACCGCCTGGGCTGACTCCGCGCCCGCCGCCTCGGGACGGGTCTCGCCGCGAGCCCCGCCCGAGGCCGTCGCGGGCTCCGCCCAAGGCCGTCGCGAGCCCCTCCCGAGGCCGTCCCGGCACCGGACCGTCAGCGGCACTCCCGGGCAGTGGAGTCGGATCCACTGCCCGAACCTCCCATCGAAACCCACCGGAGAACGCCATCAGCATCGCCATCACCGCGCCGCCCACCGCGACCACCGTCCCGGAGCTCCTCGACGCCCGGGCCGCCGAACACCCCGACCACATCGCGCTACAGGTCGTCGACGGCGGGGAACTGAGCTACCGCCGCTGGCGCGAGGAGGCCCTGCGCGCTGCCGTCGGGCTGGCCGCCGCCGGGATCGGATCGGGCGACCGGGTGCTGCTGCGGTTCTCCAACGCGCGCTGGGAGCGGTACGCCGTGGGCTTCCTCGCGGTCCAGTACGCGGGCGGGGTGCCCGTACCGGTCCGCGAGGACCTGTCCGGGGCCGATGCCGCCGCCCTGGCCGCGCTGGCCGGAGCCGGCACGGTCCTGCTGGACGGTGCACCGCACACCGTCCCGGGACTGGTGGAGCTGGATCTGGACGCCTTGCTGTCAGCGCACCCCGAGCCGCCGGCTGCCCCGCCGCACCGGGTCGGTCCGGCCGACCCTGCCCAGGTCATCGGCACCTCCGGCACCACCGGCGCGCCCAAGGGCGTGCTCGCCGCGCACGCCAACCTGACGGCCGGCCTGACCGCCGGGCCGGCCGTCCGTCCCCGCCGCCGTGCCTACGCGCACTCGCGGTACGCCCTGCACGCCTTCCCGATCGGGACCAACGCGGGCCAGGTGATGCTGCTGAGCGCGCTGACCGCCGCGCCCACCACGCTCAGCCTGCCGCGCTTCGACGCGGACGAGTTCGGCGCCGCGGTGGAGAAGTTCGGGATCGGCACCGCCTTCCTGGTGCCCTCGATGGCGATCGAACTGCTCAACGCGGGCACCGCCGCCCGGTACGACCTGGGCAGTCTGCGCCTGGTCAACTCCTCCGCCGCCGCACTGCCCGTACCGGTGGCCGCCGCGCTGGCCGCGGCGCTGCCGGATGCGACCCTGGTCAACACCTACACCTCCGCCGAGGCCTCGCCCGCGCAGATCTCCACCGTGGTCGACACCCGCCGCCCCGGCTCGCTGGGCCGCCCGGCGGACCCCCGTGACCTGCGGATCCTCGACGCGGACGGGCGCGCGCTGCCCGCCGGGCAGGTCGGCGAGGTCTGGCTGCGCCAGCCCGGACCGCCGCGCGGCTACCTGGGCGCCGCCGGGGAGAGCGCGAAGGTGTTCCGGGACGGATGGGTACGGATGGGCGACGTCGGACGCCTGGACCCGGACGGCTACCTCCACTTGGTCGACCGGGAGAGCGACGTCATCAAGAGCGGTGCGCTGAAGGTCTCCACGCTGCGGATCGAGGAGGTGCTGTACGAGCATCCCCGCATCGCGGACGCCGCCGCGCTCGGCCTGCCGCACCCCGTGATGGGATCCGTCCCGGTGGCGGTCGTCGTGGCCGGGCCCGGCGGTCTGGACCTGGACGAGCTCCGGCTGTTCCTGAGCGCCCGGCTCAGCCGGCCCGAACTGCCGGTCCGGATCCTGCTCGCCGACGACCTGCCCAGGAACCCGAGCGGCAAGGTGGTCAAGCACCGGCTGCGCCCCCTGTTCGACGCGCCCGCCGAGCCCAGCGGTCCGGCGGTCGCCCCGGCCACCCCGACGGAACTGCGCCTGGCGGCACTCTGGCGGCGTCTCCTCGGCCGGCCGGTCACCGACGTGGCCGCCGAGTTCTTCGCGCTCGGCGGCGACTCCTTCCGGGCGGTGCAGCTCGCCGCCGGCATCAGCGGCGAGTTCGGGGTCCGGGCGGGCACCGCCATGGTCTTCGAGCGGCCCTCGCTGCGCTCCCAGGCCGCTTGGGTGGACCACCCGGACCGGCCTGCGACCACCACGGCCGACGCGTGCATCGGTACGTCCGCCGGCACGTCCGCCGGCACGGAGACCGTGACGCCCTTTCTGGCCGCGCTCCGTGCGCAGCCGCATGCGATCGCACTCACCTCGCAGCAGGAGAACTTCTTCCGCTGGATGGCCGAGGCCCCCGGGCGGGACGCCGGCGCGGTGACGGCGCTGTTCCGGGTCACCGACCGGCTGGAGCCGCGAACCCTGGGCCTGGCGCTCACCGAGGCGGTCCGTCGCCATCCGGCGCTGCGGACCCGGTTCGAGGCGGCGGGTGACGGGGTCGTACGGGCGGTGCTGGACGAAGAGCCCCGGGTACGGATCACGCTGACCTCGGCTCCGGGGGCCACGGACCCGGAGGTGGACGCCCTGCTGCTGGCCGAACGCGACCGCCTCACCGACCTGGCCGTCGACCCGATGGCACGCCTGCTGGTGGTGAGCCGTTCGGAGACCGACCACGTGGTGCTGGTCGCGGTGCACCACATGGTCTCCGACGGCTGGTCGGTCGGTGTGCTGCTGGCCGACCTCGGGGTGTTCTACTCGGCGCTGCGGCGCGGCCGTTCGGCTCCGCCGGCCCGCCCGGGTCCGGGCTACCAGGAGTTGGTGGAGTGGGCGAACGCGCACTGGCCGGTCTCCCGGGCCCATTTCGCGACCGCGCTGGCCGGGGCGCCGCAGGCCCTGGAGCAGTTCGCCGGTCGTCGGGCAGTGGAGGAAGTCCTCACGCAGGCGCACGAGTTCGAGGTGGCGCCGCCGTTGGCCGAAGCCCTGCGGGTCCGGGCGGCCGAGCTCGGCGCGACCCCCTTCCTGGCCGTGACCGCGGCCTGGACCGGACTGCTGGCGAGCCGTAGCGGCCGCCCCGACCTGGTGGTGATGACCCCGGTGCCCGGCCGTCCGCGCCCGGACTCCGAGCGCACGGTCGGCTGCTTCGTCCAGTCGCTGCTGCTGCGGGTGGACGCGAGCGGGGGGCCCGGCTTCGCCGAGCTGGTCGACCGGCTACGGACGGTGTACAGCGAGGCGCTGGACCAACAGCTGTACCCGTTCGCCGAGTTCAGCCCGTCCGTACCGTTCGCGGCCTGGCTCCGCTACGAGGCCTGGGCCGCGCCCGCCCAGGTGCCCGGCCTGGCCTGCGCGCCCTGGGAGCTCCCGCGCGGGAGCACCGTGCCCTGGCCGCTGCCGGGCGGTGACCGGGGCGTGCCCGAGCTGACCGTGGTCGAGCAGCCGGACGGCGGCCTGCGGTGCTGGCTGCAGTACAACGCGCTGGCCTTCGGTCTCCCCGCGATCACCGAACTGGCCGGGGAGTTCACGGCCGCGCTGACCGCCGCTTGCGGGTAACCCGCCGTCGGGTCCGGCGGCGCCGGACCCGACGACTCAGGTGACTTCGCGTGCGGTGTCCCTCACCCGCCGACGCGGCCGGGGCGCGTCAGCCGCACTTCAGGCCGGTCTGGGCATTCGCGACAGCCTCGTCGAGATTCTGCAGGTTCGGGGTGAGCTTGGTGAGGGCCTCGGCGCCGGTGGTGTCACCGGGCAGGCCGTCGTACGTCTTCTTCACGTCTTTGGTCGCGTTCTTGATCGCTTCCTTATGGGCGGCCTTGAACTGCGCGGTGGACTTGGCGACGGTCGTCCAGTCGTCCTGAACGGCCTTGTGGGCTTCCTCGATCTGGTCCTTGGTGGCTGTAGCCGGGTCGAGCTCACGCAACTTCGCGTTGTCGGCCTTGAGTTCGGTCAGACTGCTGCACAGCTTCGTGGTCGCGTCGTCGGTGGGCTCGGCGGCGGAGGCCGAGGCGGCCCCGCCTGCCACGAGAAGCGCTGCGGCGGCCGTGCTCACGGCCGTGGCGAGAAGTCGGTTCATCTGTGATGCACCCCTTCGGGGAAGACGCCCCCCGCGATCCAGCCCCCACTCGTACCAAGCTGACACAGAGCCCCGGGGCCCGCATCCGCACGCCATACCCCCACCCCGTCTGCGTTCCAGATGAAACCGCAGGTCAGCCAGGGTTACCAGGCGGCCAGACGAAGGCGGTGCCCGGGGCCGTGGGGCACCTCGACGCCCGGTGCCAGCGTGCGGGGATGCGCACTCCCATCGGACCGTTCGACCATGCCGCACCCGCCCCCGATCGTCTCGCCGAGCTCACCCCGCCCGTGGCGCGCGCGGTCGACGGTTGGCGGGGAGACGTACCCGCCGCACAGATCCTCTACGTCGACACCGACCCGGCCATCGCGGACACCGCCGCCTTCGTCGCGCACTACGGCCAGGAGCTGCTGGACCAGTCGGCGAACTGCGTGGTGGTGGCCGCCAAGCGCGGCGGCGAGACCACCCTCGCCGCCTGCCTGGTGCCCTCCGCGGCCCGGGTCGACGTGAACGGCGCCGTTCGCCGCCATCTGGGGCGCGCAAAGTCTCCTTCGCTCCGATGGCCACGGCCGTCGAACTGACGGGCATGGAGTACGGCGGCATCACCCCGCTGGGCCTTCCGGACGACTGGCCGCTCCTGGTGGACGCGGCCGTCCGCGACATGCCGTACGTGTTGATCGGCAGCGGGCGGCGGCGCGGGAAGCTCATCGTGCCCGGGAAGCTGTTCGCGGAACTCCCCGGCGCCGAACTGATCGACGGCCTCGGCGTCTGACGGGCGCCGCTCTTCGGGCCGTCCGGCCGGGTTTGCCCCAACAGGACTATGGAACAGCCCTGTTGGGGCGGGACTTCATCTGCGGCGTGCGCAGGTCCAGGCCCCCATTCCCTGGATCTTGGCGAGCCTCCTCGCCGTGGCGATCTGCTCCGCCTTCGTGGCGAGGTCGGCGCGTGGTGCGTACTTGCGGCCTCCGGCCGCCTTCCAGCTCGACTGGGTGAACTGCAAGCCGCCGTAATGGCCGTTGCCGGTGTTCGCCCGCCAATTCCCACCGGATTCACAGCGGGCGATGGCATCCCAGTCGGGGCCCTGTTTGGAGTGCACCGCGGCGGCATGGGCTCCGGAGACCTCCAGGAGCGGAACCGCCAACACCATGATGAAGACGAGCAGTTGACCAACCCTGCTCCGATTTCGCCGGTCCTTCGGGTAGCGCGACATCAGTCCTCCTTCGCTGTTGGGGCCGAACCTGCCGCGAACAGCGGGCGGGCCCGCGTACGACCCCTTCGGGCCGTGGCCACAGCACAGCACGGACCGACGCACTTCCAGGCGCACTTACCACCCGCGAAGGGCCAACGCCACCCGAACGGACGCTCTACGACCCTCGCGCAGCCCCGCCCGCCCACTGCCGGCCGTTCATCCCCTGCTCAGCGCGGAGCGGCCCGCGTAGCGCGCCGAGCCGCCCAGTTCCTCTTCGATCCGGATCAGCTGGTTGTACTTCGCCGTGCGGTCGGAGCGGGAGAGCGAGCCGGTCTTGATCTGACCGCAGCCGGTGGCGACCGCCAGGTCCGCGATGGTCGTGTCCTCCGTCTCGCCCGAGCGGTGGGACATGACGGCCGTCCAGCCCGCCTGGTGGGCCGTGGCCACCGCGGCCAGCGCCTCCGTCAGCGTGCCGATCTGATTGACCTTGATCAGGATGGAGTTGCCGGCGCCGGTGGCGATGCCTTCGCGCAGGAGCGTCTCGTTGGTGCAGAACAGGTCGTCGCCGGTCAGCTGGCAGCGGTCGCCGACACGGGCGGTCAGCTCGCGCCAGCCGTCCCAGTCGTTCTCCGCCATCGGGTCCTCGATGGAGAGGATCGGGTAGGCGTCGATGAGCTTCACCAGGTAGTCGACGTTGTCGGAGGGGCTGCGGCGCACGCCCTCGCCCGCGTAGTCGTAGACCCCGTCGCGGAAGAACTCCGACGACGCCGGGTCCATGATCAGGCCGATGTCGGGGCCGGGGCGGTAGCCGGTGCGCTCGATGGCGGCCATCACGAAGTCCAGGGCTTCTTCGGCGGTGCGCAGCGCGGGCGCGAACCCGCCTTCGTCGCCGACGCCGGTGGAGTGGCCGGCGGCCAGCAGGTCCCGGCGCAGGGTGTGGAAGACCTCGCTGCCCATGCGGACGGCTTCGGCGAAGGTGTCCGCACCCACGGGCGCGATCATGAACTCCTGGAAGTCCAGCAGGTTGTCGGCGTGGGCGCCGCCGTTGACGATGTTCATCATCGGCAGCGGCAGGAGGTGGGCGTCCGCGCCGCCGAGGTAGTGGTACAGGGGCTGGCGGTGGGCCGCCGCGGCGGCCTTGGCGGCGGCGAGGGAGACACCGAGGACGGCGTTGGCGCCGAGCCGTGACTTGGTGGCGGTGCCGTCGAGTGCGACCAGAGCCGCGTCGAGGCCGGCCTGGTCCGCCGCGTCCCGGCCGCGTACGGACGCCGCGATCTCCCCGTTGACGTGGGACACCGCCTGATCGACGCCCTTGCCGTGCCAGCGCGCGGATTCTCCGTCGCGCAGTTCCACGGCTTCCCGGGCGCCGGTGGAGGCTCCGGAGGGGACGGCCGCGCGTCCCGTGGATCCGTCCGCGAGGACGACGTCGACCTCGACCGTGGGGTTGCCCCGACTGTCGATGATCCGGCGTGCGGTCACGGTCTCGATGGTCGCGTCGGCTCTTTCGGTGGTTCCGGCCGCCTGTGCGGACATGGGAGTCCCTCCCCGTTGTCGTGTGCCGCGGCCCCGGCTGCGACAACGCTGGCGCTGAGCCCGACAAGCCAAACCATACAGCAAGGCTGTGCAGTTTTGCTGTACAGCTGTTCTGTACAGCTGAGCTGCGCAGAACAGCTGTACAGCTTTGCTGACCAACGGGGTAAACTGCCCCATGCCCACCCCGGAAGCCGCCGCCATCGCCGCCGAACTACGCACCGCGATGGGCAAGCTCACCCGACGCGTCAAACACGAGGACCACATCCCGCTGGGCCAGGTCGCCGTGCTCGGCGCACTCGACCGCGACGGCGCCATGACCACCAGCGACCTCGCCGCCGATCAGCGCGTACGCCCCCAGTCGATGGCCCGCGCCGTGGGACTCCTGATGGAGCAGAACCTGATCACGCGCCGCGCGCACCCCACGGACGGCCGCAAATCGCTGGTCGAGCTCTCGGACGCGGGGCGGGCAGCACTCGAAGCGGAGCGCGGCCGTCGGGCCGGCTGGCTCGCCCAGGCCATCGAGGCCGAACTCACCGATGAGGAAAGGGCGCTGCTGGCGCGGAGCGCCGCATTGATGGAGCGGCTCGCCACACGCTAGCGCCGCCCTCGCCACCGTGAGCGAGAACCGGATCCGGCGATTTTCACCTTAATACTGCATGTGGGTTATTGGTGATCTTCCTCCGGTTTTTCCGTGCTTATGATTCCCGCGCTATGACAGAAAGTAAGAATTGTCGGGGCTTACGCGCCTCGGCCGACGTGGTCGTGCTCGGCGCCGGTCCCGCCGGCCTCGTGCTCGCCAACTTCCTGCTCGCCGCCGGGATCGACTGCGTCGTTCTCGAACGCGCCGACCGCTCGCACGTCCAGACCCGGGCCCGGGCGGGATTCCTCGCGCCGAACACCGTACGGATCCTGGACCGCCACGGCCTCGCCGACGGGCTGCACCGGCACGGACGCACGCACGGCACCTGCGAGTTCCGTACCGGGGACGGCAGCTTCCGCCTCGACTACGGCTCCCTGGGCCGGGGCGAACGGCACACCGTCTACCCGCAGCAGAACCTGGTCACCGACCTCCTGGCGCACTACCTCGACGCCGGTGGCAGGATCCACTTCGCGACCGAGGCACTGGCGGTCCACGACGCCGACAGCCCCCGGCCGTACGTCTCCACCAGGGAGCCGGACGGCCGCCCCACCCGATGGGAGGCCAGGTACGTCGCCGGCTGCGACGGCCGCCACGGAGCGTCCCGCCGCTCGCTGCCGCCCGACGCGGTCCGCCACCACCACGACCACGGAGTGAGCTGGCTCGGCCTGCTCGCCGAAGCTCCGCCCAGCCTCGACGCCGTCGGCTACGCCGTCCACGAGCGCGGCTTCGCCGGCCACATGGCCCGCAGTCCGCAGGTCACGCGGTACTACCTCCAGTACCGGCGCGGCGTCCCCGCCGACGCCTGGTCCGAGGAGCGGATCTGGGACGAACTCGACCTGCGGATGCGCGCCGCGGAGCACGGTCCGCTGCACAGGGGGCCGATCATCGAGCGCGGCGTCGTCGACCTCGCGTGCGACGTGATCGAACCTCTGCGGCACGGCTCGCTCCTGCTCGCCGGTGACGCCGCGAGCCTGACGGCGCCGGCCGCCGCGAAGGGCGCGAACCTCGCCGTCCTGGAGGCGGAGATCTTGGGCGAAGCCCTCGCCGAGACCCTCGCCGGAGGGAACGGCGCAGCCCTCGACCGCTATTCGGCGCAATGTCTGGCGCACATCTGGCGCGCGCAGGAGTTCACCCAGTGGATGACCGGCCTGCTGCATGCGATCCCGGGCCAGGTCCCGGACGCGTCAGGCGGATCGTTCTTCCAGGCTTCCCTGCGGCGCGCACGCCTCGACTCCCTGCGTACCTCCCGCGCCCACCAGGACTGGTTCGCCGAGAACTACGTCGGCGTCTGACCACCGCTCTTCCCCGCACCACCGCTCTTCCCCGCACCCCCTCGCCCGACCACCGCACAGCCGGTCCACCATGCCCCGCTCCCCCGGAGCACCCGCCCCTGCACCGCCGAGGAACTCCGCGATGACGACGACCCTCCCCGACGAAGCGACGCGCCCCGCCGGATCGCCGCTTCCAGGCGAAACGATGCTTCCCGACGACGCCATGCCCCCGGACGACACGGCCCGCCTGCGCGCGGCCGTCGCCTTCGTGCGGGAACACGACATCGCCACCCTGTTGCCCCTCCTGCTGCCCGGTCTGCGCGGCCCGGAACTGCGGTCCCTGGCCCCGCACTGCCGCTTCGCCCACGCCGGCCTGCTGCTCTTCCCCACCGACCCGCAGGACCTGCGCCGCCAACTCGCCGACTGCGGGCTCGCCGTCGACACCCCGTCCCAGCCGAGCGTCGTCGTACGGGAACGGCTCGCCCGGCGCCACCGCCGTGCCCTGGCGGAGCTCGACGTCCGGATCCTGCGCCCCCGCGTCCACGGCCCGGCCGGAGAGCGCCGGGCGGTGGAGGTGTTCGCCCTCACGGTGCCCGCGCACTCCGACCTGGAACCGATCGCCGCGCACGAACGCGCCCGGGGCCACGAGGCCCACCTAGCCCTCGAACTGGAGCACCCGGACCCGCTGGTCCTGCGCGGCCTGTGCGCGGTGCTCGCCCGCCACGGCGCCCGCCCCGACGGCGGCGGGTACAACCCGCACGAGGACGGCACCGTCCTCTACTTCACCACCCCCGCGGCCGGGGCGAGCGGCTACCGCCGCCTGGAGCTCTACACCCCCGGCGACCACCGGGACGCCCTCGACGACCACCTCCGCGCGGACACCCGGGCGCGTCCCGACGCGGGCCGGCCCGCCGAGACGCTCCTGCGCCTCCTCACCGGAGCATGGACCACACAGGCACTCGCCGCGTTCGCGCGCCTGGGCCTGCCCGAGGCCATGGACCCGCACGCGGCCACCAGCACCCGGGAACTCTCCCGGCGCACCGCCACCCGCCCCGAGAACCTCGCCACGCTCCTGCGCTACCTCACGATGCTCGGCGTCGTGGCCGCGTGCACCGGGGAGGCCCCGTGCACCGAGGAGGAGGAAAGCTTCCGCCTCACTCCGCTCGGAGCCCTGCTCCACGCGGACTCCCCGGACACGATGCGCCCGCTGGCCCTGATGTACGGGGGCCCCTTCTACCGCTCCTTCGCCGCGCTCGACCACACCGTACGGACCGGACAGCCCGGCTTCGACCACCTCTTCGGCGAGAACCACTTCGACCACTTCGCGCGCGACCCCGCGCTCGCCGATCTCTTCGACCGTTCCATGGCGGCCAGTTCGCGCATGTTCGAGCCGCTTCCCGCCCACCCCGTGATCATCACCGCGGCCCGGGCCTCCACTCCGCGGACCGTCGTCGACGTGGCAGGCGGCAACGGCGAACTCCTCGGACGCATCCTGACCGCGCACCCGGAGCTGCGGGGCACGCTCCTGGAGCGCCCGCACGCCGTCGAGGCCGCCCGCCGCTCGCTCGACGCCGCGGGCTGCGGCGCCCGGTGCGACTACCGCAGCGGCGACTTCGCGGACGTACCGGCCGGCGGTGACGTGTACGTCCTCTCCCGCATCCTGCACGACTGGGACGACGAGCGGTGCCGGGAGATCCTGCGCCACTGCGCCCGCGCCATGCCCGACCACGCCGACCTGCTGGTCGTCGAACGACTGCTGCCGGTCGACGGTTCCCCCTCACTGGCCACGGCCTGGGACCTGCACATGATGTGCAACGTCGGCGGTCGTGAACGCAACCGCGAGCACTACGCCCGCCTGCTCGCCGACGCCGGACTGGAGCTGCTCGACCACACCCCCCTCCCCCTGGAGGCGTACGTCCTGCACGCCCGCAAGGCCCGGTAGGGGCACCGGGCGCTGGCTCCTGTGGAGCTCAGCGCCTGGTCTCGTACCTGGTGACGACCACGCCGCCGGGAAGCGTCCGCGTCTCCACCAGATTCAGGTTCACCCGGCCGTCCAGCGCGGTGAAGAACGGCGTGCCGCCGCCCACCAGGACCGGGTGGGTGGCGATCGCGTACTCGTCGACCAGCCCGGCGCGCACGGCCGCCCCGGCGAGCGTCGCGCCGCCGATGGTCATCGGGCCGCCGTCCCCGGCCTTGAGCCGGGTGATCTCGGCGATCGCGTCGCCGGTGACCAGGCGGGTGTTCCAGTCGACCCGGTCGATCGTCGAGGAGAACACCACCTTCGGCGTGTCCCGCCAGTTCCGCGCGAACTCGATCTCCGCCGGGGTGGCGCCCGGCAGCTGGTCGCCGGTGGGCCAGTAGGAGCTCATCGTCTCCCACAGCTTGCGTCCGTACAGCGACAGGCCGCTCGCCAGCTCGTGGTCGAGCCACCACTGGAACAGTTCCTCGCTCGGCGGTCCGCCCCAGCTGATGTCGTCGCCGACCGCGGCGATGTAGCCGTCCAGGGTCAGGTTCATCCCGTAGATCAGTTTCCGCACGGTTCGGCCTTCCGTTCGTGGGTGTCCGGCGTACCTGAGAGCATGAACGCAGAGGGACCGTCGGACGAGATGGGCACGCATGCGCGCCACTGATGGCTATCAGGACCATCCCTTCGCTGTCACGAACACGGCCGCGGCGCTGCTGGACGGTGCCGGGACGGTCCTCGCCTGGACACCGGCCGCCGAAGCCCTCCTGGACCGCCGGTCCACCGACGTGTGCGGCCGGCCGGCGCGCGACCTCCTGGTGGACCCGGGCAGCTGGGAAGCGGTTCTCGCTCAGGGCGGGCGTGGGCAGCCGGCGGGGTGGGAGGGCCGCGCCACCCTGCGGCACGGCTCCGGCCGCCCCCTGGAGATCGGCTTCCGCGTCGTCCCGCTGGACGACGGCGCGCGCGGGGACGCGGCCCGGTGCCTCGTACTCGGCTCG